>NZ_JBFQEG010000010.1:0-76160 GCF_040930515.1 Streptococcus huangxiaojuni
TAAAGAGTGAGCGGCGCAGTTTGGTCAGTGATTATGATGAGAAGATAAGTGCGCGGGCGCTGCAGGCCAAGAGTGAGATAGAGGCTTTAGGCGGTCAGCTGGACAAGGCGATAAAGGGAGCAGGGCGTAAGGCTATTGAAACTGTTCTGTCCGATCATTTAAATGATTATGATAAGATTTGAAATTTCAAAAAGTCACGCTACTGCAGTAAGTGTGACTTTTTGTTATAATAACTCTTATGGAAATCATTAATAATATTATCGCTTTAGCGTCGCATCTTTTTTTTACGATTCTTTTTTTCCAGCTGCTGACCAGTGTTTTTGACTGGCATAAGGCCATTAAAATGACTCCTGAAAATATCAGGCGTCTCAGGCTCTTTGTGATTTTGTTAAGCGCCGCCTTAGGCTATCTGGTCAGCCACTTAATGCTGGAAGTTATTGAAATCAGTCAGAACCTCTTTTTTATACTACAATAAGGGCAGAATTCTCCAAACTATGATATAATTTTAAGTATTAGGTCTTAAGAAATGGAGAAAAAGTTGGATAAGATAATAATTGAAGGCGGTCATACCCGCTTAGAAGGTGAAGTCGTCATTGAGGGGGCCAAAAATGCTGTGCTTCCTTTGCTGGCTGCAACCATTTTACCGACGGAAGGCAAAACGAGATTAACAAATGTTCCCATTCTTTCAGATGTTTTTACCATGAATCATGTCGTCAGAGGTTTGAATATTTCTGTTGATTTTGATGAAGATCAGAATATGGTGACTGTTGATGCTTCCGGAGATATTTTAGATGTTGCTCCTTATGAGTATGTCAGTCAGATGCGGGCTTCGATTGTCGTTCTCGGCCCTATCTTGGCCCGAAACGGGCATGCTAAAGTGTCGATGCCTGGTGGCTGTACCATTGGCAGCCGGCCGATTGATTTGCATTTGAAAGGCTTGGAAGCGATGGGAGCAGAGATTCGCCAGTCAGGAGGAGATATCACTGCGACGGCTTCCAGACTCCATGGCACAACGATTTATATGGATTTTCCGTCTGTAGGTGCAACGCAGAATCTGATGATGGCAGCAACCTTGGCTGAAGGTGTAACCATTATTGAGAATGCTGCACGGGAACCCGAAATTGTTGATTTAGCTCTTTTACTGAATAAAATGGGAGCCAATGTTAAAGGAGCCGGAACAGAAACTCTGGTGATTACAGGGGTTGACCGCCTTCACGGTGCCGATCATGATGTGGTTCAGGACCGGATTGAGGCTGGTACTTTTATGGTCGCAGCAGCGATGACCTCAGGCAATGTTTTAATCAGAGATGCTGTCTGGGAACATAATCGGCCCTTGATTTCGAAACTTCGTGAGATGGGAGTGGAAGTGACAGATGAGGAGAAAGGTATTCGGGTGAAGTCCGATGTCAAAAAACTGAGACCGGTGACTGTTAAAACGATGCCCCATCCCGGTTTTCCAACAGATATGCAGGCTCAGTTTACAGCTTTAATGGCTGTTGTCAAAGGCGAGTCTACTATGATTGAGACTGTTTTTGAAAACCGCTTCCAGCATTTAGAAGAAATGCGTCGGATGCGGCTGCATTCAGAAATTTTACGCGATACAGCGATGATTCACGGCGGTGAAGAATTGCAGGGGGCACCTGTGATGTCAACAGATCTTCGGGCCAGTGCTGCCTTGATTCTTACAGGTATGGTTGCTAACGGCAGAACAACTGTAGGTAAGCTGACACATCTGGATCGCGGCTACTACCATTTTCACCAAAAATTAGCTCAGTTAGGTGCTAAAATTCAACGAGTTGCAGGTTAATCATTATGAATAGCGGCTGGAAATATGTCCTTAAACAGTTACTGCTTGTTTTCTTTATTGCTCTTTTATGTCTTTTATGTTTTGCTGTCGGTCTGATGCTTGGCTACAGTTTTATAGGAGACGGAGAAAATCCTTTTGCTCTGCTGTCGCCTGACAAATGGCAGGAACTGATCAGTAAATTCACGGGAAAGTAGGACGGTCCTGCTTTTTCTTGTTGGAACGCAACTAAGCTCTGTGCAGTGAAATCATCCAGTGGATGATTTCAGCCCGAACCCAGAAAAGGGAGAGTGAGGGGGCTAGAAATCTGTATCGTTACCTAGTTGCCGCCAGCCGTAGCCGTCTGAAGGCTTTGTCGTCTTAAGAGCCGCCCGCACCCTTCTAGTCGTCTTGGCAGGGGTGCGCCAACGAAATCAAAGATTTCTGGCTTACCGCCATTTTCATACGGATTTTTAAACGGGCTTTGTATCTTGATGAATTGAACATGGGCTAAACGCTGCGGGAAAAAGATAGCCTGACCTAGAATCTGGAGATTCGTCAGTCAGTCCCCTATTTTCCTTTTGCGTTTTTCACGGGCTTTGTATCTTGATGGAATCGAACACGCCCTAAAATCCTAGTGAAAAAGATGGCTGTCAGCGTGATGCCAGCATCACTTGCCATCCCCTATTTTCATACGGATTTTTAAACGGCCTTTGTATCTAGATGAATTGAACATGGGCTAAACGCTGCGGGAAAAAGATAGCCTGACCTAGAATCTGGAGATTCGTCAGTCAGTCCCCTATTTTCCTTTTGCGTTTTTCACGGGCTTTGTATCTTGATGAATTGAACACGCCCTAAAATCCTAGTGAAAAAGATGGCCGTCAGCGTGATGCCAGCATCACTTGCCATCCCCTATTTTCATACGGATTTTTAAATGGGCTTTGTATCTTGATGGAGGAGGGACTGCATTGAAGAATAAGAGAAGAGAAAAATCTATCCTTTCTCTCTTACTTTTTCTGCTTCTTTTGGGAGGAAGCCTGTTAGCTGGCGGAACACCGCTTTCCAATAATCCGCTTGTTAAGGAGCTCACAGATTTTATTGCTGAACCGTCTTCTGCACCTTCTTCTAACGGTTCAGACCTGCAGGCTAAAAGACCGGATCAGTCTTTAGCAGAAACGGTCTTAACAGAAAATGTCAAAAAGCAGCTCGGCCCTTCCATCC
The DNA here is from genome assembly GCF_040930515.1 of Streptococcus huangxiaojuni. Lineage (NCBI taxonomy): Bacteria > Bacillati > Bacillota > Bacilli > Lactobacillales > Streptococcaceae > Streptococcus > Streptococcus huangxiaojuni. The sequence continues at coordinate 3,005 of NZ_JBFQEG010000010.1, forward strand.
AATGGAATGGCGCAGGCGCCTATATTATCAATAATAATCAGACCGATTTAAATGCCAAGGTTTCAAGCGCCCCTTATGCTAACAATAAAACAAAGACTGTTCAGGGAGAAAAGGTTCCGACAGTTGCCAATGCTCTTTTAGCAAAATCAACCAGACAGTATAAAAGCCGGCAGGAAACTGGCAATCGCACAAATTCTTGGACACCTCCGGGCTGGCATCAAATTCAAAATTTATCTGGTCCTTACGATCATGCTGTCGACCGGGGGCATTTGCTGGCTTATTCTCTGGTGGGAGGACTTCGGGGCTATGATGCTTCGACAAGCAATCCAGATAATATTGCCACACAGCTTGCTTGGGCTAATCAGGCTTCCTCAGCAGACGCAACCGGTCAAAACTATTATGAAAGTCTTGTCAGAAAAGCTCTGGACAGTAATAAACGTGTTCGTTACCGAGTGACTTTGATTTACGATGGAGATAATATTTTGGCCAGCGGAACACAGCTTGAAGCCAAATCAGCGGACGGCAGTTTAGAATTTAATGTTTTTGTCCCTAATGTCCAAAGCGGTCTGACTGTCAATTATTATTCGGGTGAAATCCTAGTGAATTAATCTTGTCAATGTTTTAAAATTTTGTTAGAATAAATAGTAATTGAATAGGATTCGAAGTCACTGAGACTAGTAACCTTATGGCAGTTTGACAGGGAAAGGGGGCTGCGACTGGAAACCTCCTAAATGAAAATAAGGTGAATTCACTCAAAGACAGGGACTTTAGCAATTAAGGCTTGGTAAATATCAGGCAGAAAACGGATGGTACCGCGTGTCAACGCTCCGCAGAAATGAAGGAGCGTTGGCATTTTTTTATGGCAGCAGGCTGTCCGGCTGCTGATGGCAAAATGCTGCAGCACAATCCTACTTAACCGACAGGAAGGAAAGACGATGGAATTACAAGAACGATTAGAAGATTTAAAAAATTCAACACAAGCCAAGCTGGCAAAAATGCGCGGTGATAACGCTAAGGAATTGCAGGAACTGCGCGTTCAGATTTTAGGGAAAAAGGGATCTTTGACGGAACTCTTGCAGGGGCTGAAAGAATTATCTGCTGAGGCTCGTCCGATTGTCGGCAAGCAGGTAAATGAAGTGCGCGATGTGCTGACAAAAGCCTTTGAAGAGCAGGCTAAAATAATTGAGGCAGCTAAAATCCAGGCTCAGTTAGAATCTGAAAGTCTGGATGTTACGCTCCCGGGGAGGCAGATTAAACTGGGGAGCCGGCATGTTCTCAGTCAGATCAGTGAAGAAATTGAAGATATCTTCTTAGGTATGGGCTATCAGGTTGTTGATGGTCTTGAGGTCGAAGAAGACTATTATAATTTTGAACGCATGAACCTGCCCAAAGACCATCCGGCACGTGATATGCAGGATACCTTCTATATCAGTCAGGATATCCTGCTGCGGACCCATACCAGTCCTGTTCAGGCTCGGACGCTGGACAGCCATGATTTTTCCAAGGGACCGCTGAAGATGATCTCGCCTGGCCGGGTTTTTCGCCGGGATACTGACGATGCGACCCATTCACACCAGTTTCATCAAATTGAAGGGCTGGTTGTCGGTGAACAAATTTCAATGGGAGATTTAAAGGGAACATTAGAATTAATCAGCCAAAAAATGTTTGGACAGGATCGCCGTATTCGGCTGCGTCCGTCTTATTTCCCTTTTACCGAACCTTCAGTTGAGGTAGACGTCTCCTGTTTTAAATGCGGCGGAGAGGGTTGTAATGTTTGTAAGAAAACGGGCTGGATTGAAATTCTCGGCGCCGGTATGGTCCATCCGTCTGTCCTGGAAATGAGCGGTGTGGATGCTGAGAAATATTCAGGGTTTGCTTTTGGTCTGGGGCAGGAGCGGATTGCCATGCTGCGCTACGGTATCAATGACATCCGCGACTTTTATCAAGGAGATATCCGTTTCATCCAGCAGTTTAAGTAGGGCAGCTCTCTGTCTTAAAACGGTTAAGAGAGAATTTATATAATAAGTGTGCTCTGGTTCCGCCGGATCGGTCGATGAAAGAGTTGCAAAACTGCAGCAGACGCAACCGGTCAAAACAGACCTTGTGGAGGTGTAAGATGATTGAGATAAAGAAAGTCAGTCCGGATAAACTGCCTTTATTGCAGGAAATAGCGATTGAAACATTCTGTCAAACCTTTGCTTTTGATAACAGTCCAAAACAGCTCCAAGTCTTTTTTAATCAGGCCTACAGCCTGCCGGTCTTGCGAGAAGAGCTTCAAAGTCATGAGTCTGACACGTATTTTCTTCTGCTTGACGGTCAGGAAGCCGGTTTTTTAAAGGTGAACTGGGGATCAGCTCAGACTGAGCAAATTCTGCCTTCAGCTTTTGAAATTCAGCGTCTCTACATTTTACAGAAATTTCAAGGCCGGGGATTAGGAAAAAGACTCTTTGAGTTCGCACTTGAGCTGGCTCAGGCTTCCGGCTGCGACTGGGCATGGCTGGGTGTCTGGGAAAAGAATCTAAAAGCCCAGTCTTTATATGCTGAGTATGGTTTTGTCAAATTTTCTGAGCATCTGTTTGCAGTAGGAGATAAGCTGGATAAAGACTGGTTATTGAAAAAAGCGTTAAAATAAAAAAGAAAGTCAGGTTATTATGTTAGTTAGTTATAAATGGTTGCAGGAACTTGTTGATTTAGATGTGACAGCCCTTGAACTTTCGGATAAAATGTCGGTGACAGGCATTGAAGTAGAAGGTGTTACAAGCCCAGCCGCAGGTCTTAAGAAAATTGTGGTTGGCGAAGTTATCAGCTGTGAAAAGGTGCCTGAAACCCATCTTTACCGCTGTCAGATCAATGTTGGAGAAGATGAACTGCGCCAGATTGTCTGCGGTGCACCTAATATTAAAGCCGGTATTAAGGTCATTGTAGCTCTTCCCGGTGCCCGTATTGCTGACAACTATAAAATTAAAAAGGGCAAGATTCGCGGTATGGAATCTTTAGGGATGATTTGTTCCCTTCAAGAACTGGGGATTTCTGCTTCTGTTGTCCCCAAAGCTTATGCTGACGGTATTTATTATCTGCCGGAGGATGCTGTTCCCGGCAGCAGTGTTTTCCCTTATTTAGACTGGGACGACGAGATTATCGAATTGGCCATCACACCTAACCGGGCAGATGCACTGTCTATGCGCGGTGTAGCTCACGAAGTGGCAGCTATTTATAACAAGAAAGTTCATTTTCCAGAAAAAAGGCTGATTGAAACAGAAAAAAAAGCCGCAGATCTGATTAAGGTCGCTATTGAATCTGATAAGGTCTTAAGCTATCAGGCGCGGGTAGTTGAAAATGTAACAGTCGCCCCCAGCCCTCAGTGGCTGCAAAATCTGCTGATGAATGCAGGTATCCGTCCGATTAATAATATCGTTGATATAACAAATTATATCCTGCTTTATTTTGGTCAGCCCATGCATGCCTTTGACTTGGATACATTTAAAGGCAGAGAAATTGTAGCGCGTGATGCACATGATGGTGAGACCTTGGTGACTTTGGACGGTCAAAAACGTGAATTAATCTCTGATGATATTGTAATCTCTGTAGCTGACCAGGCAGTTGCACTTGGCGGTGTGATGGGAGGGCTTGCTACCGAAATTAATCAGCAGTCAAATCGTGTTGTTCTTGAAGCGGCTGTTTTTGATGCTGGAGCTGTTAGGAAAACAGGGAGCCGGCTGAATCTGCGTTCGGAATCTTCCGCTCGGTTTGAAAAAGGGGTTAATTATGCCACTGTTGCTGAAGCCCTTGACTTTGCTGCAGCTATGCTGGCAGAGATTGCAGGCGGGACAGTGCTTAACGGCCGTGTTGAAGCAGGCTTTCTTCCGACAGATACGGTAGCCGTTTCCAGCAGCCTTGACTATGTTAATGTTCGTTTGGGAACAGAACTGACCTTCAGTGATATTGAAGCCATTTTTGACCAGCTTGGTTTTACTGTGAGCGGCGGAGCAGAGGCCTTTACGGTAGCTGTTCCCAGACGGCGCTGGGATATTAAGATTCAAGCTGATTTGGTAGAAGAAATCGCTCGTATTTACGGCTATGATAAACTGCCTACAACCTTGCCGGAAACAGCTGGAACGCTTGGAGAGCTGACCAAAGCGCAGAAACTGCGCCGCAAGGTACGGACGATTGCCGAAGGGGCCGGCTTATCAGAAATTATCTCTTATGCCCTGACAAGGCCTGATAAGGCTCTGGAATTTACTTTTCAGCCCAGTCAGCTGACAGAACTGATGTGGCCGATGAGTACAGAGCGGTCTGCCCTGCGGCAGAATATGGTTGCCGGAATGCTTGATACTATCGCCTATAATGCAGCTCGTAAAAATACCAATATTGCTGTTTATGAGATTGGCAAGATCTTTGAACAAACCGGCAGCCCTACGGAAGAGCTGCCAAATGAGGTCGACACATTTGCGGTGGCGATCTCTGGTTTAGTTGCTCAAAAAGATTTTCAAACGCCCGCTCTTCCCGTTGATTTCTTTTATATAAAAGGCATTATTGAAACATTGGCCGATAAACTGGGACTTCATTTCGATTTTTCAGCCAGCAAGGAGTTCAGCAGTATGCATCCCGGCCGTACAGCTTTGATTTTATTAGATGGTCAGACAATAGGCTATTTAGGTCAGGTCCATCCACGTACCGCTAAAGCCTATGAAATCCCGGAAACCTATGTCGCTGAATTGAGTCTAAGCGCTGTTTCGGCTAAAATTCAGCCCGCTAAAGTCTTCCAAGAGATTGTCAAATTTCCAAGTGTTTCTCGGGACATTGCCCTTTTACTGGATAAAACCGTCAGCCATAAAGAAGTGCTTGAGACAATTGCGTCAGCAAATGTCAAATATTTATCGGCAGTGAAACTCTTTGATGTCTATGAGGGAAGCCATATTGAAGGTAATAAGAAATCGATGGCCTACAATCTGACTTTCCAAAATCCTGCAGCTAATCTAACCGATGATGATGTTGCCAAATATATGGAAAAAATCACAGGAGCCCTGACTGATCGTATCGGCGCAGAGATTCGCTAAAACAAACCCTGCAAGACTGCAAAAAGAGACCGTGCTAAGGCTTTATCTGCAACTATCAAAAAGGGAGTGGGACACAAATCGGTAAATCAAATCGTCATAAAATGATGATTTGCTTTTCTTGTCCCATCTGTCCCATCTCCGCACAGTTGATTAAGGAGGTCGCTGTCCCTTGTTTGATAAGGGCTAAGAGTCTCCAAACAACCACTGCGTCAAACGCATGTATCTAAAAAAGTGAAGCGAGGCTGGGACAAAAGTCCTGCCTCGCTTCGCAGCTCTTAGGGCTGTTTAATTTAGCTGTTAATTTTTGGAGAGTTAATGTATAAGGTCAGCAATGTTTGGCTATTTGGCTGTCCTGCAGAGTTTTTCTGACTTGCCCCAGCTAAAACAAAGCAGTCAGGCTGTCTTTTTGATATAATAAAAAGACAAGAAAACCTTAAAATTTTACCTTTTTCAAGAGATAGGGCCGAAAAGAGCTGTCTCTTTATTTAACTTCTGTTCTTAAATGAGACTCAAGCGATTTTCAGACTTTTGTTTGGTGACCTGTAATATATCTGTTTATTCTTTTAAGCTAGGGCCTGTCTTAAGCGATAGTTTGGCATGTTTTAAAAGCAAAACAGATTTCAGGGCAAAGGAGTATTATGCAGCTGCTTTATACAGATATTCAATATAATATAACAGATATTCTGGCACAAAAGGCCTATGCTTTTTCAAAAAAAGGGAAGCGTGTTTTTTACATTGCTCCCAGTTCGCTGTCTTTTGAAAAAGAAAGAGCTGTTTTGCAGGTTTTGCCTACTCAGGCCTCCTTTGCTATTACAGTCACGCGTTTTGTGCAAATGGCTCGTTATTTTACCTTAAATGATTATAAATCCCGGCAGACACTTGATGACACAGGCCTGTCTATGTTGTTTTACCGCGCTTTAGCGGCCTTTGCGCCGGAAGATTTAAATGTTTATGGCGGTCTGCGGCAGGATCCCAATTTTATCCGGCAGCTGGTGGAGCTGCATCAAGAATTAAAGACAGCCAACTTGGCTGCTTCAGATTTAAGAGACTTGGATTCACCGGAGAAAGAGGATGATTTACGGAAGATTTTAACAGCTGCTGAAACCCTTTTGGAGCTTGGCGGCTATACTAATCAAAGCCCTCTGGCTTATTTTGCTCAAAAAGTAGAATCCGGAATTATAGATGAGAGCCTGAAGAACACTGTGCTGATTATAGATGGCTTTACTCGTTTTTCAGCAGAAGAAGAGCACTTAATTGAACTCTTGCATGGTAGATGCGACGACATCCTTATTGGAACTTACATCAGCCAAAAGGCCTATAAAGCCTCGTTTACAGCCGGTAATGTGTATGAAGCCAGTTTGAGTTTCTTTGCTGCCTTAGCAGAGAAATTTCAGACCAGGCCGGTTTATACTGAAGGACCTGATAAGGGTCTGGACAGTTTAACCCGTCTTTCCCGTCTCTTTGAAGCAAAACATGATTTTACTGAAAGTTCTTCATCTGTTTTAAATGAGAAAGATAAGCAGCATATCAGCATTTGGCAGGCTGTTAACCAAAAAGAGGAAGTCGAACATTTGGCCCGAGCTATCCGGCAGAAGTTATCTGAGGGTTACCGCTACAAGGATATATCTGTGTTGCTGGGCGATGTTGATGCCTACCGTTTGCAGCTGGGCAAGATTTTCGACAAATATGAAATTCCATATTATTTTGGCAAGGCAGAGACCATGAGCAGCCACCCGCTTGTTCGCTTTATTGAATCCTTAGAGCGTCTTAAACGTTATAATTGGCGGACAGAAGATATGATTAATCTGCTTCAGTCGAGACTTTTCGGAACTTTGAGTCAGGAGATTTCTGATAAATTTATCCAGTACCTGCTTTATGCTGATATTAAAGGGCAGGCCAGATTTACCAAAGACTTCACCAGCAATAATCAGGGAAAATATTCTTTAGCTGCTTTAAATGCAGTGCGGCAGCAGCTTACTGCGCCTTTGCAGACCTTTTTCAAAAGTCAGAAGCAGCTGGGAAAGTCGCTTCTGAAAAAATTTCTGTCTTTGCTGGATACTGCCCGTTTTACTGATAATTTTACCAAACTGACGGTTGATTTACCTCAAGCAGAAGCAGAACAGCATGAGCAGGTCTGGCAGACTTTTACCAATATCTTAGAGCAGTTTCAGACTGTTTTCGGTCAGGAAAAACTCAGCGTAGCGGAATTTTTGACACTGCTGAAAAGCGGTATACTGGCTGCCCAATACCGCTTAGTGCCGGCAACTCTTGATGTGGTTCATGTTAAATCTTATGACTTAATTGAGCCCCACAGCAACAGGTTTGTCTTTGCCTTGGGCATGACCCGGACAAATTTTCCTAAAATGTCCCGCAATTTCAGTCTTATTTCAGATGAAGAAAGAGAAAGAGTTAATGCGGCTGCGCCGGAAGGTCGGCATTTTGCCATTGTCAGTCAGGAAAATATGAAGAAAAACCATTTTCTTGCCTTGTCGCTTTTTGCAGCGGCTCAGCAGGAATTGGTCCTCAGTATGCCGCAGATTTTAAATGAAGCTGCAGATGACATATCGCCTTACCTGCTTGAGTTAGCGGAAATGGGTGTCCCAATTGTGGAAAAAGGACCGGCAGAGCAGTTAACCGGTCCGTCTGATATCGGTCATCATAAAAGAGTCTTATCCAGCCTGCTTGGCTTTAATAACATTATGATTAAGGAAGATCTTCTTGAGAAGACCCCCTCTTTTTGGTCAAAAGCCGCCCAATATTTACAGAGAGAGCTGGATCAGGATAATCTGACTCTTCCAGAACCGGTCCATCATCTGAGCACTAAGACAGTTGCTGATGAAGTGATGCGGCTGCGTTTTCCTGACAGTCAGCCGCTTAATCTATCGGCGTCAGCTTTGACTGTTTTTTATAATAATCAGTATAAGTATTTCTTACAGTATGTGCTGGGACTGCAGGAGCAGGACAGCATTCACCCAGATGTGCGCTATCATGGCACTTACCTGCACAAAGTTTTTGAACTGCTGATGCAGGACAGAACAGACCGTTCTTTTGACCAAAAATTAGAAGGGGCGCTGACAGCCGTTAATCAAGATAAACGTTTCCGGGACGTTTATGAAGAAAATGCGGAGAGCCGTTATATTCTGACTGTTTTAGAAGATATTGCCAAAAGCACAGGTGCTGTATTGGCACAGATCAGTCCTTTCAGCGTTCAAAGCGAGGAGCAGAGCTTTAGTTTTACACTGGACAGACAGGTCACTGTTCAGGGTATCATTGACCGAATTGATGCTCTGGCAGACGGGAGCCTTGGGATTGTGGATTATAAGTCCAGTAGAAATTCTTTTGATATCGGCCGTTTTTATAATGGTCTGAGTCCTCAGCTGGTCACTTATCTGGCGGCTTTATATGATAATCAGCAGCTGTCGGCAGATCCGTCTGTTTTTGGGGCTATGTATCTTCAAATGCAGGAACCTCAGATTGATTTGAACAAGGTGAAAGTTATTGGTGGTATTGTGGGGGAACTGCATAAGGAATTAACCTACAGAGGCCTTTTTTTAGATAGTGAAAGTGAAAAACTTCCTAAAAATCTCTACCACCTGCATCAGTCTCTTTACAGTCAGTCAGAGCTAGCTCTTTTGCTTCAGTATAATAAATCCTTATATCTTAAAGCTGCTGACCGAATCCGGCAAGGCAAGTTTCTCATTAATCCTTACAGTGAGGACGGCCGCACCGTTCAGGGTGATCAGCTCAAGGCAATTACACGTTTCAGTGCTGATCAGGACTTAGGCTATGCCAGACGGCTTCTGAAATTACCGCAGAAAGAAAAGCGGGAAGGATTTCTGAAATTAATGCGAGATGAAAAGGATAAAATAGAGAAGAAATAGACTCTGCCCCATGTTAAATGGGCCGGCTGCGTTACTGCCAGCGTAAACGTCTGAAGGACGATTTTAAAAATAGGCCTTAATGTTTGCTATAGTGTTATGTGCAAGACGCTAGTCGTCTAGCGGTACTTTATTCGTTTTTTCAAAGCTTTAAATTTGGGGGATGGGACAACGAACTTTGTCGCCTTAACAGTCGACTGCACCTTTCTAGTCGTTCTGGCAGAGGTGCGCTGGCGAAATCGGAGATTTCGAGCTTACCGTCAGCCGTAAACGTCTGAAAGCTTTGTCGTCTTAACAGTCGACTGCACCTTTCTAGTCGTTCTGGCAGAGGTGCGCTGGCGAAATCGGAGATTTCGAGCTTACCGTCATTTTTGCTTTGCTCTTTTAACGGGCTTTGTATCTTGTGTGTAAAAGGAGGGGGAATGTCTTTTAAGTCATTTTTGACAGATCAGGAGATTAAAGAGCTGCAGCTCAGGGAAGCTCAGTCTCAGCGCAGTCAAAAGCGTACAGCTGAGCAGATTGAGGCTATTTATACACAAGGCAGCAATATTCTTGTTTCTGCTTCTGCAGGTTCTGGAAAAACATTCGTAATGGTTGAGAGGATTATCAGCCAAATTTTATGCGGGATAAGTGTAGACCGTTTGTTTATTTCCACTTTTACAGTTAAAGCTGCCGGAGAACTGAAAGAACGTTTGGAAAAAAAACTGAGAGAAGCCTTGCAGGAAACAGATGATAAGGCGCTTAAACAGTATTTGAGTGAACAGCTTTCCAGTCTTCCTGTTGCTGATATTGGAACAATGGATGCTTTTACTCAGCAAATTCTTAACCGCTATGGCTATATATTGGGGATTGCACCTAACTATCGGATTATACAGGATAAAAGCGAGCAGGATATTCTTAAAGATGAAGTCTTCAGCGACCTTTTCAGCGACTACAGCCAAGGCAGGCAGGCTCATCTTTTCCGCAAATTAGTTAAAAATTTCTCCGGCTATCGTAAAGATCTGCAGGCCTTTAAACAGGTTGTCTATCAGATTCATGCTTTCAGTCAGTCGACCAGCAATCCTAAGAAATGGTTGCAGAACGTCTTTTTAAAAGGATCTCAGACTTATACCGATACTGACTCTGTCCCCCAGCTGTTTATCAGCAATTTGCTTGCTGCGATGCAGGAAGCTGCAGACAGTCTGCGAGATGTGACAGAATTAGAAGACTATAAAAAGTATACAAGCAAAGGAAAGCTGACTGCGGCCTATCAAAAGCATCTCCGTATTATAGAAAATCTATCGGATTGGGCTCTGCATTTTGCTGAGAATTACGGCAAGGGCAGTCTTTCTGATTTTATAGGCGATGTTACTGACCTTCTTCCTGCCGGTTCTGCCGTAACGGTTGCCGGCAGAAAGTACCCGGTTTTTAAGAATTTGCACAGCCGACTGAACAGTTTTCGGCACTTGGAGACTGTCTTAAGTTATCAAGCTGAAAGTCAGCCTTTGCTGGAATTGCTGCAGGCTTTTGTCCTTGATTTTTCTCAGCAATACCTGCAGGCTAAAATTCAGGAAAGTGTTTTTGAGTTTACTGATATTGCCCATTTTGCTATTGCTATTTTGGAAGAAAATGAAACGATTCGCCATGCCTATCAGGATAAATATTACGAAGTCATGGTGGATGAATATCAAGATACCAATCATATGCAGGAGCGGCTGCTGGAGCTCTTATCTAACGGTCGCAACCGTTTTATGGTAGGAGATATGAAACAGTCTATCTATCGATTTCGGCAGGCTGATCCCCAAATTTTTAATCAAAAGTTTAAGGATTTTCAGGAAAATCCGGACGCAGGGCGTCTCATTATTCTAAAAGAAAATTTCCGCAGTCACGTAAACGTTTTAGCATCTGTCAACAGTCTTTTTAGCCATCTGATGGATGAACAGATCGGTGATATTCTTTATGATAAAAACCACAAATTGGTTGCCGGCAGTGCAGGACAACAGCTTTTGCGTCCGCAGAATGAGACAGAATTTTTGATTTATGATACAGACAGTCAAACACAAGCAGAAGAAGAGCTGTCAGATGATTTGATAAGTCCTGGAGAAGTTAAATTGGTTGCTCAGGAAATTATCCGTCTGCATAATGAGCAGGAGGTTGCTTTTGAAGATATCAGTCTGCTGGTCGCTGCCAGAACACGCAATGATGATATTGTACAGACCTTTAACAAATTTGGTATTCCTTTGGTTGCTGACGGCGGGGAGCAGAATTATTTGAAATCTGTCGAAGTCATGGTTATGCTGGACACCTTGCGCAGTATTGACAACCCGCTTAATGACTATGCCCTAGTCGCTCTTTTGCGTTCCCCAATGTTCGCCTTCGATGAGGATGAACTGGCGCGTCTTTCCTTACAGACACTTAAGGACGGACACCAGCAGAACTTCTATGAAAAAATTGAAAATGTCTTCGGCAGGCGCGGTCAGCACATGGAGCTTATTCATCCTGAACTGCAGATGAAAGTGGAAGCCTTTCTCAAAGTCTTTCGCAGCTGGCGGGATTTTGCCAGACTTCATCTGCTCTATGATTTAATCTGGAAAATCTATAATGACTGTTTTTACTATGATTATGTTGCTTCTTCTCCAAACGGCAGGCAGGCTCAGGCCAATTTATATGCTCTGGCCTTGCGAGCTGACCAGTTTGAAAAAAATGGTTTCAAAGGGTTGTCCCGCTTTATCACAATGATTGACAGAATTTTGGAGACAGATAATGATTTGGCTGATGTCGAAGTCGCGGCCCCTAAACAAGCTGTGAATTTGATGACTATCCACAAGAGTAAAGGGCTGGAGTTCAAATATGTTTTTCTGCTCAACATGGACAAAAAATTCAGTCCGGCTGATTCCCGCTCCCCTATTATACTCAGCCGTCAAAATGGGGCCGGTATCAAATATACTGCGGACATGAAGCAAGAGTTAGAAGAAAGCAGCCTGCCCTCTGTCAGAGTTCGCATGGAAACTTTACCCTATCAAATAAATCAGCAGGAACTAAAACTCGCAGCACTGTCAGAACAAATGAGGCTTCTCTATGTCGCGATGACTCGGGCAGAGCAGAAACTTTATTTGGTCGGCAAGGGCAGTCAGGAGAAATGGGACAGCCGCTGGTCAGCTGACAGCCCTCAAGGACAGTTTTTACCAGTGTCTGATCGCGAACAGGCAAAAAGTTTTCAGGACTGGGTTCTTGCTGTTCAGGCAGCCTACAGTCAAGAAGATCTGTACCTGAAAATACGATTTGTAACAGATGAGGATCTAAAAACGGAGCCGATTGGAAGGCTTCAAAAATCATCTTCAGATCTCATTTCGAAAAAGGCAGAAAGCAACCGGCTTGAAGAGCTGCAGCAAGCTCTAGCCATGTTAGAAAACGTTGAACAATTAAACGAGCGCTATGAAGCTGCCATTACACTGCCGACGGTTCGGACACCGAGTCAGATTAAAAAACTCTATGAGCCGGTCTTGGACAGAGAAGGAGTGGCTGTGGCTGATAGTCTTTACCAAACCTCTCCTGCATTTAAGCTCCCCAATTTCTCACAGCGGCAGAAAGCAGATGCTGCTGTGCTTGGGTCTGCTGTTCACGAACTCCTGCAGCGCCTGCCTCTTTCTAAAAAAGTGACTATGTCCGATATTACAGCTTCTATGGCAGAATTAAATGCCGATCAGGCGGTAAAGGACAGCATTCAAGTTGATAAAATTTTAGCCTTCTTCGAACAGACAGAACTTGGTCAGCTCATTCAAAAAAATGCCGACAAGGTGCATAGAGAAGCTCCTTTTGCTATGCTTAAAGACGATCCAGCCAGTCAAGAAAAGTTTGTTGTCCGCGGAATTATTGACGGCTATATCCTTTTATCAGACCGTCTGGTGCTCTTTGATTATAAAACAGATAAATTCACAAATCCGCAGACCATCAAGCAGCGCTACCAAGGCCAGATGGCTCTGTATGCAGAGGCCTTGAGCCGATCTTACAGCATGGAATGTGTTGATCAATATTTGGTTTTGCTGGGCGGAGAAAAATTGGAGGTACTTAAACTTTAATTTTAAGGTTGAGCAGCCTGAATTGAACACGCCCCAAACGCTGTGTAAAAAATAGACTTCCCTAGAGTCTTTGGTGACCCTGGGGAAGTCTCCTATTTTTATTTTGCGTTTTTCACGGGCTTTGTAACTTGTTTAAAGGAGGTTTGGGATGGCTGTCTATAAAAATGCCTTAAGCCGTAAACTCTCACATGACCTGTATGATTATCAGCTGACCCTTCTTAGCAGCCGCATACAGGACTACAGCATCTCTACATCTTACGGCCGAACGCATGTTATTGAAACGGGCAATATTTCAGGCCGGCCCCTTCTGCTTTTTCACGGCGGAAACATGTCAGCTGCTTTTAATCTGCTGCTGCAGGAGTATTTATTCTCGGACTTTCATATCTATTCTGTCGATATTATAGGCCAGCCCGGAAAAAGCGATGATGTTAAAGGCAGGCATTACCATAAAACATACGGATTGTGGGCTGCAGAAGTGATAGAGCAGTTAGGCTTTGACAGGGTCCTTTGTCATGGTTTGTCTTTTGGAGCAGGAATTCTGATTCAGCTGATGTCAGTCAGTCCTGAAAAAGTGGAAAAAACTGTTTTAGAAGTACCTTCAGCTATTAATAATAAAATGAGCGGCGCTCTTTTTCAAATGGCTCTGCCCTTGAGCTTGTACCAGTTTACAAAAAAAGACAGCTATCTTAAAAAAGCTGCTCATATCATGACCCAGAGCAGCTTTTCAAAGAACGCGGCCTTTTTGGCTTCTCTGAAAGATAGTTTTGACCACGTCAAAATGAAAGTCAAGATGCCCCCAAATATCAGTAAAGCCGTCTTAAAAGACTATAAGGCTCCGGTTCTGGTCATTGCAGCTGAGAAGGACTGTTTCTTCCCAAGTCAATACATCCTTCCTCAGGCAAAAATTCTTCTCCCCCACTGTAATTGCTATGAACTGAAAAGCAGAGGACATCTTCATGATTTGACGGATAGAGAAAAGAAGATGCTGATTCGTTTCCTGCAAAACTCCTGACACTTGTTTTAATAAAAAAGACAGAGCCACTTCTCCATGACTGCCAAGCAATTATGGAGAACTGTCTCTGTTTCTTTTAAGTAAGCCGCAAATCAGCAGCAATCCTGTTTAAGTCCAGAATTTTTCGGCAATTTCTTGTCCTTGCCTGATTTTGGCCCATTGCTGCGGGATAGCCAGTTCATTTCCAGAATCGCAGGAAGCAAAACCGCATTGATGCGAAAGCAGGAGCCGTTCTTTAGGCAAGATTTGGCTGGCTTCTTCGAGCAGACGCAAAGCACGTTCCTCATCATCTAAATCAGTCGTTTTACTGGAAAGCAGACCTAAAACCACTTCGGCATCAGAATCCTTAAGGGAGGCAAGAGCTTTCAAATCACCGGAAACATCGCTGTCCCATTCCAAAAAGAAGCGGTCATAATGCTGATCATGCAGGAATTTCTCTGCTATCGCCTCGTAGCTTCCGCCTGAAGCAGAACGGCTTTCATAATTGCCGCGGCAATTGTGGGTCCAAACCTTAAGGCCTAATTGGTGCCCGAAGTCGACTACTTCATTATTGATTTGGATAAATTCATCAGCCAAATCCGTTAAAGCAGCATTGCCGTCTGCAAAAAAGCTTGCTGGATTGCTTTGGTCAAACAGTTCCCACAAACAGTCATCAAATTGGATAATTTCGCCGCCTGCTGCTTTATATTCTGTTAAAAACTCTTTATAAGCTTTGATTAATCCTTTTTTGAGAGCTTCATTGCTTTCATAAACCTGACCAGGTCCAGCCAAACCATCAAAAATGGCCAGTTCTGTATAAGCATGAGCCGGTCCCCAGACAGTCAGCTTGGTATCAGTCTCTCCGGCTTCAGCTTTGAGCAATTTGTAAATATCCAGAAAATGATGATTCTTGCCCGAGAGCGGTTCTGTAATGCGGATCCCGATATCTTTACGTGTTTCGTATTGCCCTCCGTCATGATCCTTAAAAGTATAGCCATGATCTGCGATATAGCGCTCGATACCTTTTAACCCCCAGATAAAATCCAGATGCCACATCGATTTAGAATACTCGCCGTCAGTCAGTATATCGATACCGTTTTCCTTTTGCTGGGCAATAACAGCCTGAATAGCCGCTTTTTCAGTTTCCTGATAACCGGTAAAATGGTCATAAAAAGGGTAGGTAATATCATCCCGCTTTTCAATAGCCGTCTTATAGTGGCGGAGCTCAGCCGGTCTCAGAAGAGACCCTACCAGTTGAAATTTCGATTGACTCATAATGAACACCTCAGTCCTATAGTATGTTGCTACCATTTTAACGAAAGAAAGCCTGTTTGAAAAATAGTTAAATTTGCAAAGGAGGTATAGTTTAAAACTATATCTAAAACTCAGATGTTTTTGCCCATGTCGTATGATAAAATAAAGTAAAGACCGCAATAGATTTTTTCACGGGCTTTGTATCTTAATGGAACTCAGTACGGCCTAAACTCTTATATTTTGTGGGAGGGAAATATGCGCGATAATCATTTACACACTCATTTTTCTTACGATTCTGATGCAGATTTTCGTGATTATTTGGAACATTATAATGGTGAAATTGTAACGACTGAGCATTATGACTTATCCAATCCTTACAGCCAGCAAGATGATATCCCTGATTATGAAGCCTATTCTAAGGAAATAGAGAAACTTAAGCGACGCTATGGCAACCGTATCAGGCGGGGCATTGAGATTGGCTATTATCAGCCTCGTGAAGCCGATATTCTGGCTTATTTAGCTGATAAGGACTATGATTTAAAGCTTCTCTCAGTCCATCATAATGGCATCAATGATTATCTTGATGATGAAGTAGCCCATATGGACAGACCTACTGTTATCCAGGACTATTTGGACCGGCTGGAATATGCCATTGGCCGTGTAGAAGCAGATGTGCTGGCTCATTTTGATTACGGTTTTCGTCTGTTTGATATTACAGCTGAAGAACTAAAAGCCTATGAAGTCCAGCTCTGCCGCATTTTCCAAAAGATGATTGACTGCGGTTTAGCTTTTGAGCTGAACGCTAAAAGCATGTATCTTTACCATCACGAGCCGCTCTACCGCTACGCGCTGGGGCTGCTTAAAAAAATGGGCTGTGACAGATATTCTGTCGGTTCAGACGGGCACCGTCTGGAGCACTTTAGACTGCACTTCTCAGACATTCAAAAGATATTGGACGAATACGATATCTCCGCTGACCAGTTAATTGGAGGGAAGTCATGCAGCTGATTTTTTTACACGGATTGGGACAGAATCAAAAAGTCTGGCAGCCGGTTATTCAGGCTCTGCCCAACTATCAGACTGTAACTGTTGATTTATTTGCTGATGAGGGACTGCCGACTGATTTTTATCAAATAGAAAGCAGATTAAAGCAGGAACTGGAGCATAAAAAGGATCAGGGTATTATTTTAATTGGTCTGTCACTAGGAGCCATTTTGGCACTTGCTATGCTTAAATATAATCTGCCTAATCTAAAAGGCCTGGTACTTATTGCCGGTCAGTATAAACTGAAAAATAATTGCCTTTATCAGCTTCAGCGCTTAATTTTTAAAGTCATGCCTGCCTTTATTCTGAAAAAACAAGGGATGGATAAGAAAGATCTTAATTCATTTTACAGCAGTTTGTCAGATTTTGACCTCAGTCGGGAACTGACAGAAACCAAACTCCCTGTCCAGATTATCTGTGGGGAAAAAGATACCTTCAATCTGCCGGCGGCTAAAGCCATGTCAGCCTTGCCGGAAGATGCTGACCTTGCACTTATACCACAGGGCGGTCATGAGCTCAATCGTGACTGCCCCGAGGAATTAGCGGTGATTATCAGAAAGTTTCTCAAACAGATAAAAGAGAGTGGGACAGTTGATTAGGGAGGTCGCTATCCTTGCCTGACAAGGGATAAGAACTTTCAATCAACCACTGCGTCAAACGCATATCTCTAAAAAACTAAAACGAGGCAGGACAGTTGTCCCTAGCCTCTTAATTTGCCCTTTAGATAAAGCCTAAACGCTGCGGGAGTGAACTTATCCAGTGGATGAGTTCAGCCCGAACCCAGAAAAGGGAGAGTGAGGGGGCCGGAAGTCTGTATCGTTACCTAGATACCGTCAGCCATAAACGTCTGAAAGCAGACAAAAATCCTAGCCTCCCAAGTCATTGCTTGTAGTATAAACAAGACGCAGTAGCCTAGCAGCGTTTTAGCCGCTTTTTCAAAGCTTTAAAATGTCTGCTAGGCTTTGCGGGGCGAGACATCGAACTTTACGGTCTGTGTTTCTGTCTCGCTCCCTAGTCGTTCTGGCAGAAGTGCGCTGGCGAAATCGAAGATTTCTGGCTTACCGTCATTTTTGCTGTGCTCTTTTAACGGCCTTTGTATCTTGTTAATTGAACACGGCCTAAACGCTGCGGGAAAAAGATGTCCTGACTTAGAATCTGGCGATTCGTCAGTCAGTCCCCTATTTTCCTTTTGCGTTTTATACGGCCTTTGTATCTTGGTGAATTGAACACGCCCTAAGAGCTGTGCAAAAAAGATAGCCCTCCCTTGAGTCTTTAGTGACTCATCGGTCAGGCTCCTATTTTTGCTGTGAGCTTAAACGGCCTTTGTATCTTGATGAATTGAACACGGCCTAAACGCTGCGGGAAAAAGATGCCTGTCAGCGTAATGCCCAGCATCACTTGCCAGTCCCTATTTTTATACGGATTTTTAAACGGCCTTTGTATCTTGATGAATTGAACACGGCCTAAGCTCTGTGCAAAAAAGATAGCCCTCCCTTGAGTCTTTGATGACTCATCGGTCAGGCTCCTATTTTTGCTTTGAGCTTAAACGGCCTTTGTATCTTGATTGAACTGAACACGGCCTAAACGCTGCGGGAAAAAGATGTCCTGACTTAGAATCTGGCGATTCGTCAGTCAGTCCCCTATTTTCCTTTTGCGTTTTATACGGCCTTTGTATCTTGTTTTTAGATGTCTGTGTAGGTCAGTCCTAATGATTGGGCGACTGCTTTGTTGGTGACTTTGCCGCGGTAGATATTTAGGCCTGTACGCAGTGCTTTGCTTTCAGCGACTGCTTTATCAGCTCCCTTATTGGCTAATTCTAAAGCATAGGTCAGTGTAGCATTGGTCAGAGCTAAGGTAGAGGTTCTCGCTACCGCTCCGGGCATATTGGCTACAGCATAGTGAACCACTCCGTCAACGACATAGGTTGGCTGGTCGTGTGTTGTCACGCGGTCAGCTGTCTCGATGATACCGCCTTGGTCGACTGCAACATCAATGACGACTGATCCTGTTTTCATTTGAGCAACCATGTCTTTTGTGACTAATTTTGGAGCTCTGGCTCCTGGAATGAGGACCGCGCCGATCAGAAGATCTGCATCTTTTACACTTTCAGCAATGTTGAGCGCATTGGACATCAGGGTTTGAACTTTACCGCCGAACTGTGTGTCTAATTCTGCCAGCCGCTGAGGATTGACATCGAGAATAGTGACATCTGCTCCGAGTCCGACAGCCATTTGAGCGGCATTAACACCGACATTACCGCCGCCGATAATAACAACATGGCCTTTTTTCACTCCGGGGACACCGCCGAGGAGAATACCGGATCCGCCTTCAATTTTAGTTAAAAACTGTGCTCCCAGCTGTGTTGCCATACGGCCGGCTACTTCACTCATAGGGTTGAGCAGCGGCAGTGTTCCGTGATCGACAACCGTTTCATAGCCAATCGCAATGACTCCTCCGTCAATAAGAGCCTGAGTCAGCTCAGGAGCAGGAGCTAAGTGCAGATAAGTGAAAAGCAGCAGTCCGGGGCGGAAATAAGGGTACTCGCTTGCCAGCGGTTCTTTGACTTTCAGCACCATTTCAGCCTGCCAAACGTCCTGTGCCTTATCTTTGATGACAGCTCCCTGCGCTTCATACTGTGCATCTGTAAAACCTGAACCGCTGCCGGCGTCTTTTTCAATCCAAACATCGTGACCGTCTTGTTTGAAGGCCAAAACTCCCGCAGGTGTAATAGCCACACGGTTTTCATTATTCTTAATTTCTTTAGGTATACCGATAATCATAAGTGTAACCCCTTTCATTATATGCTAATATTTTCGCACAAAGATTTTGGCTAGTCAAGAAAAAGTCTGAATTTTCATTCTGCTGTTGCGATAGAAAACTGATAAATAAAAGAAAGACAAAAAATTTTACAATTCGTTAACAGTTTATCTGACAGTAAAGAGTAACAGTGTTTTTTTGCTTTAAAAAGAATAAAACTGTAAAATAAAGAGAAAAGAATCTCTTTTTGTTATAATGAAAAAAACGAAAAAATCATGGTATGGAAAGGAAGTCTGATGTCCAATAATTCCCATATTATTGAATACAAGTTGACCAAACAAACAAAAGAAGCTTTAGAAACAGCGGCTGAACTGGTTAAAGCAGATAAGAGAGAGCTGATGACGTCGCAGGATTTACTGTCCGCTTTGGCTTCGACTGTTGATTCAGGGGCTAATTATGCTTTGGGGCGCTATTCAATTACAAAAACCAAAATTCTAAAAGAAATTGAAGCGGCTGATTTAGTAAAGGAGCGGATGGAAATCGTTCTGGATGAGCGTGACGATTATTTAAGCAATCCAGAGCGGCGTCGGCGGCAGCTCCGGGCAAGATGGCTGAAGGCTAATCCGGTGCAATTCCTACAGGAAGCAGCAACGCAGACGCGAGTGAAGTATGCCCAGGATCTTTTTCTGAGCGAGAATGTTAAACAAATCCTTGAGTTCGCTGAAGAGATGCGCTTTCAGAATGTCCCGGAAGGCGGTATTGACAGTTACTGGATACTGATTGGCATGGTGCAGGATGAAACCTCCAATGCCTGTCAGGTTATCGAAAAATTAATGCTGAAATATGACCCCCATCTGATGCTGTCACTGGAAGATATTCAGTCCCGTTTTTCGGTTCGTGAGGGATATTACCATTGGAGTGACTTTCGTGATGGACGTGCTGAAGAAGAACAGCAAAAAAGAGAGGCGGAGTCAGAACAGATCTCTCATAAACTGGATAATCCCGATTATTCTATCTTAGAGGATATTGCTACGGATCTGACAGAAAAAGCGGAAAAAGGCCTGCTGCAGCCGGTTATCGGTCGTGAAAAAGAACTTAAGAGCATTGAAGTGGCTCTGGTTCGGCGGGATAAAAACAATGTCGCCCTTTTGGGTGAAGGCGGTGTTGGTAAATCAGCCATTGTTGAAGGCTTAGCGATAAAAATCGTCAATCAGGAAATCCCTTCGCTAAAAGGGAAAAAAATTCTGCAGTTCAGTCTTAAAGATTTAAATGCAGCTCTTCGCTGGGAATATAATCGAGGTGTTTTGAGATTTATTGACGAGATGGCGCGGGAGAAAAATGTTATCCTGTTTATTGATGAAATTCATATGCTGTGGGAAGGAAAATCTCTGACAGATTCCTTAAAGCCGGTTATGGCCCGCAGTGATTTCCGGATTATCGGCGCTACCACTCCCAGAGAGTGGCAGGATTACATTGCGCGTGATTCTGCCTTAGTTCGGCGATTTGAAAAAATAATGGTTGCCGAGCCGTCACTTGAAGATACTCAAAAAATAATCAAAGCCTTAATTCCGGTTTACGAAAATCATTATAACCTGCGCTATAGCCAAGGAGCTATCAGCGGAGCTGTTAAACTGGCCAAGCGCTACTTGCTGCAGGAAAGGTTGCCTGACAGCGCCTTTACCGTTATTGACAATGCCGGTGCTCTGGTCAGTATTGAGGGCGGGACAGTCTCAAAGGCTAATCAGGCTTATGACGCTAAGCTAAAGAGATTAAAGAATAAGCTAAAACAGCTTCAAGCGGTAGAATTTCCTGACAGGGAACAGATTAACAAAGTGCGGCAAAAAATGTCAGACCTTCAGGCAGATTTTCAAAAATCAAGAAACAAAATGACCTCCAATCCTCAAAACAATCTGCGGGTTGGTGTCAAAGATGTTAAAAAAGCGGTAGCTTTAAAAACAGGCATTCCCCTTAAAGATATCAAGGTATCCACCAAAGAAGCAGACAGAGCCGATTCACTGGACAGACTGAAACGGCTGCCGGAACGCCTTTCCCAAAAAATTATTGGTCAGGCAGAAGCGATTGATGCCATTTCAAGAGCCGTTATTCGTTCCAAAACCGGCTTTCGCAATCCCCACCGTCCAGTCGGTGTTTATCTGTTTTTAGGGACGAGCGGTGTTGGTAAAACAGAAACAGCCAAGACACTGGCAGCTGAGATGTTTGGCCAGCACAATCGCATGATCCGTATTGACATGTCGGAGTTTCAGGAAGAGCACACAGTATCTAAACTGATTGGCGCACCGCCCGGCTATGTCGGTTTTGAAGGCGGCGGACAGCTGACCAATAAAGTGCGTCAAGAACCTTATTCGGTGATTTTATTCGATGAAATTGAAAAAGCTCATCCGAAAATTTTTGACATTCTGCTGCAGGTCTTTGATGATGGCATCTTGACCGATGGCAATGGGGTGACGACCGATTTTAAAGAGACTATTATTGTTATGACCTCTAATTTAGGCATGGGAGACAGTCAGCAGACCTCAGGAATCGGTTTTGGTCAGTTGGCTTCACAGCTGGATTATGACTACATTAATAATAATGCTCAGTCTGCCATAAAAAGTTATTTTCGGCCTGAATTTTTAAACCGTATTGATGAAATCGTCACCTTCAAGCCTTTTGATGAACAGGCACTCTTTGAGATTGCCAAACTCCTCTTAAAAGAAGAGGAAGCTCTCATTTCTGATCAAGGGATTGATGCTTGTTTTGATGAAAAAGCTGCAGCCTTTATTGCCCGCACCTGTTCAGATCCTATTAACGGTGCCAGACCGCTGAAACGCGGTATTACTCGCTTGATCGAGGATAAACTCTCCAGTATGCTGATTAATGGCGACATAAAACGAGGAGACCGCATTCTTATTACTGCTGACAAAGAAATTCAAGTCTTGAAACAAGAAAACAAGAGAAGCCGTTCTTAAAGCCTGCTCAATTACAGCTACTGCACCCCTATTTTTGACCCTGTCTGTAAACAGCTGTCGAAACTGCTAGCAGCTATTTCGGCAGTTGTTACAGATAATAGCAAAGAGCAGACTTTCCGGAAAACAAAGACAATCCTTAGCGTTTGTGGGGTGCTCTATTTCTCATAGCGCAGCGGAAGTCTAATTATTACGTCAGTTTGAACTTTGTTTAACTGATTTTCAGTATCCCAAACTGTGATTCCACTTTTCTTTTATCCGTGTATATGTTATAATACGAAAAAATAATAAAAGGGGGTAGCAAAATGCCACAAATCCGTAGCGATGTCAATGAGGTTCAAAGTTATACAGCCGGATTCAATACCGTTCAGAGCCAGTTAAGTAGTGTCACTGAAAGTGAAAAAGATCATCAAACGACTGTAGCTGGTAACCGCCATGCTCATACCGCTATCAGTGAAACTATCAGCAGTATGCGTGACTTAGCAGTTGCCTTAAATAAACTAACGGCTAATATCAAAACAGTAGCCGATGATTTTGAAGCGATTGACCAGGCTCAAGCTCGAACCATAGCGCAAAAATAAGGATATTTTTAACAGCTTTGAGTGGGCTGCATATGCCCTAAGCCGTTTGCAAAATGAGACACAATTACAGGAAGTGCAGACCCATGAGTGATTACAGCTATTTCTCATTAGCTTCTTCGTTTTGCTGTGAACTTTCACGCTTTTGTATCTTATTGAAAAAGGAGATTTTTAGATGGATGAAACGACACGTAAGCCTAGCCAAAAAGAACTTGATGCTTATCAAGCTTGGCTGACTAAGGAGTTAGATGCCTTGGGAAAGAGGATT
Organism: Streptococcus huangxiaojuni; assembly: GCF_040930515.1. NCBI lineage: Bacteria > Bacillati > Bacillota > Bacilli > Lactobacillales > Streptococcaceae > Streptococcus > Streptococcus huangxiaojuni. Next base: position 25,856 of record NZ_JBFQEG010000010.1, read on the forward strand.
CGTAGCCATAATTATGAGCATTCCTCTGCCCCAAAAAATTCAGCTTCAGCCAAGCCTAAGCTAAGCAAAAAGGAATTGGAGAAACAGAATGACCAAAAATTAGCTGCTCTGCAGACAGAAACCGAACAACTTCAAGAACGTGAAGTTCAATTAGATCAGTCACTTAAGCGGTTGGAACAGCAGGAAGAAGGTTTGTTTGATTTTTACCAAAAAAGCGGAATACTGGCTGATGAGGTTACTTCTTCCTACTCCAATTGGCAGCAGTTAAGTTTGGATACTTCTGGCAGAAAAAATGCTCTTTTAGCAGATTTTGACAGTGACCGAGAAAAACTTAATAAACAAAAGCAGAAAACTATAGACCGTCTGGATACCATAGAAGGAGAAAGAAGAGCAATTTGGCAAAGTGAGGAGGAGTACGGTCATGAGCATTGATATGTATGTCAGTGAATCTCAACAACAAGCTTTAAACACAAAAATGATGGTTGGCCAGCTTTTAGCAGCTTATGATGAACTGGATCAGGCTGCTGCTCAATTTGCAGAAAGCAGTGATGTACTAAAAGGCAAGGCCTATGATTCAGCTAGATTATTAATTACTGAAATCTTAGAACCGCTATTGGAAGGTGGCCGGCGTTTGTTGGAGGAGACCCAGACGGCTGTCAGCCGTTTTCCAGAAGCTTACCAGGAAGAAGTAGCTGCAGAAGACTTAAAAGAATCGTTGTTGGAAGAACATATTCAGCGCTGCCAGTTTTTAGTGCAGCAGGGGGAAAGTTTGATTGCTGAATTGACAGTCCATCCAGCTGGTGAGCATAGCAAGGATCGCTTACAGACGACACAGAATCAAGTTCAGAGCTTTCGCAGCCTGCAGGCGGATTTAGAAGAAAAACTAGCCCGTCTGCGAGCCTTTCACGCTAGCTCTCCTCAACTGTTTGCCGAGGTGGAAAGTTTGAGCGCCGCATTTAAAACTGGTCTCGGGCAACTCCGACAATCATGGCAGCCGCAGAAAGGTGTCTTCACCTTACCGCAAAACCGTTCTTGGGTTCAGGTTTTATCCAATAAAACCACCCTTTCTACTGCCTTTAATCGAACAGAACAGGAGTTCATGGCGAATCTGCAAGCGGAATACGGCTTTGATGAGACCACAGCTGAACAGATTTTGATAATCAAACGAGGATTGGACAAAAAATTTCCTAAACTGTCCCAGAAAGAGAGAGACTACCTCCTGCTGAGAGTTTTAGGGGGAGCTAGCTATGATGACTTTAAATGGAACGAAACAGCGGGCTACTTATCAACTTATTTTTATACGGAGATTACTGGTAATCCTATTAAAGGAGAACCGCAAAAACTCGGCAAACCACTTTTGGAGATTTACCAAGACTTAGGCCTTACAGAAAAAGAAGCCAAACAGCTTAATTATAATCTGAGACTGCAACACGAAATGGCTGGGGGAACACTAGACATTGCAGAAGAAATGATAAAAGATAATCCTGATTTCTATAAAAATGCAAAAAAAGCCTACAAAGAAGCTTATGGGACAGGTAAAGGCTTTGATGAATTCTGGAATAAAAAGCTTCAGGCTTATTCCAATAATGGCGCGGGAAATGCGGATTTCACCCATCAGTCTATCACTATGGCCACCCATCTAAATCCAGCATTTTTCCAATTATCTGATCTTTACGGCGGTCGGGAGAATGTTAAAGATTTATCCGGCTGGGAAGGTGATACTACCTATAATGCTAACGATATGACTCCCAGTATCGGTGAAGATGACTATAAGGCTGACTTGGATGCCGTTAATATTGCCGGCCGGATAGAACAAGGGCAGTCTTATGATAAGGCTATGTCGTCCTACTATAGGGATGTGGCAAAAGATGATACTGTAAGGGAAAAAGAATTTCTTCAAAACGAGGATTGGAATGAAGTCAAACAAACGATATACAGCAGTCTGGTTCCGACAGATATTCTGACAGCAGGCGAGGCAGAAAGCAGGGCCTATATTGCCGAGCATTACAGCGATGTTTCACAGTTTTTGGATCGTTTAGAAGCGGCCGCTAAATAGCAAAGAGGCTTATAAATGAAAAAAGCAATCTTAATGACAGCTCTTGTTTTGATGATTCTCTCAGCGGGGCTCTACTATCACTATATGAGACAGCCGCAAAATATATTTGACGAAATGTATCAAGAAACAAAAAAGACTTACCGCAGTCATAATATTTTGGAGGATATTGAAGGTTTCGATATCAGAGGTTCTTGGCCGAGTGATGGAGAATATTCTAAATATACTCCTTTTGGAAGATACAATGAAAAAAGTTTACCAAATAAGTATACTGAAATAAGGGTCGGTTTTAATTTTGAAAGGCGGTACCGTACAATGTCCATTTCTTTTAAAAGAGAAATAGGAACAGGTGTAGAAATATGGGTTTTTAGCAAATATATCGCAAAGTCAAAAACATTTGAAAAAAAAGTTCAAATCATCAAGCAAGGTGAGCCTGACAAATATATTGATAAAGCCTCACAAGTCAAGAAATATTTGGCTGACTACGGCATCACGGCAGCCGATTTGGACCGTTACTATGATGAGATTATCAACCAGAAAGTTCTGACTGACTGGTGTGCAATCTATGACAGTAACTATTCTCCTGCTGATTATGGCCATGTCAAGGTCATGACAGAGTGGGAGAAGTGGTAATGATGCCTGTATAAACAGACACAAGCGATGTGAGAGTGTAAAGAGGCTTATAAATGAAAAAAGCAATCTTAATGACAGCTCTTGTTTTGATGATCCTCTCAGCGGGGCTCTACTATCACTATATGAGACAGCCGCAAAATATATTTGACGAAATGTATCAAGAAACGAAAAAAAGCTATAAAAATAAAAATATTTTTAGCAGTTTGAATGGTGTAGATGTACGAAAATATCAAGAGTACGATGATTCTCATTTTTACTCTGATATTGTATACAGTAATGAATACCTTCCCGATACTTATAAAAATGTCGAATTAATTTTTCATTTTACTCAAGATACTAGGACAGTTTTTCTTTCTTTTGAAAAAGAGTTGGCACCAGATATACGAATTTGGATTTTTGGCAGATATTCTTTGAAAGAAAAAAGATTCCGAAAAAGTGTTCAAATCATCGAGCAAGGTAATCCTGACAAATATATTGAGAAAGCCTCACAAGTCAAGAAATATTTGGCTGACTATGGCATCACGGCAGCCGATTTGGACCGTTACTATGATGAAATTATCAATCAAAAAGTGCTGACTGACTGGTGTGCAATCTATGACAGTAAGTATTCTCCTGCTGATTACGGCCATGTCAAGGTCGTGACAGAGTGGGAGAAGTGGTAAAGGTGCTTGTGTAAAATAGATGACAAGCGATGTGAGAGTGCAAAGAGGCTTACAAATGAAAAAAGCAATCTTAATGACAGCTCTTGTTTTGATGGTTCTCTCAGCGGGGCTCTACTATCACTATATGAGACAGCCGCAAAATATATTTGACGAAATGTATCAAGAAACGAAAAAGACTTACCGCAGTCATAATATTTTGGAAAATATTGAAGGTTTTGATATCAGAGGTTCTTGGCCGAGTGATGATCCCAACATTGCGCGAGCACCATTCGGAACATATAGTGAAGAAACCACGTTTAATGGGTATTCTGATATTGCTATCAGTTTTAATTTTCAAAGTGATGCTAAGCTTATTTCTCTTACTTTTGAAAAGGACATCAATTCTAAGATTAGCGTAAGAATATGGGGATTATATACTCATAAAGATAGAACATTGAAAAAATCTGTTAAAATAGCTCTAAAACAAGGTGACCCTGACAAATATATTGATAAAGCCTCACAAGTCAGGAAATATTTGGCTGACTACGGCATCACGGCAGCCGATTTGGACCGTTACTATGATGAGATTATCAATCAAAAAGTTCTGACTGACTGGTGTACAATCTATGACAGTAACTATTCTCCTGCTGATTACGGTTATGTTAGGGTCATGACAGAGTGGGAGAAGTGGTAAAGAGCCGCATTTGAAGCAGTAAAAAGCACAGTTAAGACAGAGAAAGGTTAATTAAAATAAGAGCCCCCGGAAAGCCAGAACAATCTGGCTTTCCGGGGGCTCTTATTTGATTTAAAGATAGTTAATATTAGTGTGCGACACGCTTGCGTGCTGCTTTCTTACGGTTTTCTTCAATGAAAGCTGCTTTTTCCTCTTCAGGGTCAATGATAGTCTTTTTCACTGCAAAAACAGCACCGGCAACAGTGGCCGCAGTCGCCAGCACTCCGGTAGCAAGACCTTTAGCAAACGCAAATTTTTTAGCCATAATAATGTCTCCTTTTATCTATGAGCTTAGGCCAACCTAAAAGACCCTCTCAATATGTTATAATATATACTAGCGAAAAAAAAAGGAAATAGCAAGTGAAAAGCTTTTTAGCTGCTGCGTAAAAGATTAAGAGGAGTAAAGAAAAATGTCAGAAAAACTGCTGGCCATTGTTGGTCCTACAGCAGTGGGAAAAACAGCTCTGGGAATTAAATTGGCCCAAGCCTTTAAAGGGGAAATTATCAGCGGCGACAGCCAGCAGGTTTACCGTCAGCTCGATGTCGGAACAGCTAAGGCCAGCCCTCAAGAGCAGGCACAGGTTCGGCATCACTTGCTTGATGTGCGTGATGTTGCACAGACCTATTCGGCCTATGACTTTGTCAGGGAGGCTCAAACTGCGGTCAGAGATATAGCAAAACGCGGAAAAATTCCTTTTATTGTCGGCGGGACAGGGCTTTACATTCAAAGTTTCCTTGAAGGCTACCACTTGGGCGGTCCCCTCAATCAAACAGCCCTTTTGGCTTATCGTAAAGAGCTGGAAAGCTTATCTGATGCTGCTCTCTTTGCAAAAACAGCTGAACAGAAACTGACTGTTCCTCAGCTTAATCGCAGGCGGGCTATTCGTGCTCTGGAATTAAAGCGCTTTGGACAGAAGCAGCTGCAAAATAAACCGGCTGACTACGATGTCCTGCTCATCGGTTTAAATACCGATAGGGCAGAACTTTACCGCCGTATTAATCAGCGGGTGGATGATATGCTGGAGAGGGGCCTGCTGACTGAGGCTCAGTGGCTTTATGATAATTACCCGCATGTCCAGGCCAGCCGAGCCATTGCTTATAAAGAATTCTTTCCTTATTTTGCCGGAGAAGAGAGTCTGGAGCAGGCAGTCGATAAACTTAAAACAAACAGCCGCCGTTTCGCTAAACGCCAGCTAACCTGGTTTAGAAACAGAATGCAAGTGCCCTTCTATGACTTATCTGTCTCTGGTACTGAAGCTAAAATTAACCAAACTGTAACAGATTTTTTAGAAAGCTGATGATAGAGACTGACTGCCTTTTTCAGTCTTTTTTGCTTGTGATTTTTGGCAGCTGAGAGTCTTCTTTTCGCTGTGTTTTATGGTATAATATAAGCTGTCACAAAGGCTGGAAAAGAGGTGGGAAAATGCTTGCAACAGCGCCGAAACAGGAACGTGTACTGCTCTTTGGTGTAGAGTTGCCGGAATCGCGTCATTTTGCTGCCTCTATGAATGAATTAGCCAGACTTGCTCAGACTGCAGGGGCCTATGTAGCAGCAAGAAGCAGCCAAAAGCGTTCTCAGTATGACAGCAGGTTTCTGCTTGGTTCTGGGAAATTAGCTGATTTACAGTCCATAATCAAGGCAAAGCATATTGACACATTGATTGTTAATAACCGGCTCAGTCCCAGACAGCATAACAATTTAGAATCAGTCCTTAATCTGAAGGTTCTTGACCGGATGCAGCTGATTTTAGATATTTTTGCCTTACATGCCCGGAGTTATGAAGGCAAGCTTCAGGTTCAGCTGGCACAGCTGGATTATTTGCTGCCCAGACTGACTGGGAAAGGTGCCTTTCTAAGCCGGCAGGCTGGGGGAATCGGCAGCCGCGGGCCGGGAGAAAGTCAATTAGAGCTTAACCGCCGTCTGATTCGCAGCCAAATGACAACTATTAAACGAGAACTCAGAAAAATCAGCCAAAACCGGCAGCTTCTTCGGGAGGAGCGCTTAGGAGCTGACACCTTTAAAATCGGTTTAGTCGGTTATACAAATGCCGGTAAATCAACCATTATGAATCTTTTAACCAGAGGAGACGAATATGTTGCTGACAGTTTGTTTGCTACTCTGGATTCCTCAACAAAACAGCTCTATCTGCAGGGACAGTTTCAGGCAACTCTGACGGATACTGTCGGTTTCATTCAGGATTTGCCGACAGAACTTATTGCAGCTTTTAAGTCAACCTTAGAAGAAAGCCGGCATGTCAATATGCTTCTGCATGTTATTGATGCCAGCGATCCGCAGCATGAGAGGCAGGAGAGCCTTGTTTTAAAGCTCTTGGAAGAATTAGATATGGTGGGTATTCCGCGCTTAACGGTCTATAATAAAATCGACTTAGCAGAACACTTCAGTCCCACTCTTTTTCCCTATATCCAGCTTTCAGCAAGGGAACAAAAGAGCAAGAAGAAACTGCAGCAGCAGCTCATAGCAGAAATCAAAAAACAGTTCACAGCTTTTGATTTGGACCTTTCTGCTGATCGTCATGGCAAGCTTTACGAGCTGGGCAAATATGCTCTTTTGAATTATGGATCTGCTGATAGCAGCGGCTCCCAAACAGTCCGCGGCTATATTGCCCCAGAAAATAAATGGAGATTAGAAGACTTTTATGACTGACTATATTGCTTTAGGCTTGAAATACGGAGGATTTACGCAGCTGGACCGCATTTACTTGAACAATGTGCTGTCTCGCTTTTCGTCTCATCAGGAAAAAATGGCTTTTATTACGCCTCCGCCCAGTGTTATCAACGCCTATTTTGCGGAGATCTACCAAAAGCAGTCTCCTCAAGCGGCTACTGACTATTATTTTGAATTGTCAAAGGCCTTAGGTCTGCTGACAGACAGCCCCTCTTTTGAAGAAGAAAAACCTTTTGTCCGTCTGAATTTATCGGGGAAGTCTTATGGTTTCGTTTATGAAAACAAAGCAGAACAGGCCCTTGTTTTTTCGGAGAAGTCAGAAAAGATAAGCGAATCACTCCTTTTTGAATTAGCACAGATTTTTCCTCAGTACAGCATTTATTTTGATGCCGGCCGGATAAAGATGGCACCTCTTGCCTTTTCAGAAACTGTCTGCAGAGACTTGACCCCTCAGTCCAGCCAGCTCAGCCAGATATTAGAACTGGCAGATAAGGTAATTAAACTGACCGGCTTTAATCAAGAAGAACTTTTAGAGTTGGCAGCTCCTTTTTCAGGACAAAGATACTATGGCTTTGCTCAGCATCAAGCCATTATTCATATCAAAAAATAGAAAGTTTAGAACGTATGGAATTGCAATTTTTAGGAACAGGAGCAGGACAGCCGGCTAAGATGCGCAATGTATCAAGCCTGGTGCTTAAATTATTGGATGAAATTAATGAAATCTGGATGTTTGACTGCGGCGAAGGCACGCAGCGGCAAATTTTAGAGACAGGCATAAAACCCCGTAAGATTAAAAAAATTTTTATTACCCACCTGCATGGTGATCATATCTTTGGTTTGCCGGGCTTTTTGTCAAGCCGGGCTTTTCAGGCCAATGATGAACAAACAGCTATCGATATATACGGACCTGTCGGAATTAAAAGTTATGTGACGGCCAGTTTAAAGACAGCAAAAACCCGCCTTCCTTACCGTCTTCATTTTCACGAACTGGGTGAAAAATCACTTGGAAAAATTATGGAAACTGAAAAATTTACGGTCTATGCTGAAAAATTAGACCACAGTATCTTTTGTGTCGGTTATCGGGTTATGCAGAAAGACTTGGAGGGCAGTCTGGACGCAGAAGCCTTGAAAGCTGCCGGTGTTCCTTTTGGACCGCTTTTTGGCAAGGTGAAACAAGGACAGGACATTGTCCTGGAAGACGGCCGTAAAATTGTTGCCAGTGACTATATTTCGGCTCCTAAAAAAGGTAAGGTGATTACCATTTTAGGAGATACCCGCAAGACAAATGCCAGTGTCCGTCTGGGACTGGGAGCTGACGTTCTTGTGCACGAGTCAACCTATGGCAAAGGGGATGAAAAGCTGGCCAAGGCTCACGGGCACTCTACTAACATGCAGGCAGCAGATGTCGCTAAGGAGGCTTTTGCCAAACGCCTCCTGCTCAATCATATCAGTGCCCGCTTTCTGGCCCGCGACTGCCGCAAATTGGAAGCAGATGCCAAAACAATTTTTAAAAATACACATTTGGTGAAGGACTTTGAAGAGGTAACGGTATGAGGACAATTGCGATAACAGGAGCGAGCGGCGGCCTGGCTCAGGCGCTTGTCCGCCGGATTCCTGCTGACGATTACCTGATTCTTTTAGGCCGCAGCAAGGAGCGCTTGGAGGATCTGTATAAGCAGAGGAAAAACTGTGTTTGCCTGGCTTTGGATATTAGAGATGATTACGCTATAGAACAGATGGTCGATTACCTTTATCAGGAATTCGGGCAGATTGATGTTTTTATCAATAATGCGGGTTTTGGTGACTTTAAGCCATTTGAATCATACAAATCTGAAGAGATCAGGGAGATGTTTGCTGTTAACACCTTTGCGACCATGGCTTTTTCGCGCCTAGTCGGCTCTAGGATGGCAGAGGCCGGCCAGGGACATCTGATTAATATTGCCAGCATGGCCGGACTGATAGCAACCAGCAAGGCCAGTGTTTATTCTGCCAGTAAATTTGCCGTTATCGGTTTTTCCAATGCACTGCGTTTAGAATTAGCTGACAAGAATGTTTATGTCACAACAGTTAATCCCGGACCTGTGGCAACGAAATTTTTTGATTTTGCCGATCCCACAGGCACTTATTTGAAAAGTGTCGAAAAGTATACACTGCCGGCTGCTGCTGTGGCTGGAAAAATGGTTAAGTCATTCGGGAAAAATAAGCGGGAGCTCAATTTACCCTGGCTTTTGGCGCTCACCTACAAACTTTATGTTCTTTTCCCCAGAATGTCAGATTTTTTAGCCAGAAAGGTGTTTAATTATAAATGATTTCAGCAAAGTATAAATGGGAAATCGCTGTTCAAGAACCTGATGCTGATTTTTTGAAGCTGGCGCAAAAAGAAAAGCTAAGCAAAGAAGCCAGCACAATTCTTTATCGGCGAGGTATTGACAGTGCTGAAAAACTGAAGGCTTTTTTAAGTGCTGATTTGTCAGAACTTCACGATCCTTATCTGCTTTATGATATGGAAAAAAGTGTCGGACGAATCCGTCAGGCAATTGAAAACGGGGAGTCTATTCTGATTTATGGGGACTATGATGCTGACGGCATGACAGCCAGTTCTGTACTCAAAGAAGCTCTGGAAATGCTGGGAGGCGATGTTCAAGTCTATCTGCCGAACCGTTTTACAGATGGATACGGTCCCAACCAATCAGTTTATAAATATTTTATTGAGCAGGAAAAGATTTCTCTGATTATTACAGTTGATAATGGTGTGGCTGGTCATGAGGCTCTTGCATATGCAAAGCAGCAAGGAATTGATGTCATTGTGACCGATCATCACAGTATCCCTGATGAGCTGCCGAAAGCTTATGCTATCATCCACCCGCAGCATCCCAAAAGCACCTATCCTTTTAAAGATTTGGCCGGCTGCGGTGTCGCTTTTAAATTGTCCTGTGCCTTGCTGGAGTCTGTTCCGGCAGAACTTTTGGACCTAGTTGCTATAGGCACTATAGCAGATATGGTCAGCCTGACTGGTGAAAACCGTATTATGGTAAGACTGGGCCTGCAGATTTTAAAGTCTGGCGAACGCTTTGGCCTGCAGGAACTCCTGCGCTTATCACAGGCGGACAGCGGACAAATCAATGAAGAAACAGTTGCTTTTAAATTAGCTCCTCAGCTCAATGCTCTCGGACGTTTAGATGATCCCAATCCTGCTGTAGCGCTTTTGACTGGTTTCGATGAAGAAGAGGCACAGGATTTAGCTCTTATGGTTTATCAGAAAAATGAAGAACGCAAAGAGATTGTTGAGACGATTTTTCATGAAGCGCTGCAAATGGCAGACAAAACTCAGCCTGTTCAGGTTCTGGCAAAATCCGGCTGGCATCCCGGAGTTTTGGGGATTGTGGCCGGCCGGATAGCAAAAGAGCTGAATCAGCCGGTTATAGTCCTTAATATTGAAGACGGGATAGCTAAGGGCAGTGCCAGAAGTGTAGAGGCACTCGATATTTTTCAGGCTCTGACAGAGCATCGTAATCTTTTTATTGCCTTTGGCGGACATAGCGGTGCTGCCGGCATGACTTTAGAGGCAGACAAGCTCCAGGAGCTGGCTGGTGTTTTAAGGGATTATATTGCTGCTAAAGCTATTGATCTCAGTCAAAAAAAGGTCTTACAGCTCGACGCCTCCCTTGATTTATCAGCCTTAAACCTTGAAACAGTCACCAGTCTAACCAGACTGGCACCCTTTGGTATGGATAATAAAAAGCCTGTTTTTCATTTGACTGATTTTTCTGTTAAACAGGCACGGACGATGGGACAAAAGAGTCAGCATTTAAAGCTTAAAATTGCTCAAGGCAAGGAAGAGATTGACCTTGTGGCTTTTAATAGGGGCAATCTCCTGCATGAGTTTCAGCAGGCTCAGAATTTAGAATTGGCTGTAACCTTATCGGTTAACCAATGGAACGGTCAGACCAGCCTGCAGCTTATGCTGGAGGATGCAAGAGTAGAAGGTATCCAGCTGTTGGATATTCGCTCAAATCAGACCCCGCTCCCTTCTGATGTTCCTATTTTGACTGCTGACAGCCGCAGCAAAGAAGTCGTTCTGCTGGAAATACCTGAAAATCCGGCAGAATTGAAAGCTCTTTTTGCTGGTAAAGAGTTTAATGTCATTTATTTTAAAAACCGAATAAAGCATCAGTACTACCTGACCGGCTACGGCACTCGGGAACAATTTGCTAAGCTTTATAAGACAATTTACCGTTTCCCTGAATTTGATATCCGCTACAAGTTAAAAGAATTATCTGACTACCTTAAGATCCCAGACATTCTTCTGGTTAAAATGATTCAGATTTTTGCGGAACTCCATTTTGTAACCATCACAGACGGTGTGATGACTGTCAATAAGAAGGCAGAAAAACATGAGATTGCTGACAGCCATATTTATCAGGACCTAAAAAAACTTGTCAAACTTCAGGAACTGATGGCCTTAGGAACGCCGCAGGAAATGTATGCCTTTTTAAAGGAAGATGACTAAACTGAAGAAACAAGAAGGCTGCAGCTTTTCCTCTTTCAGGTTCCAGATCTGTGCTGAAATCATTTGCTGAGCTATTTCAAACCTGCCCTGCGCTTTTGATACGGGGCTGCACTGAAAACAGAAAAGGGCAGGGATTTTTTACATTAAAGATGTGTAAAAAAAGATTTCGTGCTATAATAAAGAGTAAATGATTTTTTGGCAGATGCCCTAGAAAGTAAGATAATGGATTTAGAAAATTATATTGCAACAATTAAGGATTACCCGCAAAAGGGGGTCCTTTTCCGTGATATCAGCCCCCTGATGGCTGATGGCAATGCTTACAGTTATGCTGTGCGCGAGATTGTTCAGTATGCTACGGATAAGAAAATTGATATGGTTGTCGGACCTGAAGCGCGCGGTTTCATCGTCGGCTGTCCTGTTGCTTTTGAGCTAGGTATCGGTTTTGCGCCTGTACGTAAACCCGGAAAACTCCCGCGTGAAGTGGTTTCTGCGGATTATCAGAAAGAATACGGTTTGGATACGTTGACCATGCATGCGGATGCCATTAAACCGGGACAGCGTGTCCTGATTGTTGATGACTTGCTGGCAACCGGAGGGACAGTCAAAGCGACGATTGAAATGATTGAAAAGCTGGGCGGTGTCGTGGCAGGATGTGCTTTTTTGATTGAGCTGGACGGTTTGAATGGCCGTGAGGCGATTTCCGGTTATGACACAAAGGTTTTGATGAAATTCCCCAGCTAGGTTATAGCCTAAAGCTATATCTGACTAGAAAAATAACATAATTGAAAACTATATCGGCATATCTTATAATCTTAAGTAACAGATTATAGAAATGGAGATGCCGTTATGCCGATTAAACTTGATAGAGATTTGCCAGCGCTCGCTGCCCTACGTTCCGAAAACGTCTTTATCATGGATGATAAAAGGGCTCTTCAGCAGGATATCCGGCCCATAGAGGTTGTTATTGTTAACTTAATGCCGACTAAAGAAGCGACTGAAACACAGCTTCTGCGTCTGCTGGCCAACACCCCCCTGCAAATAAATATTGATTTTCTGCATATGACCAGCCATAAGTCCAAAAACACCAAAGCGGACTATCTGACGGCTTTTTACAAAACCTTTGCCGATATTAAGCACAACTATTATGATGGTTTAATTATCACCGGCGCACCTGTAGAAACACTGCCCTTTGAAGAGGTGGACTACTGGCAGGAACTCTGCCAGATTTTTGTCTGGGCGAAAAGGCATGTTTATTCTACCTTGCACCTGTGTTGGGGGGCGCAGGCCGGTCTTTATTATAAATACGGTCTTGATAAAGTGATGCTGAAAAAGAAATTATCCGGTATTTATCAGCAGGAGGTACTGGAAGCACAAAATCCGCTTATGCGCGGGTTTGATGATGTCTTTACTTCACCGCATTCACGTTATACAGAGGTTGCAGCTGAGGGAATCGCGGCCCAGACAGATTTGGATGTTTTAGCTGCCGGCAAAGAGGTCGGCTTGTCTATTTTAGCCAGCAAAGATTTGCGTGAGGTCTATAGTTTTGGCCATTTGGAGTATGACAGGGATACGCTGCAAAAAGAGTATCAGCGTGATGTGCAGGCCGGCAAACCGGCTTTTGTACCGGAACATTATTTTCCTAATGACAACCCAGAAAAAAAACCTGTCATGACCTGGAATTTAGCAGCAACTACTTTCTTTAGTAATTGGATTAATTATGCGGTCTATCAGGAAACACCTTATCGCTTAGAAGAACTGAAAAAATAATGAGAAGGAATCAGGCTGTCTGGAATGAAAGAGGTCAATAGCCGTCAAGCTGCACTGTCCCTGTTCTTTTTCATTTTAAAGCAGGAGGGGAGAACCATGGGTTTTTCAGAATATTATAAAACGGGGAACTTAGTTTTGCCTGGGGCCTTATTATTTCATTTTAAGGATATCTTTCCCAAGGCTGATGATTTTGTGGTTTGGCAGTTTTTTTATTTGCAAAATACAAGTAAAATGGATGACTTAGCCCCCAGTCAGATTGCTTCAGCTTTAGGAAAAACAGTTGCTGAAATTAACCGCTCCATCTCTGCTTTAACCGCTCAGGAACTGCTGGATATGAAAACCATAGAGCTTGACGGAGAGATTGAAGTCATTTTTGATACCAGTCCGGCCTTTGCTAAGCTGGACAGCCTGCTGCAGGAAAATGCTGAACCGGAGAAGCAGGCTCAGCCTGTCAATGCACTTAAAGATTTAATTCAGGACTTTGAGCGTGAATTGGGCCGGCTCCTCAGTCCTTTTGAACTGGAGGATCTGCAAAAGACGATTGAAGAAGATAAAACAGATCCTGATTTGGTGCGGGCCGCTTTGCGGGAAGCTGTCTTCAATGGGAAAACTAATTGGAACTATATCAATGCCATTCTGCGCAATTGGCGCCGCGAAGGCCTGACAACAGTCCGACAGGTCGAGGAGCACCGCCGCAAGCGTCAGGAAAACAATGAGACGGATGTCGCTGTTTCTGATGATTTCCTGCAGGCCATGGATCTTTGGGGCGATTAGCAGGCTAAGCAGCGGTTTCTGCTTGAGACTGGTTATTATTAAGGAGCTGTCTTCGGGTTCAAAGCAATCTGCTGACGGCTCCTTTTCACTGATTTAAGAGTCATCTGTTTAGAAAGGCTATTTTAGTCAATGCCTATTTACCTGCTGCTAGTGCTTTCTTTTTCGGCTTGACTTATCATATTTTAAAACTATTATGACAAAGCCAATTTCAGCAGCTGTTTTTTGGCTGAACTGTGGCAGGCAGCAGATCAAGTGCTGGGCTATAGCTGTTTGGGACTTTTTCTTACTGTGCAGACAAATACATTGAATGAGGATTAAGGATGGAATTAAGGTTATCACCGCGTTTAAAAGCAGTCTCTGAGTTCGTTCCTCAGGGCAGCAGGCTTTTGGATATCGGGAGCGATCATGCCTACTTGCCAATCTTTCTGCTGCAAAATCACCAGCTTGATTTTGCAGTCGCCAGTGAGGTAGCTGCCGGACCTTATGAAGCAGCTTTGAAAAATATGACAGAATATGGCTTAGCGGATAAGGGTGCTGTTCGTTTGGCGGATGGTTTAGCAGCTTTAGACGCTTCCGATCGAATTTCAGTTGTGTCCATTTGCGGTATGGGAGGCCGTCTCATTACCTCTATTTTGGAGGCCGGAAAGCAGGAAATAGCCCCTATATCCCGGCTTATTTTGCAGCCCAATAATTGTGAAGATACTGTGCGCTCTTGGCTTGCGGCAAATGATTTTCTGCTAAAAGCCGAGAAACTTATCAAAGATAATCAAAAATTTTATGAAATTTTAGTGGCTGAACCGGGAGAAATGGAACTGTCTTCAAAGGATTTGCGATTTGGCCCCATTCTCAGCCGCGAGCAGCCGGCTATGTTTAAGGAAAGATGGCTGACTGAACTAAGAAAGCTGGAAACTGTCTTATCAGAACTTCCGGAAGAACATGTTGAAAGGGCGGCTGTCAGCCAAAAAATAAAGGCTATTAAGGAGGTTGTCAATGAAAGCAAGTGATATTACAGCGTTTTATGAAGCATATTGCCCAAAGGAGCTTTCCTTAGAAGGTGACATCTCAGGTTGGCAGATGGGACGTCCCGATAAGGATGTTAAAATACTGATGCTGGCTCTGGATATTCGTGAAGCTACGGTTGCCGAGGCGATAGCTAAGAAAGTTGACTTAATTATTGTTAAACATGCACCGATTTTTAAGCCGCTGACCGATTTGACTGCCAGTCCGCAAAATCAAATCTATCTGGACTTAATCAGGCATGATATCGCTGTTTATGTCAGCCATACTAACATTGATGTGGTTCCTGATGGCCTGAATGACTGGTTTTGTGATGCGCTTGGGATTTTTGACACAGATATTCTTACTCCTACTGATAAGGGCTATGGAATCGGCCGTATCGGATCAGTTGAACCGCAGACACTGGCATCATTAGCCAGCAAGGTCAAAAAAGCTTTTCATTTGGATGCGGTCCGTCTCATTCATTACGGCAGCGCTGAAAAACGTATTCGGCGAGTGGCCATCTGCGGCGGAAGCGGATCGGGATTCTATCATGATGCTTTGGCAAAAGGTGCCGACGTCTACATTACCGGCGATATTTATTACCACACAGCTCAGGAAATGCTGACAAACGGTCTTTTGGCTATTGATCCAGGGCACCATATTGAAGTTCTTTTTGTAGAGAAGCTGACAGAAAAATTTCAAGCTTGGCAGAATGAAAACAATTGGGATATTACTGTTATCGACAGTCAGGCTGACACCAATCCATTTAGCCATATCTAGGATTTAGGATTTAGAATTTTTTTGGGATTCATCGGCCAGTCCCCTATTTTCCTTTTTTCGTTTTAAACGGTCTTTGTATCTTGATGAATTGAACACGGCCTAAAATCCTAGTGAAAAAGATGGCTGTCAGCGTGATGCAAGACATCACTTGCCATCCCCTATTTTCATACGGATTTTTAAACGGCCTTTGTATCTTGGTGAATTGAACACGGCCTAAACGCTGCGGGAAAAAGATGTCCTGACTTAGAATCTAGCGATTCGTCAGTCAGTCCCCTATTTTCCTTTTGCGTTTTATACGGGCTTTGTATCTTGATGAACTGAACACGGCCTAAAATCCTAGTGAAAAAGATGGCTGTCAGCGTGATGCAAGACATCACTTGCCATCCCCTATTTTCATACGGATTTTTAAACGGTCTTTGTATCTTGGTGAAAGGAGAGAGGTTTGAAAGTTGCTGTAGTTGGTGCCGGGGCAGTTGGAGCTGCGGCTGCTTATTATCTGGCTAAAAATAAGCATATCAGTGTGACGGTTTTTGATGAAGGGACGGGTCAGGCTACTAAGGCAGCGGCCGGTATTATCAGCCCTTGGTTTTCCAAGCGGCGCAATCGGGCCTGGTACCGTCTGGCTCGGTTGGGGGCGGATTTTTATCAGGATTTAACTGCTGATTTGCAGGCAGATGGCTATCGGACGGATTTTTACCAGCAGACAGGCGTTTATGTCCTTAGAAAAGATGATAGTAAGCTGCAGGAACTCTATGACTTAGCTCTTTCACGCCGGGAGGAAGCTCCGCTGATAGGCAAACTGGCTTTACTGTCAAAAGCTGCGGCGGCCAAGTATTTCCCGGGTCTGCAAGGTTTTGAAACCCTGCTCTATGCCAGCGGAGGTGCCCGTGTTGATGGGGCAGGGTTGGTCAAAACTCTGCTTGAGGCTAGTCAGGCTGAAGTGATTAGAGAGAAAGTCAGCTTGGAGTTAGCTGGCAGGCAGTATAGATTAGGCGGGCAGAATTTTGATGCGGTCATTCTTGCTGCTGGAGCTTGGCTCAGTTCCATTTTGGCTCCATTAGGCTATACACTTGATTTACGTCCTCAAAAAGGGCAGCTTCGCGATTATTATTTCACCGGTTTGGAGACCGATCCCTATCCGGTGGTCATGCCAGAAGGAGAACTGGACATTATTCCCTTTCCTGCTGGTCAAATCAGTGTCGGAGCGACACATGAAAATCATAAGGGTTTTGACTTATCAGTTGATAGGGTTTTGCTGGATGATTTCCGGGTTCAGGCACAAAATTATCTTCCCCATCTCAAAAAAGCCTCCTTTTTTAACCAGAGGGTGGGGATTCGCGCCTATACGAGCGATTTTTCGCCATTTTTTGGCTCGGTGCCGAATTTGGAAAATGTTTACACCGCAAGCGGTCTTGGCTCAACAGGCCTGACAACGGGGCCTTTGCTTGGCTGTCAGCTGGCCCGGCTGCTTCAAGGCCAGGAACTGCTTTTGCATCCCAAAGACTATGCTGCAGAGAATTATATTGTCAAAAAGCATTGATCGACCACTTATAAAATTAAGGCTTGGCTCAAAAGGTCCGGTTTTCTCAAGATTGAACAGTTAATGTGTTTTTTATCTGTTTAGTAGACCGGCCAGTCAGATAGTGAGTGACAGCCTTTTTTATTTATGTTAGAATAAAGTGACAGAAATGACAAAGAGAGGAACTTTTATGAAGGGAATAATTCTTGCCGGCGGTTCAGGGACACGTCTTTATCCGCTGACTCGTGCGGCTTCAAAGCAACTCATGCCGATTTATGATAAGCCCATGATTTACTACCCGCTCTCAACTTTGATGCTGGCTGGAATCAAGGAAATTTTGATTATTTCAACACCGCAGGACTTGCCGCGTTTTCAGGAACTGCTGCAAGACGGTTCAGAATTTGGGATTCAACTGTCCTATGCTGAACAGCCCAGTCCGGACGGTCTCGCTCAGGCCTTTATTATCGGGGAAGAATTTATCGGAGATGACCGTGTGGCTCTCATTTTGGGAGACAATATTTACTATGGGCCGGGTCTGTCAAGAATGCTGCAGAAAGCAGCGACCAAAGAAAAAGGTGCAACTGTCTTTGGTTATCAGGTTAAAGATCCAGAGCGTTTTGGGGTTGTCGAGTTTGATGAGAATATGAATGCTGTCTCTATTGAGGAAAAACCGACAGTGCCTAAATCTAATTTTGCCGTGACGGGTCTGTATTTTTACGATAATGATGTGGTGGCTATTGCCAAAAATATCAAACCGTCGCCTCGTGGTGAACTTGAAATTACAGATGTTAACAAAGCTTATCTGGAGCGTGGGGACTTATCAGTAGAGGTGATGGAGCGCGGTTTTGCCTGGCTGGATACGGGGACACACGAAAGTTTGCTGGAAGCATCTCAATATATTGAAACCGTTCAGCGTATGCAAAATTTGCAAGTAGCCAACCTTGAAGAGATTGCCTACCGCATGGGTTACATTACAAAAGAACAGGTTCGTGAGCTAGCACAGCCGCTTAAGAAAAATGAATACGGACAGTATTTGCTCCGTTTGATTGGAGAAGCTTAATGACAGAACAGTTTTTTGAAAAAGAATTAGCAGCCCGTCAGATTGAAGCAATTCCCGGAATGATTGAATTTGATATTCCGGTTCACGGGGACAGCCGAGGATGGTTTAAAGAAAATTTCCAAAAGGAAAAAATGCTGCCTCTCGGTTTCCCTGAACGTTTTTTTGCAGAAGGAAAACTGCAGAATAATGTGTCCTTTTCGCGTAAAAATGTTCTGCGCGGTCTTCACGCTGAACCATGGGACAAGTATATTTCTGTAGCTGATGACGGTAAAGTGCTCGGAGCTTGGGTTGATTTGCGTCAGGGACCGACTTTTGGCCACACATATCAAACAGTTATTGATGCGTCCAAGGGTATTTTTGTACCGCGCGGTGTAGCCAACGGCTTTCAAGTCCTGTCCGATAACGTCGCCTATAGTTATTTGGTTAACGATTACTGGGCATTGGAGCTTAAGCCGAAGTATGCCTTTGTCAATTTTGCTGATTCAAATCTTGATATCCAATGGGAAAACTTGGATCAAGCGGAAGTGTCAGAAGCAGATAAAAATCATCCGCTCTTGAAGGATGTCAAGCCTTTGGGGGAAGAGGACCTCTAATGTTCCAGGCTTTTTTGGAAATCGCAGAGCAGTTAAATAAGCTAGGAATCACGCCTTTGCTAATGGGTTCTGTTGGTTTGGAAAGGCGGACTGGACGAGATTGGCAGGCACAGGACTTGGACATTCACGTCCCCAGTGATCCCAGAGGTTGGGAAGCCCCAGACGAGGAGCGAATTTACCGTTTTGATGAACTCAATGCTATCATGGAAAGACTCGGTTTTCAGCTAGTTGACCGCCATGAACATGAGTTTCAAAAGGATGGCCTGTCTGTTGAATTTGGCGGGCTTCATTCCCTCCCTGAATTTGCGGAGGTGGAGTTAGAAAATTTAGAAGAAATTGAAACTCAAGCTGTCCGCTATTATTTACCGACACTTGAGCAATACTTGAAAATCTACCAAGCTTCATCCAAAGATTCCTATCGGGCAGATAAAAATAACCACAAAGATTTTGTAAAAATCGACTATTTAAAAAGACAATTACAGGAGATAACCGTGTCAGAATTTAAAAATATTATCGTAACTGGCGGGGCCGGTTTCATCGGTTCAAATTTTGTTCACTATATTTACAATAACCATCCGGACGTACATGTGACTGTCCTTGATAAGCTTACTTATGCCGGCAACCGTGCCAATATTGAAGAAATCCTCGGCAGCCGTGTGGAATTAGTTGTTGGTGATATTGCTGATGCTGAATTAGTTGATAAATTGGCTGCCCAAGCAGATGCGATTGTCCACTACGCAGCAGAAAGCCACAATGATAATTCCCTCAATGATCCGAGTCCTTTTATTCATACCAACTTCATCGGAACATATACGCTTTTGGAAGCCGCACGCAAATACGGTATTCGTTTCCACCATGTCTCAACTGATGAAGTCTATGGCGATTTGCCTTTGCGTGAGGACTTGCCGGGTCACGGTGATGGTCCGGGTGAAAAATTCACTGCTGAAACCAAATATAACCCTTCATCACCTTATTCCTCAACCAAGGCTGCCTCAGACCTAATTGTAAAGGCTTGGGTTCGTTCCTTTGGTGTCAAAGCTACCATTTCTAACTGTTCCAACAACTATGGACCTTATCAGCACATTGAAAAGTTCATACCGCGTCAAATTACTAATATCCTGTCTGGGATCAAGCCTAAGCTTTACGGTGAAGGAAAAAATGTCCGAGACTGGATTCATACCAATGACCACTCAACAGGGGTCTGGGCCATTCTTACCAAAGGCCGTATCGGCGAAACCTATCTGATCGGTGCTGACGGGGAAAAGAATAATAAGGAAGTTCTTGAGCTTATCCTTGAAAAAATGGGTCAGCCAAAGGATGCTTACGATCATGTAACAGATCGTGCCGGACACGACCTGCGCTATGCTATCGACTCGACAAAATTACGTGAGGAACTCGGCTGGCAGCCGGCATTCACTAATTTTGAACAAGGTTTGGAAGATACCATCAAGTGGTATACAGAACATAAAGATTGGTGGCAGGCTGAAAAAGAAGCAGTTGAAGCTAACTATGCTAAAACACAGGAAGTGATTAAATAATATAAAAACAGAGCTATGAACTGCACCCCAAAAGTTAGACAACAAATCTAATTTTTGGGGTGCTTTTTGTATGAAATTAACTTATAAAGATCAACTCACGATTTATAAGCTAAAGAAAAATGGACTGTCGTGGCCTCAGCTTTGTCAAATGTTTTGTTTTTTTTTAGGTGGCCTGCTTCAAAAGCCGACAAGACTGCCCTGTTATTGTTCCTTCCAGTCATTAAAGAGAACACAGACAGCTTCCGGCACGGTAAAATCATGGCTCCTTTCAACCAGCAGTCCTGTTTTTGAATCGCGTCTAAAAACGGCGGCATTGTCCGAATCCTGATGAACAACGATGAGATAGTCTTCCTTGGGAGACAGACAGAAATCACGAGGTGTTTGCCCGGCGCTTGAAATGATTTGCCGGTTTTCAAGTCTCCCGTCTGTCAGAATCGCAAAAACAGCGATAGAATCATGGCCGCGATTGGAAACATATAAAAACCGTCCGTCTTTGGTGATGCGGATAGCTCCGCAGGCGTTAAAGCCTTTATAATCCGCAGGCAGTGTAGGAGCAGTCTGCTGTTTCTCAAATTTTCCCCGACCGCGGTAATTAAGCACCTCAACACTGGCATTAAGTTCACAGACTAAATAAGCCGTTTTGCCATCAGGATGAAAGACCAAATGCCGGCTGCCAGCACCGGGAGCGGCTTGGTAATTGGCTATTTTCTCTGCCCGACCTGAATCTGTAACGGCATAAGTTGTGACCGAGTCCGTCCCCAAATCACATGCCACTAAATAATTATCAGGCGTCAAGTCAGCAAAATGGGGATGGGGGCTGGCTTGATTTTTATGAGGCCCTGATCCATGATGGTGTATTTTATTGGCTAAGATCAGCTGCCCCTGATTGTTTTGCTTATAGATGAGTACTTCGCCTTTGTGATAGTTGGCGCCATAAACCAGACGTCGTCCTTTATCCACCGCGATATAGCAAAGAGCTGCCCCCTCTTCGACGACATGATTAATGAGCTGGAAGCGGCTGTCAAAATTAGCAATTCCTCCCATTCCGCCATAGCTCCCTACACTGTAGCAGTTGCTATCAGAGAAGGCCAGATAAGTCGGGTTGACTTCTTCTGCGGCTAGCTGAAGCTTACTGATTCTGCCGTCTTTGGTATCAAAGTCAGCACTGTATATTCCCTGCGACTGACGCTTTGTATAGGTCCCAAAATAGATAGTTTCCATAAACGCCCTCCTATTCTTAAAGAGATTATACCATAAGATTTTGCTATAATAAAAGAGTAGTCAAAACAGAAGATGGCCTGAAAAACTGCGGGAGTGAGCTTATCTAGTGAATGAGTTCAGCCCGAACTTGAAAATTGGAGAAGGAGAGGGATCTATCATTTGAGATTCTGCTTCATTACTTGTCAGCCGTAAACGTCTGAAGGCTTTATCGTCCTAGCGGCCGACCGCACCCTTCTAGTCGTCTTGGCAGGGGTGCGCAAACGAAATCAAAGATTTCTGGCTTACCGCCATTTTTGCTTTGCTCTTTTCACGGGCTTTGTATCTTGGTGAATTGAACACGCCCTAAAATCCTAGTGAAAAAGATGGCTGTCAGCGTGATGCCAGCATCACTTGCCATCCCCTATTTTCATACGGATTTTTTCACGGGCTTTGTATCTTGGTAGAACTGAACACGGGCTAAGCTCTTTGCAAAAAAGATAGCCCTCCCTTGAGTCTATAGTGACTCAGCGGTCAGGCTCCTATTTTTGCTGTGAGCTTGAACGCCCTTTGTATCTTGGTGTTAGGGGGATGTGAATGACAAAGTTGGCAACGATTTGTTATATTGATAATGGCAGGGAGCTTTTACTGCTCCATCGCAATAAAAAGGAAAATGATGTCCATGCTGGCAAATGGATTTCTGTCGGGGGAAAGTTGGAGCAGGGGGAAACGCCTGATGAATGTGCCAGACGGGAAATCTTGGAAGAAACTCACTTGCTGGTCAAACAGATGGATTTCAAGGGAGTTGTAACTTTTCCTGAATTTACTCCGGGTCATGACTGGTACACCTATGTGTTTAAGGTAACGGATTTTACAGGTGATTTGATTGCTGATGAAGACTCTCGGGAAGGGACTCTTGAGTGGGTCCCCTATGATCAGGTTTTAACTAAGCCAACCTGGGAAGGCGATTATGAGCTTTTTAAATGGATTTTGGATGATGTTCCCTTTTTTTCGGCTAAATTTACCTATGATCAAAAACAGCAGTTAATCGATCGTTCTGTTACTTTTTATGATCGCTAGTTATTCCTAGTGCCAGCCGCAAACGTCTGAAAGCTTTGTCGCCTTAACAGTTGACCGCACCTTTATAGTCGTTCTGGCAGGGGTGCGCCTACGAAATCACAGATTTCTGGCTTACCGCCAGCCGTAAACGTCTGAAGGCTTTGTCGTCCTAGCGGCCGACCGCACCCTTCTAGTCGTCTTGGCAGGGGTGCGCCTACGAAATCACAGATTTCTGGCTTACCGCCAGATGTATTTGTTTTGCTGATAGAAATGGCTGCTAATTTTAAATGTTTATTCATAAGTCTGAACAGGCAAAAATGGTATAATATTTGAACAGCAGTGTGTTTTAGATTTTAGTCTGTATATGATGGCTGTCAGGCAGCTTAAAATTTTGAAAAGCGACTGTTCCTCGTATTTAAGGAGTTCTTATGAATCATTCAAATCCTAAAAAATTTACAGATAGCTGGTTTTTTAAGTGGTTTTTAAATAATCAAGCCGTTATTGTGACTTTGATTACCTTACTAGTTTTTCTGACTCTCTACGTTTTTACAAAAATTTCTTTTCTTTTTATTCCGGTTTTGTCATTTGGTGCTGTCTTGCTTTTGCCTGTAGTCATCTCGACTTTACTTTACTATCTGACCAAACCGATGGTTGATTTTCTGGAAGCCAGGGGAATAGGCAGGACCAGTTCTATTTTTATTGTATTTGCTGCTGTCTTGGCCCTCATCGCCTGGGGCGTATCCGGTTTTCTGCCGACTGTCCGGGATCAGCTGCTGTCTTTTGTCGAAAATTTACCGGATTATGTTGAAACTGTGAATAAAGAAGCCAATAAACTGCTGGAAAATCCTTGGCTGCGCAATTATCAGGCAGAGCTGGAGGAGATGCTCAGCAACATCAGCAGCAAGGCTATTGATTATGCAGAAAGCTTTTCAAGAAATGCCTTAGACTGGGCCAGCAATTTTGCCAGTACAATTGCCCGAGTTACGGTAGCTATCATAATTTCGCCTTTTATCCTCTTTTATTTTCTCAGAGACAGCAAGAAAATGAAGGAAGGGCTGCTAAAAGCGCTGCCGACAAAAACCCGCCAGC
This sequence comes from Streptococcus huangxiaojuni, assembly GCF_040930515.1. Classification (NCBI taxonomy): domain Bacteria; kingdom Bacillati; phylum Bacillota; class Bacilli; order Lactobacillales; family Streptococcaceae; genus Streptococcus; species Streptococcus huangxiaojuni. The sequence goes on from NZ_JBFQEG010000010.1 coordinate 49,487, forward strand.
CTATTTCCCGTGTTATGGGAGATATCAATAAGCAACTGTCGGGCTATGTGCAGGGACAGGTTACTGTGGCAGTTGTTGTCGGACTGATGTTTTCTGTTATGTTCAGCTTAGTTGGCCTGCGCTATCCGGTTACTTTTGGGATAATCGCCGGTTTCTTAAATATGATTCCTTATTTGGGAAGTTTTCTGGCTATGATTCCTGTAGTGATAATGGCAATGGTTCAGGGGCCTTTGATGCTGGTTAAAGTGTTACTGGTTTTTGTGGTTGAGCAGACTATTGAAGGGCGTTTTGTGACCCCGCTGGTTATTGGCAGCAAATTAAATATTCATCCCATTACGATTATGTTTATTTTACTGACAGCAGGTTCCATGTTCGGGGTTTGGGGTGTTTTCTTAGGTATTCCGATTTATGCCTCGCTAAAGGTAGTGGTTAAAGAGGTTTTTGACTGGTATAAGTCAATCAGCGGTTTGTATGCTGATGAAGCGGCCGATAAGGAGGACAGTGACGGATAAGATGTTAAACAGTGAAAAAGTACTTGCTGCTATTGAACAGCAAAATCTGCAAGAAGCTGACAATTATTTACAAAAAGCTTTAAAAGAGGACAGTTCAGCTGTTTTACTTGAACTGGCTGCATATTTGGAGAGCATCGGTTTTTTACCGCAGGCAAAGCAGATTTACCTGCAGATTAAGGACGATTATCCCGAAAGCTATCTGAATCTGGCTCAAATTGCTGCTGAAGACGGTGATGTCGAAGATGCTTTTCTATATCTAGAGGCAATCCAGCCTCACAGCGATTACTATGTAAATGCCCTTTTGGTTAAGGCTGATCTTTACGATATGGAAGAGCTGACAGAAGTTGCGAGAGAAAAGCTTTTAGAGGCAAGCAGTTTAAGTCAGGAACCCTTGGTTGTTTTAGCTTTGGCAGAAATTGAATTTAAATTAGGAAATTACCAGCAAGCTATTCAAGAATATGCGAAATTGGACAACCGTGATATACTTGCCGAAACAGGCATTTCTACCTATCAGCGGATCGGCCGTTCTTATGCGCATTTAGGCAAATTTGAGGCTGCTGTTGAATTTTTAGACAAAGCGCTGGAGATTGACTACGATGACCAGACAGCTTTTGAGCTGGCCTCTATCCTTTATGAAGAATCTGACTATCAAAAGGCAAGTCTTTATTTTAAGCAGCTGGATACGATGAATCCCGATTTTGAGGGCTATGAATATCGCTATGCTCTTTCTCTTCATGCTGAACATAAAACGGCAGAAGCACTCCGGATTATCCAGCAGGGTCTGGCTAAAAACCAGTTTGATGAAGAACTTTTATTGGCGGCCTCTCAATTTTCTTATGAACTGCATGAGCCGTCTCAGGCAGAAAACTATTTGTTAAAGGCAAAAGAAGTAGCAGAAGATCAAGAAGAGGTTTTGCTGCGCTTGACTAATCTCTATCTCGAGGAAGAGCGTTTCGCAGAAATAATTGCTCTTGCCGCAGAGCAGGATATTGTTAATGTATTAACCAGATGGAATCTTGCTAAGGCCTATCATGCTTTAGAAGAGCTTGAACAGGCACTGGCTGTTTATCAGGATTTAGCAAGAGACTTAGGGGATAATCCAGAATTTCTGCAGGATTATATTGATCTGCTGAAAGAATGCGGCCAGCAAGAGCAGGCAGTAAACTATGCTAAACATTATTTAGAGCTGGTTCCTGATGATGTCAATATGGTCCGTTTTTTAGATGATGAATCGCTCTGACAGATTTTTTCTTGGGAGCAGCATTTATTAGAAAGAGCTAAGAAAAGAGTTGATTTCATTGATTGTTTAAGCTGGGAGAAGTCTCTTTCACTTTAAAACACAGCTTCAGGGATGCTTTTTATCCCTTTTTACCAAACTGTGATATAATGAATTTAGTCTTGTAAAGAAGGGATGAAGAATGTCGGAAGAAAATGTGGATTATGGTGCTGATTTGATTGTAGACAGCCTTCTTAATCATAATGTCAACTATGTCTTTGGTATTCCGGGTGCTAAGATTGACCGTGTCTTTGATACGCTTAAGGATAAGGGACCGGAGCTGATTGTTGCCCGCCATGAACAAAATGCCGTTTTTATGGCGCAAGGAATCGGACGTATTACAGGAGAGCCCGGACTGGTTCTGGTTACCAGCGGCCCGGGGATTGCTAACCTGGCAACAGGTCTTGTCACTGCAACTGATGAAGGTGATCCGGTTCTTGCTATCGGCGGTCAGGTTAAGCGCGGCGACCTCCTGAAACGGTCTCACCAGTCTATGAACAATGTGGCTATGCTTGAGCCTATAACAAAATACGCTGCTGAAGTGCATGATGCAGATACCTTATCGGAAACCATTGCCAATGCCTACCGTATAGCAAAAGCAGGCAAACCCGGAGCTAGTTTTATTTCAGTTCCGCAGGATGTAACAGACAGCCAAGTGACCGTCAAGGCCATCAAACCTTTAACAGATCCGCAGCTGGGATCAGCCTCGGTGGCTGACATCAATTATTTAGCTCAGGCTATCCGCAATTCTGTTTTACCGGTTTTACTGCTGGGTAATGGTGCTTCTTCAGCGAATGTCACAGCGGCCATCCGGCGTCTGCTGACTGCGGTTAAACTCCCGGTTGTTGAAACCTTTCAGGGTGCCGGAATTGTCTCACGAGATTTGGAAGCCGATACCTTTTTTGGTCGTGTGGGCCTGTTTCGCAACCAGCCCGGTGATATGCTGCTGAAAAAAGCTGATTTAGTGATAGCTATCGGTTACGACCCGATTGAATATGAAGCCCGCAACTGGAATGCTGAAATTTCAGCCCGCATCATTGTGATAGATGTTGCCCAAGCTGAGATTGATACCTATTTTCAGCCTGAACGCGAGCTGATTGGCAGTATCGAAGATACATTGGATTTGCTTCTTCCTGCGGTATCTGGCTATCGGCTGCCTGAAGGTTCAATAGCCTATCTCAAGGGTTTGAGAGACAATGTTGTCGATGACGTGAAATTTCATCGCTCTTCTAAAGAGAATCTGGTTCATCCGCTTGATGTCATTGATGTACTGCAGACTCATACCGATGATACTATGACAGTAACAGTTGATGTTGGCAGCCACTACATCTGGATGGCCCGCTACTTTAAATCCTATGAGTCGCGCCACCTCCTTTTTTCTAACGGGATGCAGACCTTAGGAGTGGCTCTCCCTTGGGCCATAGCAGCGGCCTTAGTCCGCCCTAATACCAAAGTTATTTCCATATCCGGAGACGGTGGCTTTCTCTTTTCAGCCCAAGAACTGGAAACAGCAGTTAGGCTGCAGCTGCCGATTATTCATATTATTTGGAATGATGGCAGTTATAATATGGTGGCCTTTCAGGAAGAAATGAAATACGGCCGATCATCAGGGGTTGATTTGGGTTCGGTTGATTTTGTTAAATATGCAGAAAGTTTCGGTGCCAAGGGCTACCGTGCTAACAGCAAAAAAGAGTTTGAGGAGCTGTTCAGGCAAGCCCTCAGTGATTCAGAAAGCGGCCCGGTTTTAATTGATGTTCCGATTGACTACAAGGATAATATCAAGCTGGGAGAAACGATTCTGCCTGACGAATTTTACTGAACCTGGCGAAATTTTATGTTGAAACGGGCTTAACGCTGCGGGGAAAAGCATGGTCAAGTATAGAACTGACTTCACAGTTAGACAGCCGTAAACGACTGAAGGCTTTGCAGTCTTTACAGCCTGCCGCACCCTTCTAGTCGTCTTGGCAGAGGTGCGCCGACGAAATCGAAGATTTCTGGCTTACCGCCATTTTTGCTGTGCTCTTTAAACGGGCTTTGTATCTTGTTGGAATTGAACACGCCCTAAAATCCTAGTGAAAAAGATGGCTGTCAGCGTGATGCCAGCATCACTTGCCATCCCCTATTTTCATACGGATTTTTTAACGGGCTTTGTATCTTGTTGGAATTGAACACGCCCTAAAATCCTAGTGAAAAAGATGGCTGTCAGCGTGATGCCAGCATCACTTGCCATCCCCTATTTTCATACGGATTTTTTAACGGCCTTTGTATCTTGTTGGAATTGAACACGCCCTAAAATCCTAGTGAAAAAGATGGCTGTCAGCGTGATGCCAGCATCACTTGCCATCCCCTATTTTCATACGGATTTTTTAACGGCCTTTGTATCTTGTTGGAATTGAACACGCCCTAAGAGCTGTGCAAAAAAGATAAATTTCCTTGTTTCTAAAGAAACATCGTCAATTTCCTATTTTTGCTGTGCTCTTTAAACGGGCTTTGTATCTTGTTAAATGAACACGGCCTAAAATCCTAATGAAAAAGGAAATGTTCTGCTTAGCTATTTCATTTAATAGAGCGGCAGATGTCTGAAAGCTTTGCAGTCTTGACAGCTTGATGCAGCTTTCTGGCTGTCTTGGCAAAGGTGCGTCTGCGAAATCTAAGATTTCGGACTGACTGTCTCTTTTCCTTTGTGTTTTATACAGGCTTTGTATTTTTGTGTGGTGAGTTTATGGTTGAAGCGATTAAATTATTTCAGTACAATACCTTAGGAGCTCTGATGGCTGGATTGTACGGCGGCACCCTGACTATCGGCGAGCTGCTGGAGCATGGGGACTTAGGGATTGGGACTCTGGACTCAATTGATGGTGAATTGATTGTCCTTGATGGTAAGGCTTATCAGGCTAAGGGGTCTGATGGTGTGCCTAAGGTTGTCGAGCTGTCAAACGAGGTGACGGTTCCTTATGCAGCGGTTGTTCCGCATCAGGCAGAGGTCATCTTTCGTCAGCGGTTTGCTATGACGGCTGAAGAGCTTGAGAAGCGGATTGAATCTTACTATGATGGGGTCAATCTTTTCCGCTCGATAAAGATAAAGGGTGACTTCGCTAAAATGCATGTTCGGATGATTCCCAAATCTGCTCCTGATACGAAGTTTGCTGAGGTAGCAACCCATCAGCCCGAGTATACACGGGAAAATTTGTCGGGGACGATTGTCGGTTTTTGGACTCCGGAAATGTTTCATGGTGTCAGTGTTGCCGGTTATCATCTGCATTTTATTTCAGATGATTTCAGTTTCGGCGGTCATGTTATTGATTTTGTTATTTCTGAAGGAACGGTTGAAGTAGGGGCGGTTGACCAGCTGGACCAGCGTTTTCCCGTTCAGGACCGTAAATACCTTTTTGCTAAACTGAATATGGATGAACTAAAAGAAGACATTGATAAATCAGAATAATTTTTTGGCTGTATTAGTTTCTTTTTGAAACCAATCCTCATATTGCTAACTAAAACACCGGCTTAAGCTGCTTTTTAAAAAGTACTTAAACCGGTGTTTTATTGTTAATTGTCGGATTTCAGCTTCATTTTAGCAACTTTATCCTGATTGGGTGTAACCCGCAGTGTTTTCTGTCCTGTATAAGTGACAAAACCTGGCCGGCTGCCGGATGGCTTCTTGAGTTTTTTGGCTTCAATCATATCGACCTGCACAAGATTGGACAGTCTGGCTTTGGAAAAATAAGCCGCCAGTTCCGCTGCATCGGTTTTAACCTGATCGCTGGGCTGTAAGTTATTTTTAATGAGGACATGGCTCCCTGGGATATCTTTGGCATGAAACCAAAGCTCTCCTTTTTTAGCCATTTTAAAGGTCAACTCATCATTTTGCAGATTATTCCGGCCGACCATAATAACTGTTTGGCCGTCAGAAGCTAGGTACTGTTCAGGCTTTTTCCGCTTCTGCTGCTTAGCAGCCCGTCGTTTTTTGATAAAGCCGGTTTGTGCTAATTCTGTTTCAATATCTGCAATATCATTTAGAGACGCCTGATTAAGAGCAGTTTCCACGCTTTCGAGGTAGGTAATAGTGTCCTTAGTCTGCTGAATCACTCCCCTTAAGTGCTTGACAGCTTCTTTTAATTTTTGATATTTTTTGAAGTAGCGCTGAGCATTTTGGCTGGGAGACAGAGCTTTATTCAAAGCAATTCTGATTTTCTCATTTGTATAATAATTATCCAGCTCGACATAATCCTGATTGTTTGGAACCTGACCAAGATAGGTTGTCAGCAGCTCACCTTTTTGCCGGTAGCTTTCCGCTTCATTGGTTGTAGCCAGTTCTTTTTGTTGTTTAAGAAGTTTTTTCTTATTTTTATCTTTTTCATTTTGGACGCGGTGAATGAGCTCTCCAGCCCGCTTTGCTACTCGGTCCCGTTCTGCTTTTTCCTGATAAAAATAATCCAGCAGCTCACCAAGACTGGCAAAAGTCTGGTTTGAGTCGGCAAAAAGAACGGCAGAAAAGCCTTTTTCTGTCAGATTAGGAACTAAACTGCGCTGAAAAAAGGCATGAAATGTTTTCAGCTTATCAGTTGTGAGGGAGGCTGACAATTCCTCAGCCGTGTCACGTCCCAAACCCTGAAAAATCTTTTGCAGATTTTTAGCTGTTAAATCCTGTGTCTGCAGAATTTCAAACAGTTTTTCATCAGCGATCTCATAAGGATTGAACTGATCAGATTTTGGCGGTGCAATGTATGCTGAACCGGGCAGAATTGTCCGGTAGCTGTTTTGGGAGAAACCGACATGCTTGATGGATTCAATGATTTTATTCTGACCTTTATCAACCAGAATGATATTACTATGCTTACCCATAATTTCAGCCACAAGCGTTGTTTTGCTGGCATCGCCGATTTCATTTTTATTTGAAACAGTGATTTCTAATATACGGTCATTCTCAATTTGCTCAATCCGCTCAATAACCGCTCCCTGCAGATATTTTCTCATAATCATGGTGTAAGTATTGGGAGTCTGCGGATTTTGAAAGTCTGTCCCAGTGATTTGAATACGCCCAAATACCGAGTGAGCAGACAGAAGAAGCTTATAATTTTGCCGATTATTGCGGATGGTTAAGACAAGCTCCCGGTCGAAAGGCTGGTTAACCTTTTGGATACGGCCGTTAAGGAGCTGCTCCTGTAATTCCTTTGTTAGATGATGTAAAAAAAAGCCGTCAAAAGACATAATTGGGGCACCAAAAATATGGCGAAAGCTCTTGTGAAAAGCTATCTGTCCTGACTGACAAAAAGTGACGACAATCAGGCCTGACCATCTTTCCTCTCTAAAATTTAGCTGGTCTTATTATATCATAAGACCAGCTAAAATACTTATTTTGCTCTCTTTAGTCCGATTTTTAGAAACATTTGAAAAACCGCTTGCAATTTTCAGAATTTAGGATATAATAATAAAAAAGGCAGAAAGGAAGACTAAGGTAATGGCGGTTCAAACGTTAACAGCGTGGCAAAGTTGGCATAGGTAAGCTTGTATTTATGTAGCAGCATAGATACGGCTTTTAGAATACATTCTAAATGGTATCTATGCGCTTTGAGTCTTAGTCTGAAAACAGAAGCGCGTGGTGAGATTTTCTTACTGAGCGCTTTTCTTTTTGGCAAAGGCTTGTTCTTGATGAAAAAAGAAAGAAACAAAAGCCGAGGGGAGCAAGGCTGAAGGACAGCTGCTGCGGATTCTGCCCACTCCGGGCAGCAAATCTTTCTCTGCCTGCTTAGCAAAATCTGAGACTTGCAGAACAGATTAGAAACAATTTGAAAGTTGGAAACTTTCATTGCCCTCTTCTAGTCGTCCTGGCAGAGATGCGCCGACGAAATCACAAATTTCGGACTTACCGCCAGCCGTAAACGTCTGAAGGATGATTTTAAAAATAGGCTTTAATGTTTGTTTATAGTGTTATGTGCAAGACGCAGTAGCCTAGTGGCACTTTATTCGCTTTTTCAAAGCTTTAAATTGCCTACTAGGCTTTGCGGGGGTGGGACAACGAACTTTGTGGTCTGGGGTTCTGTCCCACTCCCTAGTCGTCTTGGCAGGGGTGCGTCTGCGAAATCGGAGATTTCGAGCTTACCGTCATTTTTGCTTTGCTCTTTAAACGGGCTTTGTATCTTGATGGAATTGAACACGGGCTAAGCGCTGCGGGAAAAAGATAAACCGTCTAAGGTCTAGCGACCTAGCGTCGGTTTCCTATTTTCCTTTTGCGTTTTATACGCCCTTTGTATCTTGTTAATTGAACACGCCCTAAAATCCTAGTGAAAAAGATGGCTGTCAGCATGATGCCAGCATCACTTGCCATCCCCTATTTTCATACGGATTTTTAGACGGGCTTTGTATCTTGTGAATTGAACACGGGCTAAACGCTGCGGGAAAAAGATAGCCTGACCTCGAATCTTTCTGGATTCATCGGTCAGTCTCCTATTTTCCTTTTGCGTTCTTACCGCCCTTTGTATCTTGTGTGAGGGAGTTGTATGAAAAATAAAGGTTTAATGGTTACGCTTGCGGCACTTCTGGTTTTAGCTGCGGGAGCGCTGATTTATCAGAATGTGAACAATCAGGCTGGAACAAATGATAAGAAGGTTGTCAAGGTAGGGATTTTGCAGTATGTGACCCATGATGCTCTGGATGAAATTCATCAGGGAATTGTTGACGGTCTTGAAGAGGCGGGCTATTCCGGAGACAATATTGAGATTACCGATATGAATGCCGAAGGCGACCAAAGTAAGATTCAGACCATGAGTAAACAATTGGCCAATGGCGATAATGATGTGCTGGTTGGTATTGCTACACCAGCTGCACAGGGACTGGCCTCCGCCACTAAAGATATTCCGGTGGTTATGGGGGCAATTTCGGATCCTGTAGGAGCCAAACTGGTTGCCAATCTGGAAAAGCCTGAAGCCAATGTGACCGGTGTTTCTAATCAGGTACCGACAAAGCAGACTGTCGAGCTGATAACAGATATTACTCCTGAGGTTAAAACGGTAGGTATTCTTTATGCCAGCAGCGAGGACAACTCAGCTTCGCAGGTTAAAGAATTCAAGGAAGAAGCAGAAGCGGCAGGTCTGACAGTTGCGGAATATGCTGTACCTTCAACGAACGAAATTTCAACAACTATGTCTGTTATGGCCGGCAAAGTGGATGCTGTTTTTGTTCCTCAGGACAATACAATCGCTAGTGCCTTTACGACAGTCGTGTCAGCTGCTAATGCCGCAAAACTGCCGGTGTACTCCAGTGTTGACACGATGGTTGAGCAGGGCAGCATCGCTTCAGTTGCGCAAAGTCAATATGAACTGGGTGTCGAAACAGCTAAAATAGTGGTTAAGCTTTTGGCTGGAAAGGAAGTCAAAGATGTTCCGGTTAAAATCGTTGACAGCGGTACTCCGATAGTTAACCTTCAAGCGGCTAAGACACTGGATATCACTGTTCCTGACAGTGTTATCTCTGAGGCGGATACTGTGATTGCAGCCAATGATTAAAAATCAGTCTGCCGGCTTGATACTTACAGCTGACAAAGTAAATAAAGGAGTGGTATAAATATGATTATTTCGTCCGTATCGCAAGGCCTGCTCTGGGGAATTTTGGGCTTGGGAATTTATCTGACCTTTCGTATCTTGAATTTTCCTGATATGACAACAGAAGGCTCTTTCCCTCTGGGCGGAGCGGTAGCCGTGACGCTCATGAATCACGGGAGCCACCCGCTTTTGGCCACTGCTGCCGGAATGCTTGCCGGCTGTTTGGCTGGGCTTATAACTGGTCTGCTCTATACCAAAGGGAAAATTCCGACTATTTTGGCTGGAATTTTGGTGATGACTTCCTGCAATTCCATTATGCTCCTTATTATGCGCCGCGCCAATCTCGGGCTTTTGGATATCCGTTCTGTTCAGGATTTGCTGCCTTTTAGTACAGATATAAACTTACTGATTATTGGATTTTTAACTGTTGTTTTGGTTATCAGTCTCTTGATTTATTTCTTGTATACGCATCTGGGACAGGCTTATATTGCTACGGGGGACAATCCGGATATGGCAAAGAGTTTTGGTATCAATACCGATCGTATGGAAGTTATGGGACTGGTGATTTCAAACGGCTTAATCGCCCTGTCCGGTGCCTTAGTCAGCCAGCAGGACGGCTACGCTGATGTTTCAAAAGGAATCGGTGTTATTGTCATCGGCTTAGCCAGCATCATTATCGGAGAAGTTCTTTACTCTACCGGCCTGACCTTACTGGAGCGCTTGATTGCTATCATTGTCGGTTCTATTCTTTACCAATTTTTGATTGCGGCTGTTATTGCCCTCGGTTTCAATACTAATTATCTGAAACTCTTCAGTGCAGTTGTTCTGGCCACCTGCCTGATTATACCGGTTCTCAAAGATAAATTCTTCAAGGGGGTGACCTTGTCGCGATGAAAGAAATTGTTCAATTAAAAAAAGCGACCGTCCAAGTCAATAACGGCTTTACTGATGTCAAAACGATTCTTGATGATGTCAGTTTGACAATATATGAACATGATTTTCTAACGATTTTGGGCGGCAACGGCGCCGGAAAATCAACACTTTTTAACGTTATCGCCGGAACCCTGCCTTTAAGCAGCGGCAGTATCACCATTTTAGGCGAAGATGTGACCGCTCTTCCTGCTGAAAAGAGAGCTAAATATCTATCCCGTGTGTTTCAGGATCCTAAAATGGGAACGGCTCCGCGTATGACCGTTGCTGAAAATCTTCTGATAGCCCTGCACCGCGGTGAGAAGCGGGGACTGGCCGCTCGGAAAATCCACCATTATACCGAAAAATTTACAGAGTTAACCGGTCAAACCGGCAATGGACTGGAAAAACATCTGGATACCCCTACCGGTCTTCTCTCAGGCGGCCAGCGCCAGGCTCTCAGTCTTTTGATGGCGACGCTGAAACGCCCGGAGCTTCTTCTGCTTGATGAGCATACAGCAGCACTGGATCCTAAAACCAGTGTTGCGCTGATGGAGCTGACGGATACCTTTATCAGACAGCAAAAGCTGACCAGCCTGATGATTACCCACCATATGGAAGATGCTCTCAAATACGGCAACCGTCTGATTGTTATGAAAGACGGCTCCATCATACAGGACTTAAACCAGGAAGAAAAAGCCCAGATGACCATTGCCGATTACTATCAATTGTTTGAGTAAAGTCTTATCCGATAATAACTATTACTATTAAAAATACTCAGGACAGAACCTGCCCTGAGTATTTTTTTATCAAATAGCTTTCTTTCTTTACTGGGGTGGGTCTTACATTCTTGTTTACGTTTTATTCTCCAAAAATATAAGGATAGAGCTGTGCTACCTTTTGGAAGAGTTGGGTATCAAGCTGACCGATTTTTTGGATATTTCTAGCTCGAAAATCAAAAGTGTGCAGTTGAAAGGGATTGACTGCCCCTCGGATTGCTTTGTGCCGGACAGTCACCAAGAGTCCTCTGTCTTTTAGTTTTTGCTGGCCTTGAGTGATGGGGCAGACAGCTACAAATCCGGTTTGTTTGGCATAGTTTTGACTTGAAATGACTAAAGCCGGTCGGCGCTTTTGAATTTCCCTTCCAGCAGCTGGGTCAAAATCAATCCAAACAAGGTCTTGCTTTTTAGGAATGTAAGCCTTACTCATTATCTAGAAAAATGACCTCCTTAAAATCGTCTGTCATCGTTAAATCTGCTTCTCCGTCAAAAGGATTCTCTATTTTAGGCGCCAAAACAAGGGCACCATCAACACCTTTATAAACGAAAAACTCTGTTCCTGCTTTAATATCAAACTCTTTTGGAAGCGTTACAATCATTGAGTTACCAACCTTTCTTGCTTTTACCGTCACCATATTTTACTCCTCTACAACTTAAGATATACTTAGTATATACTTAAAAAGCAAATAAAGCAACAGGATAATGACTAAAGTTTAAGAGCCTATTACTATATTCGAAAAAGCTGCTTTTAATCAGCTAAATCTTTTTTTAAGACAAAGTGACAGGCTGGTGGTATAATAGAGCCGTTTAGAAAGTTTAAACGGGCTGTGTTCCTTGACCAACAACCAAGGAACAATCGGCAAATGTTTTTGGTTACTTTATTGGAGAGGTTATGTTAGAACTGCAGCATGTTACAAAAATTTACCAAACGGGCGGGCAGAGCCTTGCTGCTCTTGAGGATATCAATCTGGCTTTTCGTGCCAATGAATTTGTTTCTGTTTTAGGGCAGTCCGGCTCCGGCAAGACCACTCTGCTTAATATTATTGGCGGACTGGATCAGTATACATCAGGTGATTTGTTGATTAACGGCCAGTCTACCGAGACATTTAAGGACCGCGACTGGGATGCTTACCGCAACCATACCATCGGTTTTGTTTTTCAGTCTTACAATCTAATTTCCCACCAAACAGCTCTGAGCAATGTGGAGATGGCTCTGACCCTTTCAGGGGTGGCAAAATCTGAGCGGCGCAAACGCGCTATGGAGGCCTTAGAACATGTCGGTTTAGCAAAGCAGGCTCATAAACGGCCCAACCAAATGTCAGGCGGTCAGATGCAGCGGATTGCCATAGCCAGAGCTTTGGTCAACAATCCGGATATTCTTTTGGCAGATGAGCCGACAGGTGCCTTAGATTCGGAAACGTCGGTACAGATTATGGAACTGCTTAAGGAGATAGCCAAAGACCGTCTGGTCATCATGGTGACGCACAATCCTGATTTAGCTGATCGGTATTCGACCCGTATTATAAAAGTATTAGATGGTCATATTATCAGTGATTCAGACCCTTACGACCCTGCTAGACTGCAGGCGGCAGGAGCTGAGGCTGCTTTTAAGAAAACCAAAATGCGTTTTTGGACAGCTCTGAACCTGTCTTTTAACAATCTTCTGACTAAAAAGGGCAGAACCTTCCTGACGGCTTTTGCAGGATCTATCGGCATTATCGGAATTGCCTTAATTTTGTCTCTGTCCAACGGTGTTCAGGATTATATTGATCAGGTGCAGGAAGATACCCTAGTAGCCTATCCCTTATCTTTAAAAAAGGATGACAGCAATTCTCTGACCAGTCTTTTTTCAGCCAGAATAGAAGCCTTGGAAGGCGGTTCAGACCATTCTCAGTCAGAAAGTATTGGCGTTAACGACACCTTAAAAAGCCTGTTGACCTCTGAAACGTCGGATAATGATTTAGAAGCCTTTAAAGTTTATTTGGAGAATCATCAGAAAGACTTTGACGCACTCACTAAAGATATTCATTATTCTTATGACCTGTCTCCGCAGATCTATGCCGCAGACACATCTAACGGCGTCAAAGCTGTCAATCCATCAGATTTGAGTCAGGAATTAGATACTGACAATGTGATGGTTAAAACAATGGCTGATAACATGGAAATCTGGTCAGAAATCAGCAGTGACAAAGAGATGCTCAAGTCTCAGTACCAGCTTCTCGCCGGTCATTTTCCCCAAAAAGCTGATGAGGTCATTCTGATGGTCGATGAGAACCATAATGTCAATGACTTGGTGATCTATAGTCTCGGACTGGAAGATAGGGATGAACTCAGCCGCTTATCCCAAGAAACAAAAGATGATGAACAGACCTACGGCTACGATGACTTGCTCGGCCGGTCCTTTAAGCTGGTTATCCAATCCGATATTTTTCAAAAGGAAAATGGTCTCTGGGTAGATAAATCATCGGATACAGCCTATATGACGGATCTTATTAATAAAGGGAAAGATATCACGATAGTCGGTATCGTTAAACCGCAGGAAGGGACATCTAATAACACTTCTGTTGGGGGAATTGGCTATACGCAGGCACTGACAAAGCATATTTCAAAGGCTGTTAATGCCAGTCAGATTGCCAAGGAGCAAACAGCTGATAAGGGAACAAATGTTTTTACCGGGCAGCCTTTTTCTGCTGACGTGACCGCATTTTCTTCACAAAATCTGACCGAAGAACAAAGGCAGGCTTTGGCGGGAATGACGGCAGAAGAATTGGCCGCTTATGTGACTCAGTACAATCAAAATGTCAATGCCAGCTATGAAGACAATCTAAAAACAATCGGCATCATTGATTTAAATGCTCCCTCCAGTATCAACTTTTATGCTGGCTCTTTTGAAGATAAGGAGGCCTTAAAAGATTTAATTGAGGCCTATAATAAGAAAATGAAAAAGGCTGACAAGGAGGCGCAGATTATCAGTTATACTGATGACATCGCCTTAGTGATGTCGTCAGTGACCACCATGATTAATATGATAACCTATGTCCTCATCGGTTTTGTAGCTATTTCACTGCTCGTTTCTTCTATCATGATTGCCATTATTACCTATATTTCGGTTCTGGAGCGGACTAAGGAAATCGGAATTTTACGTGCTATCGGAGCATCGAAAAAAGATGTCCGCCGTATTTTCACGGCTGAAACAGCAATTGAAGGCTTTATATCCGGTCTTATGGGAATTCTAATCACTCTGCTTCTTAATATTCCCATTAATAAAGTTATTGAAAATATCACCGATGTTGCCCATATTTCTGTCCTGCCTATTTGGGCAGGAGCCGTGCTGACTGCAATTTCCATCTTTTTAACTGTCACAGCAGGGATTATCCCTTCACGCTTTGCTGCGAAAAAAGATCCGGTTGAAGCTTTGCATGCAGAATAGAATCAAGCTGAACAGTCAGACTGAGCTCCAACAATAAGCTAAGGATTGTATCCTGTATGGAACAGGAAAGGTACAATCCTTTTTATTTTGCTGCAGCTGTAGTAAGGGTGTCCAGCTTATCCAACTTTATCCCGGAAAAAAATAAGAAAATATGGTATACTATAAAAGATTGGCTACTATAATTAAAAATAATGAATTGATAACAAATAAAGAATTAAAGGAGTATCATGAGTGATATAAAAATTATCGCCTTGGGCGGTGTCCGTGAAAACGGGAAAAACTTCTACATAGCAGAAGTGAATGACTCTATTTTTGTGCTTGATACGGGGCTTAAATATCCCGAAAATGAGCAGCTTGGGGTTGACTTCGTTGTTCCTAATCTGGACTACTTAATTGAAAATAAGCGGCGCGTGCAGGGAATTTTTCTGACACATGGGCATGCGGATGCGATCGGTGCTCTGCCTTATTTGATTTCCGAAGTGAAGGCACCTGTCTTTGGATCAGAGCTGACAATTGAACTGGCTAAACTGTTTGTCAAAAATAACGGACCGAAAAAATTCCATAATTTTCATGTGGTGGACAGCAACACAGAAATCGAATTCGGTGATGCGGTTGTTTCTTTTTTCAAAACGACCCACTCTATTCCGGAAAGTCTGGGTGTTGTTGTCGGTACTGACCAGGGAAACATTGTTTATACCGGTGATTTTAAATTTGACCAGGCAGCCAGAGCAGCCTATAAAACGGATTTAGGGCGCCTGTCTGAAATCGGCAGTGAAGGCGTGCTGGCTCTCCTTGCTGATTCGGCTAATGCCGGCAGCAGGGTTCAGACAGCCAGCGAGTCGGAAGTCGGCAAGGAAATTGACAGTGTTATATCAGATGCTGATGGCCGAGTTATTGTTGCTGCAGTAGCCTCCAATCTTGTGCGGATTCAGCAAGTTTTCGATTCGGCTGCTGACCACGGCCGCCGTGTGGTTTTGACTGGCTTTGATGCTGAGAATATTGTGCGGACCGCCATCCGGCTGAAAAAGCTGCGCATTGCTGATGAAAAGCTGATTGTCAAACCTAAAGATATCGGTAAGTTTGCTGACCATGAGCTGATTGTGCTGGAAGCCGGACGAATGGGTGAGCCTATCAACAGTCTGGAAAAAATGGCTGTCGGCCGCCACCGCTATGTACAGATAAAAGAAGGTGATCTGGTTTATATTGTCACCACACCAAGTGTTGCTAAAGAAGCCGTTGTAGCCCGTGTTGAAAATTTGATTTACAAGGCCGGCGGGTCGGTCAAATTGATCACCCAAAGTCTCCATGTTTCCGGCCATGCCAATGCCCGCGATTTGCAGCTGCTGATGAACCTGCTTAAACCTCGCTATCTGTTTCCGATTCAGGGAGAATACCGTGATTTGGCCGCCCATGCTGAATTAGCAGAAGAAATCGGCATGTTCCCTGAAAACATTTATATTATGAAGCGAGGGGACATTATGATGCTTGGCGACCAAGGTTTCCTGCATGAAGGCGGGGTAGCAGCCGGTGATGTCATGATTGATGGCAATGCCATCGGCGATGTCGGCAATATTGTCCTGCGTGACCGCAAGGTTCTCTCTGAAGACGGTATCTTCATTGTTGCTATCACGGTCAATAAAAAGGAAAAGAAAATTGTCTCCAGAGCCAAAGTCAATACGCGAGGTTTTGTTTATATCAAGAAAAGCCGGGATATTCTGCGTGAAAGCGCGGAGCTGGTCAATGGAGCAGTTGCTGACTATTTAGCAAAAGACAACTTTGACTGGGGCGAACTTAAAGGTATTGTCCGCGATGAAGTCGGCCGCTTCCTGTTTGAACAGACCAAACGCCGGCCGGCGATTCTTCCAGTTGTTATGGAAGTCCGCTGACAGTTTAACATCATCTCAAGGCTTGGAATCATGTTCCGGGCCTTTCTTGAAACTGCAGTGAAGAAAGGAAATAACGATGGCTTTTTTGCAAATTGAATACCATTCTCAGGCTTTAGGCATGGAGCGGCAGGTCAATGTGATTTATCCCGATGCTGCTGAACTCTCTGAAACTGAAGCAAAAGATACAGATATACCGGTACTGTATTTGCTGCATGGTATGGGGGGCAATGAGAATTCTTGGCAGAAGCGAACCAATATCGAACGCCTCCTGCGGCATACCAATTTAATTGTTGTGATGCCGTCGACTGATTTAGGCTGGTATACCGACACAGCCTACGGGATGTCTTACTTTACAGCTATTGCTGTTGAACTTCCGCAGGTCTTGCAGCGTTTCTTTCCTTATATGAGCAAGAAGCGGGAAAAAACGTTTATTGCCGGTCTTTCCATGGGAGGCTATGGTGCCTATAAAATCGCTCTGGCTACAGATAACTTTTCTTATGCCGCTTCCTTTTCCGGAGCTTTGGGATTAGGCCTGGACGGGCAGGAAATTGCTGAAAACACAGGAGAGAAAAAGGCCTACTGGGAAGGGATTTTTGGTGATTTGAAATCAGAAAAAACGGCTCAGCACCTTTTGACGCATGTAGCTGAAAAGTCAGATAAAAAAACAAAATTTTATGCCTGGTGCGGTTATGAAGACTACCTTTACCAGTCCAATGAAATCGCGGTGAAAGAACTGACAGCACTCGGTCTGGATATCGATTATCATACCAGTCACGGCAAGCATGAGTGGTATTACTGGAATCTGCAGCTGGATAAGCTTTTTGAGTGGCTTCCTATTGATTATGTGAAAGAAGAAAGACTGATTTAAAAGTTACCATTAGGTAACTTTTTTATAACAAAATGAAGGAAGCGCTTTACAAAGCAACCTAAATAACGTATGATGAAGTTTAGAATAAAAGATACGCGTACTTAGTACAATTGCTTAGGAATCCCCAGATGTCTGAAAGCTTTGCCTTTCGACGCCCTTTGTATCTTGTGTAATTGAACACGCCCTAAAATCCTAGTGAAAAAGATGGCTGTCATCGTGATGCCAGCATCATTTGCCATCCCCTATTTTCATACGGATTTTTAAACGGGCTTTGTATCTTGTGTAATTGAACACGCCCTAAAATCCTAGTGAAAAAGATGGCTGTCATCGTGATGCTGGCATCACTTGCCATCCCCTATTTTCATACGGATTTTTAAACGGGCTTTGTATCTTGTGTAATTGAACACGCCCTAAAATCCTAGTGAAAAAGATGGCTGTCATCGTGATGCTGGCATCACTTGCCATCCCCTATTTTCATACGGATTTTTAAACGGGCTTTGTATCTTGTGTAATTGAACACGCCCTAAAATCCTAGTGAAAAAGATGGCTGTCATCGTGATGCTGGCATCACTTGCCATCCCCTATTTTCATACGGATTTTTAAACGGGCTTTGTATCTTGTGTGAGGTTTTATGATGAAAAAAAGATTATACTTGTTTTTAGGTCTGGCTCTTTCTCTTTTGGCTGTCTTTACCTTGACGGCCTGCGGAAGCAAGCAAACTGAATCGGTGTCTTATCAAAGAATCAGTGATAATGATGATTCGCGGGAAACACTCTATTTTAAAGAGGGAAGCGATGAAATGATTAAACAGGTTACAGTTTATACAGTCACTTATCAGGGAATGGAAGTAGCAGGTAAAGACGAGGCTAAAGATCTTTTTGAGAATGATATTTACCGAGCTTATAAGAATCTAGACGGTGTTGATCTTTCTTTTGATTACAGTGATACAAAAGCCACCATGACAATGGTTCTTGACTATGCAAAGGTTGATCTCAGTCAGTTAGCGGATGCCGATGAGAATCCTGACTTAAAACAGGCAGATTATCTTAGTATTAAGCAAACCGAAGAAAACTTAAAAAATGCAGGCTTTGAAAAAGTAACAGATAATAAGTTTCAAGAATTACAAAATCAATAACCGATAAGAGCCGAGAACTGTTTCTCGGTTTTTCATTTCAAAAAATTCAGCACAGCCGAAAGGGCTCCGTTTTTTGGGATAATCAACAGTTGTTGCTGCTTCTGTTTACAGCTTTGTAACAGTATGATTTTGGCTTGCTTTTTGACTCTTTGCCTGTTATACTAAAGTTCTAAGGTTTTAGGAGTTTTGATCTTCAATGAAGAAGCGAGGATGGGTCATGAAAAACCTTTTTAGAATGATTTTATTTATTCCCAGACTGATTTTCCGGATTATTTGGCATCTCTTCTGGGGGATTGTTAAAACAGCCCTTGTCATTGCCATTATCCTGTTTGCCCTAGCCTATTATGCCAACCACAGTGGGTCTGACTTAGCTCAGAGTTTCTCAGGTATGATGGACAATGTCGCAGCATTTTTCGCTGATACGAAGAGCGATGGTCTTCAGAATAAGCTGGCTAATTTGTCAACAGAGGATTTCACCTACTACAGCGGTGCCCGCTGGGTGCAAAATTCAGCCACAGTCTACATAGACACAGAAGTACCAACACTAATAAATGCTTATGAGACAGCGATTGCCAATTGGAATGCTACAGGAGCTTTCACTTTTACCATTGTAACAAATCCGGAGGAAGCTGATATTATTGCTACAGATTATTCAGACAGCAGCAGCCAGGCGGCCGGACTTGCTGAAACAGAAATCAATGCGGTGACGAATCAGATTAGCCATGTTGATGTGAAGTTAAATACTTATTACCTATTAAATGATAGTTACGGCTACACTCTGGACCGGATTATCCATACTGCTGAGCATGAACTGGGTCATGCTATCGGTTTGGCTCACGATGACAGTGAAACATCGGTTATGCAGTCATCGGGTTCTTACTACGGTATTCAGGAAGCTGATATTTCAGCTGTACAGCAATTGTATGCTGACTAAGTGCCGCTGTACGAGTCGGATTTCCAAATGGAAGTCTGGCTTTTTTGCTTTCTAAAAATACAGCCCAAATTCTGTACCAGTTTGCACTAAACAATGAATGGTGAATGGAATATTGCGGAAAATTTAATTTCTTGTGTGACTAGATATCATTGGCATATGGTCTCTGTACCTTGTTAAATATGGAAGTTTTGATAAAATAAAGATATGATTATTTTACAAGGGAATAAGCTGGAGCGCTCATTTTCTGGTGAGCTGCTCTTTGATAATATCACTATTCAGATTGCTGAACGGGATCGTTTAGCCTTGGTTGGCCGCAACGGTGTTGGAAAAACAACCTTGCTTAAAATGCTGGTCGGTGAGGAAGAACCGACCAGCGGGGAAATCAGCCGAAAGCGAGATTTATCGGTTTCCTATTTGGCCCAGGACAGCCGTTTTGAATCTGAGAAAACAATTTTTGAAGAAATGCTGCAGGTTTTTGCAGGTTTACGGGAATCAGAGCAGCTGCTGCGCACCATGGAAACTAAAATGGAAGAGCTGTCCGGCAGTGATTTAGAAAAGCTGATGGCTGATTATGACCAGCTGACAGAAGATTTCCGTTCCCAGGGCGGTTTTACTTATGAAGCTGATATTAAAACGGTTCTTAACGGTTTTAAATTTGATGCTTCAATGTGGGAGATGAAGATTTCTGACTTGTCCGGCGGTCAAAATACACGTTTGGCTTTAGCTAAAATGCTTCTGGAAAAGCCTGAGTTACTGGTTTTGGATGAGCCGACCAATCATCTGGACGTTGAAACAATCGCCTGGCTAGAAAATTATCTGAGCACTTATCCAGGGGCTCTGCTTATCGTCAGTCATGACCGTTACTTTTTGGATAAAGTGGCAACTACAACACTGGATCTGACACGCCATTCGCTGGATCGTTATGCAGGCAATTATTCTAGGTTCGTTGATTTGAAAGCTGAAAGGCTGGCCGCTGAGACGAAACGTTATGAAAAACAGTCTCAAACGATTGCTAAGTTAGAAGATTTTGTTCAGCGCAATATCGTACGTGCTTCTACGACCAAACGTGCCCAAGCCAGACGGAAGCAATTAGAAAAAATGCAAACTCTGGAAAAGCCTCAATCTGCTCAAAAATCAGCTAATATGACCTTTCGGGCAGATAAGGCCTCGGGAAATGTTGTTTTAACTGTAAGTGATGCGACTATTGGCTATAGCGGCAAGGTTTTATCCCAGCCGCTTAATTTGGAAGTCCGCAAGCTTGATGCCATTGCAGTTGTCGGACCAAATGGTATCGGGAAGTCCACCTTTATCAAATCTATTGCAGGCGAGATTCCTTTTCTAAAGGGAGGAGCCCGTTACGGAGCGAATGTCAGCACAGGCTACTATGATCAAAACCAGTCGCATTTAACAAAAACAAATACAGTCCTTGAGGAGCTCTGGCAAGCTTTCCCGACCAGTTCTGAACTGGAAATCAGAAACCGTTTGGGAGCCTTTCTTTTCTCAGGTGAGGATGTCAAAAAATCAGTAGCCATGCTTTCAGGCGGTGAACGCGCACGCTTGCTTTTAGCTAAATTGTCTATGGAAAATAATAATTTTCTCCTTCTCGATGAGCCGACCAATCATTTAGACATTGACAGCAAAGAGGTTTTGGAAAATGCTCTTATTGATTTTGAGGGAACTTTAATCTTTGTCAGCCATGATCGCTATTTTATTAATCGTGTGGCCACTAAAGTTTTAGAAATTTCTGCGGCAGGCTCCCGACTTTATTTGGGGGACTATGATTATTATCTCAGCAAAAAGGCAGAATCAGAATCACAAAAAGAACCAAGAGATGCTTCTGACAAGAGCTCTGAATCATCCGCCTCTGTGGATTATCAAAAACAGAAAGCCAGTCAAAAAGAACAGCGCAGGATAAAAAGGCGCATCAGTGACCTTGAACAACAGCTGGATAGTTTGGCGGCGGCAGGCCAAGCCGTTCAGACTCAAATGGCTGCCACAAATGAAGCGGATGAGCTGGCAGACTTGCAGGAAAAACTGGAAGAAATCGGCAAAGAAGAGGAGCAGCTGATTGAAGAATGGACACTGCTAAGCGAGCAGGCCGAAGAATAGTGTCAAAAACTTTTATCAAAACGCATTAGACGACTTGGCAGTTTTGCCTGCAGAAGTTGTATCGCTGTTTTGTTTTAGGCAAGACAAGGCCTGCTGTATAACAGATTTTATAACAAACTACAATAGCCAGATAAAATGATTAGAAGGAAAGCGACTTTCCTTCTTTTTTTTAATACAAAAGCCGTTAAAAAGCAAAACAAAAAGACGGTAAGCCAGAAATCTTTGATTTCGTAGGCGCCCCCCTGCCAGAACGACTAGAAAGGTGCGGTCGACTGTTAAGGCGACAAAGCTTTAAGTTTTAAATCGATTCTAGCTTTTTCAGGACGCAGTAGCCTAGTGAATTTAAGCTGCTTTTTCAAGGATTTAAAATGCCTACTAGGCTTTACGGGGGTGGGACAGAACTTTTTTTATCCTTGACAAAAGTTCTGTCCCACCCCCAGACATCTACGGCTGGTAAGGAGTGATACGAGACCTTAGTTTATATGGCTCTCTAGCACTGGGCCTGTTCGATTCTGTTAGGGAATGCCGGCTCAAAAAGTTTGTGAAAAAAATATTTTATATAAAAGAAAAAGACTGTTATAAGGCAGTTAGAAAGCGGTTCAATTAGTTGCACTTTGTGAAAAAATATCCTAGAATGTAAGAGTAAAAAAGATTTTTGGAGGACAATATGGTAACTCTGTCAAAAGAACAGCATCTGGAGATGTATTTAAAAATGGAGCGCATCCGTGAATTTGATATGCGTATCAATAAATTAGTAAGACGCGGCTTTGTTCAGGGGATGACCCATTTTTCAGTGGGTGAAGAGGCAGCCAATGTCGGGGCTGTTGCCCATTTGAGCTATGAGGACATTATTTTTTCCAATCATCGCGGACACGGCCAGTCAATCGCTAAAGATATGGATTTAAATGGCATGATGGCGGAACTGGCTGGTAAAGTTACTGGCGTTTCCAAAGGACGCGGCGGGTCGATGCATTTGGCAGATTTTGCCAAGGGGAATTACGGTACCAATGGTATTGTTGGCGGCGGCTATGCTATGGCTGTCGGGGCAGCTTTGACCCAGCAGTATAAAGGAACTGACAATATTGTTGTTGCTTTCTCGGGTGACGGAGCGACTAATGAAGGGTCATTCCATGAGTCTGTCAATATGGCAGCAGTGTGGAAACTGCCGGTAATCTTTTTCATTATCAACAACCGGTACGGTATCTCTATGGATATCACTAAAGCTACCAATACACCTCATCTTTATACACGGGCTGAAGCTTACGGTATTCCTGGATTCTACTGTGAAGACGGCAATGATGTTATTGCTGTCTATGAAACGATGGGCAAAGCTGTTGATTATGTTCGGAGCGGCAAGGGGCCGGCAATTGTTGAGGTTGAGTCCTACCGTTGGTTTGGACATTCTACAGCGGATGCAGGTAAATACCGTACTAAAGAAGAAGTCGATACATGGAAAGCTAAAGATCCAATCCTTAAATACCGGGATTATTTAACCTCAGAAAACATAGCCGATGCTAAAGAATTAGATGCTATCCGTGAGCAAGTTGTCAAAGAAATTGATGATGCTTATGAGTTTGCGCAAAACAGTCCGGATCCCGATTTATCGGTAGCCTTTGAGGATGTCTGGGTCGATTAAAGAGTGCTGCTGCCATCTTGTTAAGGCTGATAATAATAGCCGATGCCCTTTAAGGCTCGGCACTAGAGACCATTTCCCTCTTTGGCGAAATAGGCAAAATAAAGCTACATAAATCACTATTTAAAAATCATTTATTTCGGAGAAAATCAACTATGACAGAAACAAAACTAATGGCCTTGCGTGAGGCGGTCAATCTTGCAATGAGCGAGGAAATGCGGAAAGACAACAGTATTTATTTAATGGGAGAAGATGTCGGTGTTTACGGAGGTGACTTCGGAACATCTGTCGGCATGCTGGCTGAATTTGGTGAAAAACGCGTGAAGGATACGCCGATTTCGGAAGCAGCTATTGCAGGCAGTGCCATCGGGTCAGCTATTACCGGTCTGCGTCCGATTGTGGATGTGACTTTTATGGATTTCATTACAATCGCGCTTGATGCCATTGTCAATAATGGCGCTAAGAATAACTATATGTTTGGCGGCGGTTTAAAAACACCGGTGACCTTCCGTGTTGCTTCCGGATCGGGCATTGGATCTGCAGCTCAGCATTCTCAGTCTTTGGAAGCTTGGCTGACACATATTCCGGGCATTAAGGTGGTCGCTCCGGGGAATGCCAATGACGCTAAGGGTCTGTTAAAATCTTCTATTCAAGACAACAATATTGTTATTTTTATGGAGCCTAAGGCACTTTATGGTAAAAAAGAAGAAGTCAGTCAAGATCCGGATTTCTATATTCCTCTTGGAAAAGGAGAGATTAAGCGTGAAGGGACCGATTTGACGATTGTCTCTTACGGACGTATGCTTGAGCGAGTGCTTCAAGCAGCTGAAGAAGTTGCTGCAGAAGGCATCAAAGTTGAAGTCGTTGATCCGCGTACGCTAATCCCGCTTGATAAAGAATTGATTATTAATTCTGTCAAGAAAACCGGCAAACTTATGCTTGTCAACGATGCTTATAAAACCGGCGGCTTTATTGGTGAAATTGCAGCGATGGTAACAGAAAGCGAAGCCTTTGACTACCTTGATTATCCAATTGTACGCTTGGCTTCAGAGGATGTGCCGGTACCATATGCACGTGTGCTTGAGCAAGGCATTCTGCCGGATGTTGCTAAAATTAAAGCTGCTATCTATAAGATGATAAACAAAGGGAATTAGGCTTTAAAAAGCAAATCACATGAAAGGAAATGCAAATGGCTGTCGAAATTATAATGCCTAAACTAGGCGTTGACATGCAAGAAGGCGAAATCATTGAATGGAAAAAGCAGGAAGGTGATGCCGTCAGTGAAGGCGATATTCTTCTTGAAATCATGTCAGATAAAACAAACATGGAACTGGAAGCTGAAGAATCGGGTGTGCTGTTAAAGATAACCCGCAAAGCAGGTGAGGTTGTTCCGGTTACAGAAGTTATCGGCTATATTGGAGCTGAAGGCGAAACGGTAGAGACTGAAACGGATTCTACCCCTGCTCAAAGAGAACAGGCGGCAGAAGATGGTCTGACAACTGCAGCTAAAGAACCTGACAACCCAGCTCCGGCTGCTCCAGAGCCTCACAGCAATGAGAACAGTGTCCGTGCGACACCGGCTGCACGTAAAGCTGCCGAAACGCTCGGTCTGGCGCTTGAATTGGTTCCGGGAACCGGCGCTAAGGGCCGTATTCATAAGGAAGATGTTGAAAACTTTAAATCAGCCCAGCCTAAAGCAACTCCACTTGCTCGCAGAATCGCTTTAGACAGGGGCGTCGCACTTGACACTATTAAAGGAAGCGGCGTTAATGGTAAAATTGTAAAAGACGATATTTTAGCCCTTCTGTCAGCTGAGCAGAAAGAAGAAGCTCCGGTCAAAGCGGTTGAGAAAAAAGAAGCAGAGCTTCCAGAAGGCGTTGAAATTATCAAAATGTCTGCCATGCGCAAGGCGATTTCTAAAGGTATGACGCATTCTTACCTAACTGCTCCGACCTTTACGCTCAATTATGATATTGACATGACTAATCTCATGGCACTGCGCAAACAGATACTTGAGCCGATAATGAACAAAACAGGCTTTAAGGTTACTTTCACCGATCTGATCGGTATGGCGACTGTTAAAACCTTGATGAAGCCTGAACACCGCTATATGAATGCTTCCTTAATCAACGATGCACAGGAAATCGAACTGCATCAATTTGTTAA
Organism: Streptococcus huangxiaojuni; assembly: GCF_040930515.1. Lineage (NCBI taxonomy): Bacteria > Bacillati > Bacillota > Bacilli > Lactobacillales > Streptococcaceae > Streptococcus > Streptococcus huangxiaojuni. Next base: position 74,662 of record NZ_JBFQEG010000010.1, read on the forward strand.
TCTTGGTATTGCTGTTGGTTTAGATGACGGGCTTATTGTTCCTGTTGTCCATGGTGCAGATAAAATGAGTTTGTCAGACTTTGTTGTGGCCTCAAAAAAGGTCATCAAAAAAGCCCAGTCAGGGAAACTCAAAGCGGCTGAAATGTCCGGATCAACCTTCTCTATTACTAATTTGGGAATGTTTGGGACAAAATCATTTAATCCGATCATCAATCAGCCCAATTCGGCTATTCTTGGTGTATCGGCAACGGTTCAGACCCCAGTTGTTCTAGACGGCCAGATGGCTGTCCGGCCGATTATGGGACTGAGCCTGACCATTGACCACCGTCTGGTCGATGGTATGAATGGTGCCAAATTTATGGTGGATCTCAAAAATTTATTAGAAAACCCAATGGAATTATTGATTTAATTTAGTCAATTATTGAACTGAACACGCCCTAAGAGCTGTGCAAAAAAGATAGCCTGTCCTAGAGCCTTTGAGGGCTCTTCGTCCAGTCTCCTATTTTTGCTTTGCTCTTTTCACGGGCTTTGTATCTTTGTGTGAACTGAACACGCCCTAAAATCCTAGTGAAAAAGATGACATCCGTCGCGATGCGAGTCATCGCTCGTCTGTCCCTATTTTCATACGGATTTCTTAACGAGCTTTGTATCTTATTAATTGAACACGCCCTAAGAGCTGTGCAGTGACATCATCCAGTGGATGATGTCAGCCCGAACCTAGAAAGGGGAAAGTGAGGGGACTGGAAATCTGTATCGTTACCTAGTTACCGCCAGCCGTAGACGTCTGAAGGCATTATCGTCCTAGTGGCCGACCGCAGCCTTCTAGTCGTTCTGGCAGAGGTGCGCCGACGAAATCGAAGATTTCGGACTTACCGTTAGCCGTAAACGTCTGAAAGCTTTGTCGCCTTAACAGTCGACCGCACCTTTCTAGTCGTTCTGGCAGGGGTGCGCCGACGAAATCACAGATTTCTGGCTTACCGCCATTTTTGCTTTGCTCTTTTAACGGGCTTTGTATCTTTGTGTGAACTGAACACGCCCTAAAATCCTAGTGAAAAAGATGACATCCGTCGCGATGCGAGTCATCGCTCGTCTGTCCCTATTTTCATACGGATTTCTTAACGAGCTTTGTATCTTATTAATTGAACACGCCCTAAGAGCTGTGCAGTGACATCATCCAGTGGATGATGTCAGCCCGAACCTAGAAAGGGGAAAGTGAGGGGACTGGAAATCTGTATCGTTACCTAGTTACCGCCAGCCGTAGACGTCTGAAGGCATTATCGTCCTAGTGGCCGACCGCAGCCTTCTAGTCGTTCTGGCAGAGGTGCGCCGACGAAATCGAAGATTTCGGACTTACCGTTAGCCGTAAACGTCTGAAAGCTTTGTCGCCTTAACAGTCGACCGCACCTTTCTAGTCGTTCTGGCAGGGGTGCGCCGACGAAATCACAGATTTCTGGCTTACCGCCATTTTTGCTTTGCTCTTTTAACGGGCTTTGTATCTT
>NZ_JBFQEG010000011.1:0-67781 GCF_040930515.1 Streptococcus huangxiaojuni
CTTTGAGACAACTCCTTTATTCTAGCAAATCATACGAGAGCTGTCAAGGACTTTTTCCTTTTTTCCCCTCAGACTCTCTCTGACAGCTCAATTAGTATAGCATCTCTTCTCATCTATTGTCAAGGGGTTTTTGGTATTTTTTTAAATATTCTTCTTCACCATAGCCTCTTTTTATCAAACCTTGGGCTGAACACTCCAGCAAGTGCTGACAAAAAGTGCTGATATAATCATGATCCTGAGCACTGAGTTGCTTTCGGGAAAAGTATCTGCGTAGAGCCTTATAGTCTCGTCCGTATTTCACAAAAAAGTCATTATCGGCCAAAAGCTGTTCAAAAGCTTTTAGGTTGGCTATCAGTCCCAGATGAAAAGCTGTTGGTGCAAAAGTGTTCTCAAATTTCTGCGTGCAAACACTACGGAATTCAACCGTTCCTCGCTTTGTCAAGTTCTGATACTGATAGCTGCGATGAAGGAGCAGATCTCCCTGTTCTGGCTTAATGGGCACCTCCTGCCCTTTCAAGTCAAAAGCGGCGATAGTATCTTTACCCAGATACTCATCGACCCTTATTGGATCAAAATACAGATATTTTCCCTTTCTTTCTGCAGTAAATACTGCGGTCTTTGCCAGATTAGCAAAAAACTCTTCTTCTGTTTGGAAATTTTTCTCATTTACTCCCACGTTTTCCTGAAAATAACCATGCATGGAGTCTTCCCAAAAGATGTCTCTGGCAATTTTAGTATCCCATTCTTCAGCGGGAAATTCCGAGTTAGCAAAAAGATAAGCTTTAGCGGCTTCAATTTTATTAAAAGCGTTGATAACATTTAAATAATTGTCTCGGCTGACATCTAACTGGACTTGGTTCCCGCATATAAAAGAACCATACAGCGGATAAGAATGAAAGGCGAATGATTTCTTCTGCTTGGAACGGGCCAAAAAAGCTAAAAGCATCTGATAACGCGGCAGCCGTACGGCTGAATTGTCATTTAAATTCCAGAAGGGGTGTATCCCTCTTCCTTGCAGTTCATGCTGTCTCTCCCTCAAATAAGACTGAATGACTTCAAGATAAACTGAAAATTTTGCTTCTACCTCCTGAATACTTTCTGCCTTGGCAAAAGCAAACTCTAAAGTGTTATACGAAACTTCAAATAAAATGCGGTCCCCATTGGCATTTACCACTTGGATAGGGTTCCCTTCCCAGTCTTGTTCTTCTGCTTCGAAATGCAGGTCGCTGTGGATTAAATAGGACAAAAGTCCCTTTGCGACAGCAAGGTCTGTAGCTTTTTGGGCCAAATTAACAATAGGAAACTCCAGTTCTACACCAACATAGAGTTCCGGCTTCTTCTGAATAGGCAGCAGATATTTTTCTTTTAATAAATGAATCGCTGTGCTCATAGGCCCCTCCTCTTTTGTTTGAGCCTTATTATAGCAAAATTATACAGAAAAACCAATGATTGTTACTCACAGATGACAGCCAAAGCTCGTTTTTATTGAAAATCGACTGCTGTTCTGGCCGACAAACTTCCAAATATTAAAAAAACACCTGCTTGCGAAGTCCTTCTACACTTCTAGAAAGATTTCGCAAACAAGTGTTGCTTCATCATGATGAGTGTTACCGCCGGGGAAAACCCAGCGGTAGACCAGAGCTAGACTAAGATTTATCTTTCTTATAAATCCATCATCATAACACTCAACAAAACTGATGATTTATACTAATTCAATGATTGCCATTGGGGCAGCATCACCACGGCGCGGTTCTGTTTTCAAAATACGCGTATAGCCTCCATTGCGCTCAGCATAACGGGGTGCAATATCGTCAAACAGTTTTTGTAAAGCTGTAGTTGATACATACTTATCTGCATCATCATCGTAGCTTTCTGACGCAATTTCGTTACGAACAAAGGCAGCAGCCTGACGGCGCGCATGTAAATCACCGCGTTTACCTAAAGTAATCATCTTTTCAACAGATTTGCGAATTTCTTTAGCACGCGCTTCTGTTGTAACAATAGACTCGTTGATAATCAGATCTGTCGTCAGATCACGAAGCATTGCTTTACGCTGTGAACTCGTACGTCCTAATTTACGATAAGCCATTTTGTCCTCCTATGTTATTTATCGTTTTTCAAGCCCAGACCAAGATCTGCAAGTTTTACTTTTACCTCTTCAAGGCTTTTGCGGCCAAGGTTACGGACTTTCATCATTTCTGGTTCAGTTTTTTCTGTTAAATCAAAAACTGTGTTAATTCCTGCACGCTTCAAACAATTGTATGAACGCACCGATAAATCCAATTCTTCAATAGTACGATCAAGCACTTGTTCATCATTAACCGTTTCAACTTCCTTCATTACTTCAGTTGTTTTGGCAACTTCTGTCAAATCAGTAAACAAGTTTAAATGTTCAATAAGAACGCGAGCTGAAAGACCTAAGGCATCTTCCGGAATAATTGTGCCGTTAGTCATGATTTCAATTGTTAATTTATCAAAACCGTCATTGCTGCCGACACGGGCAGGCTCTACTTGATAATTAACCTTTTTCACTGGTGTGTATATAGAATCTACTCCCAGTGTTCCCACAGGTGCATCATCTTTTTTATTGTTTTCTGCAGGTACATAACCACGGTTTGTTGCAACAGTCATCGTTGCTTTCAAATTGTAGCCTTCTGCGATTGTAAATAAATAGTGATCAGGATTAACAATTTCAATGTCGCTGTCAGTCAAAATGTCTCCGGCAGTAATTTCTGCAGGACCTTCAACATCAAGTTCAATCATTTTTTCATCATTTACGTAAGATTTTACCGCAAGTCCCTTAATATTAAGGATAATCTGCATAACATCTTCGCGTACACCCGGGATTGTATCAAATTCGTGGAGTACTCCATCAATCTTAATTGATGTTACTGCTGCACCCGGAAGTGAAGACAGAAGTACACGACGAAGAGAATTACCTAGAGTTGTTCCATAGCCGCGCTCCAGCGGTTCGATAACAAATCTGCCATAATCTTTATTTTCATCAATTTTTGTTATTATTGGTTTTTCAAACTCAATCATTTATTTCCCCCTCGAAACGAATCTTGTGTACTACTTACTAATTATATGATTATACACGACGACGTTTTGGAGGACGAGCACCATTATGCGGCACAGGAGTCACATCACGGATTGCAGTCACTTCCAGACCGGCAGCAGCGAGCGCACGAATAGCCGACTCACGACCTGAACCTGGACCTTTCACAGAAACTTCAACAGTCTTGAGCCCATGTTCTTGTGCAGATTTGGCAGCAGCTTCAGAAGCCATTTGGGCAGCAAATGGGGTTGATTTACGAGAACCTTTAAACCCAAGAGCACCAGCCGATGACCAAGCAATTGCATTGCCATGCACATCTGTAATCATAACAATAGTGTTATTAAATGTAGCGTGAATATGAGCAACACCGGATTCGATGTTCTTCTTCACTCGACGCTTACGTGTTGGTTTAGCCAATTTTTGCCACCTCCTATTTTATTTCTTCTTACCAGCAATGGCAACAGCTCTTCCTTTACGAGTACGAGCGTTGTTTTTGGTATTTTGTCCGCGGACAGGCAGACCGCGGCGATGGCGGATTCCTCTATATGAGCCAATCTCCATCAAACGTTTGATGTTTAAATTAACTTCGCGGCGAAGATCTCCTTCGACCTTAACATTATCAACCTCGCGGCGAATGGCGTCTTCTTGATCAGTTGTTAAATCTTTAACACGAATATCCTCTGAGACTTCAGCAGCTGCTAAAATTTTTTTCGCTGTTGGCAAACCGATCCCATAAATATAAGTTAATGAAACAACCACACGTTTATCGTTTGGAATATCCACTCCAGCAATACGAGCCATGTTTTCTCCTTTCTAAATTTCTTTAACCTTGACGTTGCTTGTGTTTTGGATTTGCCGGACAAATCACCATAACACGACCGTTGCGGCGAATAACCTTGCAGTATTCGCAGATTGGTTTAACCGATGGTCTTACCTTCATCTTCAATCCCTCCAATTATTTCGATTATTTAAAGCGGTATGTGATTCGGCCGCGTGTCAAGTCATATGGACTCATCTCAACAGTAACACGATCACCTACCAAAATACGAATGTAGTTCTTCCGGATTTTTCCTGATACAGTTGCCAAAATTTGGTGTCCGTTTTCCAACTCAACAGTAAACATTGCATTGGGCATCGTTTCAACAACCTTACCTTCGATTTCAATCACATCTTCTTTTGCCACGCAAAAGCACCCCCCTAAATTTCGATTTGCTTATCTCTGGACACAGAGATAACCATTATAAGCCAGACTAGCCTATTATATCACGTCTCTTCTGCTTACGCAAGTGAGGCAGAGCAATTATTTCATCGCTTCAACTGCTTTTTTGATAGCTTGAAAAACCGAATCAATCGCTTGGTTTCCTTCGATATCAAAAACAATCCCTTCCTTGCGGTAATGAGCAAGGATAGGCTCACTTTGCGCAACATTGACATCAAGACGGCGTTTGACTGTCTCTGGTTTATCATCATCGCGCTGATAATAGTCTTCTTCCTTATAGTTTTCATCTTTAACCGGCGGATTAAAAACTTTATGGAAGGTTTCTCCCGTTTTGCGGTTGATAATCCGTCCGCTGAGACGTTCCAATAAAGAGGATGGATCAACATCAATATTGATAACGCCATCAAGCTTCAAACCTAAGCCTGACAGAATAGTATCAAGGGCATGAGCCTGCTCAATTGTACGCGGATAGCCGTCAAGCAGAAAGCCTTTCTCAGCAATATCCGCCTGAGCCAAGCGTTCTTTTACGATACCGTCTGTTACTTCATCCGGTACAAGCTCCCCTTTATCTATATAGGCTTTAGCCTGCAAGCCCATCTCAGTTTGATCAGCTATGGCTGAGCGAAACATATCGCCGGTAGAAATATGCACTATTCCGAACTCATCAACAATCTTAGCCGCCTGAGTACCTTTACCAGCACCCGGCAGTCCCATAATCAAAAGATTCATGCTAATCTCCTTAGTGAATGCAATGGGCAGAACCATACTTTTCTGACACAGTTTAAGTTTAATGGCAGTTTGCCCAAAAGTTTTTCGGCTGACCAGATTCCTAAAACCTTAAGAAACCAGACAAACAATTTAAATTTTACGATTCATGGGTTCTTATCTCAAAATAAGCGAACTTGAGTTTATTCCAAAGCTTTTCTCAGTCCTTTCGTGGACAAACCGGAAAGCTGCCTCAAGTCCGCCATCAATCTGAATATCACAAATCTAAATTCTTAATATACAGCTATCATCCGATATCAGCTGTATTCATAAAGCCAACGTACTGTCTCTTTAAGAGATAGCCTTCCAGCTGTTTCATACCCTCAATGCCTGTTGAAATTAAAATCAAGAGACTAGTTCCCCCTAATGCAACGCTTGAAGACAGGTTCAACCATTGCTGAGCAACGATAGGGCTCAAAGAAACAAAAGCAAGGAAAACTGAGCCGACTGTTGCTAGTTTTTTCAGCAAGGACGACATATACTCTTCTGTTTCCCGGCCAGGTCTCACACTAGGAATATAAGAAGAATTTTTCTGCAGATTTTCTGCAGTTTTTTCCGGATTGACCTGAACGAACGTATAGAAGAAAGAAAAAAGTACAATCAGCAAAGCGTAAACAAACATCCCTGAAGGCGTTTGATAATTTAAAAGATTCTGCAAAGTAGTCAGCCAAGGAATATCCCTTCCATTTTGGAAAAAGGGAATAACTGTGCTGGGAATGGTTGTGATAGAGCTGGCAAAAATAACTGGGATAACACCGGCCGGATTAACTTTCAAAGGAAGATAAGAACTAGTCGGTGCTCCTTGCGAAAGTTTCGTATACTGAATCGGAATTTTATACTCAGCCTGCTGAACAAATGTCGTAAAGAAAATAACAGCAAGTGTAGCAAGAACTAAGATACCGACAACGATGAAAGAGCGATTTAATTCACTGACGCGGATATTGACAAAATAGTCCTCATAAATCGTACGGACAGTGTCAGGAATCGACGAGATAATCCCAGCAAAGATAATCATTGAAATACCATTTCCAAAACCTTTATCTGTGATTTGCTCTCCCAGCCAAGTCACAATCATACTTCCTGTCGTTAACAGTGCACCAATAAGCAAATAGGTTTGCAGATTAGGTGTCGCCACAATCCCTACACTTGACAAGGTGTTAAAACCGTAGGCGATACCGATAGATTGGACAAAGGCAAACACCAAAGAGATATAGCGGGTCGCCTGATTGAGTTTTCGGCGGCCAACTTCCCCTTGCTTGCTCCACTCAACAAAGCGCGGAACAATATCCATTTGCAGGAGCTGTACAATGATAGAGGCCGTAATATAAGGACTGACCCCCATTGAAAATACTGAAAAATTGCCCAGAGCATTACCACTCACCAGATTCAGCATATTTAAAAACGGAAGATCGCTGAGCTGCCCCAGATTTTTAGCATTAATCCCCGGAACGGTGATATGGGTACCTATTCGAAAGACCAAAATAATAAAGAGCGTAAAGAAAATTTTACTTCTGACATTTTTTATCTTTAAGGCATCTTTGAGTAATTTAAAGAACATAATGAGCTACCTCTCATTAAACGACTTCAGTAGAACCACCTTTAGCAGTGATTGCTGCTTCAGCATTTTTTGAAAATTTAGCTGCTTTAACAGTCAAAGTTTTAGTCAGTTCACCGTTGGCAAGAATTTTCACTCCTGATTTTTCGGAACGGATAATTCCCTTCTTCTTAAGAAGATCCGGTGTTACTTCTGTACCATCTTCAAAAACATTTAACTGCTCAAGACCAACAAGAGCGTATTCTTTGGCGTTAATGTTAGTGAAACCGCGTTTTGGAAGACGGCGGAACAACGGTGTTTGTCCACCTTCAAAACCTAGACGGATGCTACCGCCGCTGCGGGCTTTTTGGCCTTTTTGTCCACGGCCGGCAGTTTTCCCATTTCCAGATGAGCTGCCGCGGCCTACACGTTTACGAACTTTGCGAGAGCCCTGAGCAGGCTTGAGTTCATGAAGTTTCATTTATTTTTTCTCCTTATTGTAAAATGCTAGCGCCAGTAGAGCACAAAGGATTTATGCCCTACCAACTCGCCTATACTTATGATTTAGTTTAAGCCGCAAGAAAACTCGCGACTTAACTTTTTATATACAGCAGTCAAACAGCAGCGCAGTCTGCTAAATTTAAGAAGCAGACTGATGTCTGGCTTTGCTTTGCCTGTGAAGAAAGAGGCAAAAACAGCACAACTGCTTTGACCAGATCAGTTAGCCTTCTTCAACAGCTACCAAATGCGCTACTCTGTTTACCATACCGCGAATGGCTGCATTGTCTTCTTTAACAACTGAACTGTTTATCTTGCTAAGTCCGAGGGCAACAAGTGTTTTTCTTTGCTCTGGTTTGCGTCCGATCGGAGACTTAGTCAAAGTTATTTTAATTTGAGCCATGTCAATCTCCTTTCTTATCCCAAATCAGCTACTGAAAGTCCGCGCAGGGAAGCGACTTCTTCAGCACGTTTAAGCTGTTTCAAACCTTCCATTGTTGCACGCACAATATTGATTGGCGTATTAGAGCCTAATGATTTAGAAGATACATCTGCAATACCTGCTAATTCAACAACGGCACGCACTGCACCGCCAGCAGCAACTCCGGCCCCTTCAACCGCAGGTTTCAGCAGAACACGTGCTCCGCTGAATTCTGACCGAACTTCATGCGGGATTGTTGTTCCTACCATTGGGACATCAATCATATTTTTCTTAGCAGCCTCTGAAGCCTTACGGATAGCTTCAGGTACTTCCTGAGCTTTACCAGTGCCAAAACCGACATTACCGTTGCGGTCGCCGACAACAACTAACGCTGCAAAGCGAAGACGACGGCCCCCTTTAACAACTTTTGTTACTCGGTTAATCGCAACTACCCGCTCTTCAAGTTCAACTGCATTGTCTTTAAATGCCATTATTCAGTGTCCTCCCTCTTAGAATTTCAATCCATTTTCACGAGCTGAGTCAGCCAAAGCTTTCACACGTCCGTGATAGAGATATCCACCGCGGTCAAACACCACTTCAGAAATACCTTTAGCTACTGCGCGTTCAGCGACTAATTTACCAACAACAGCGGCCTGTTCTGTTTTCGTTCCATCAGAAACGTCTTTATCAAGAGTTGATGCGCTTGCAAGCGTTACACCCGCTACGTCATCAATTACTTGAGCGTAGATGCCTTTATTAGAACGAAAAACGTTCAAACGTGGGCGATCAGCAGTTCCAGAGAGTTTACCGCGAACGCGACGGTGGCGTTTTTTACGGAGTTTATTTTTATCTGGCTTTGAAATCACAATTTTCACCTCTTAAATATTATTTTTCTTTGTTTTATTACTAAATACAAAGCACTTAATACGCAGAAACAGAGCCCTGCATATTTTACAGCCTTCCTATTTACCTGTTTTACCTTCTTTACGGCGAACGTATTCACCAACATAGCGAATACCCTTGCCTTTATAAGGCTCAGGAGCACGAAGACTGCGAATATAAGCAGCTGTCTGACCGACAACTTCTTTATTGATTCCGCTGACAACGATTGATGTTGCTGACGGCACTTCAAAAGTAATGCCTTCTGGAGCAGTTACTTCATCTTGATGGGATTTCCCAACGGAAAGGACTAATTTTTTGCCTTGAAGCTGAGCACGGTACCCAACCCCTTGCATTTCAAGTTCTTTTTTAAAGCCTTCTGATACACCGACTACCATGTTATTTAAATTAGCACGGCTTGTTCCATGAATCATTTTCATTGCTTTAGAATCGTTGGGGCGATGCAGTGTTATTTCACTGCCTTCAGTTTTAATTTCAATATCCTTGTTAAATTCACGGCTGAGCTCCCCTTTAGGGCCTTTTACCGTAACAAGATTATCTTTATTGGTGATTTCAACACCGGCAGGCAATACAATTGCCTTATTACCAATACGTGACATAATTCAATTTCTCCTGTTAGATTATCAAGCCGCCGCAGGCGACTAGTTTTCACGGGGACTCATGATACAAAGGCTTTAGCCTATCTTCAAATGAGTATTTTTAGGCAGAATCTCTCTCGAGATTTTACCAGATATAAGCAATAACTTCTCCGCCAACATTCTTTTGACGAGCTTCTTTATCAGTCAAAAGACCTTCTGATGTCGAAATAATCGCAATTCCAAGTCCGTTAAGAACCTTAGGAACATCTCTTCTTTTGGCGTAGACACGCAGGCCTGGTTTTGAAATACGTTTCAAATTAGTGATGACACGTTCGCCGTTCGGACCGTATTTTAAGAAAACACGAATAATGCCTTGCTTATTGTCTTCAATAATTTCTACATTTTTTATGAAGCCTTCGCGTTTGAGGATTTCAGCAATCCCTTTTTTGATATTAGATGCAGGCGCCTCAAGCATTTCATGCTTTTCTTGATTGGCATTGCGGATGCGCGTCAAGAAGTCTGCAATTGGGTCAGTCATAACCATTTTATTATTTCTCCTCTATTTACTAGTAGTTTGATACACTCACTTGCTAGTTAATGAATGATACAAAGGCTGCAGCAAAATCCATAATCTTACTCCATCTGTTATGCAGGCAGCCTGATTCATTATTTACCAAGAAGCTTTTGTTACACCTGGAATTTGGCCTTTATAAGCCAATTCACGGAAGCAAACACGGCAAAGTTTGAATTTGCGGTAAACCGAGTGCGGGCGTCCGCAGCGTTCACAGCGTGTATAAGCCTGCGTTGAGAACTTTGCAGGACGTTTGCTCTTAGCAATCATTGATTTTTTAGCCAATTTAAATCCTCCTTTTTATTTCGCAAAAGGCATGCCAAGACCCGTCAGCAATTCTCGTGACTCTTCGTCAGTATTGGCAGTAGTAACAATGACGATATCCAGTCCGCGAACCTTATCAACATTGTCAAAATTAATTTCCGGGAAAATCAGCTGCTCTCTCACACCAAGTGTATAGTTCCCGCGGCCGTCAAAAGACTTTGTGGAAACACCGTGGAAATCACGGACACGCGGCAGTGAAACAGTTACCAATTTATCTAAGAAATCATACATCCGCTCACCGCGAAGAGTAACTTTTGCACCAATTGCGACACCTTCACGAAGACGGAAGCCAGCAATTGATTTTTTAGCTCTGGTAATTAACGGTTTTTGTCCTGAAATAAGAGCCAATTCTTCAGCTGCTTTTTCAAGGTTCTTCGCATTTGAAACAGCGTCACCCACGCCCATATTGAGAACGATCTTCTCAACCTTAGGCACAGCCATCACAGAAGTGTAGTTAAACTTTTCTGTCAAAGCAGGAACAACTTCATTAACATATTTTTCTTTTAAGCGATTTGCCATTATGCCTCTCCTTTCCTTCGTGATTAATCAAGCACTTCGCCTGATTTTTTATTGTAACGGACTTTCTTGCCGTCAACAAATTTGTAACCGACACGCCCTGCAACACCGTTTTTATCCAGCACTTGCACATTTGACGCATGAATGGGTGCTTCTTGCTCAACAATAGCGCCTTGAGGGTTGGCAGCATTTGGTTTTTGGTGTTTTTTAACAATAGCAACACCTTCAACAACAACCTTATTTACTTTTGGAAGAGCTTTAAGAACAACGGATTCGACCCCTCTGTCCTTTCCAGCAATAACGCGAACCTTATCGCCTTTTTTTACAAACATTAATTTTCTCCTATGATATTTCTTACGCCCTGAGGGCACCCTAGCTCAAGCTAGGGGACTTCGTTTGTGGTTTAAATAACTTCCGGTGCCAGAGAAACGATCCTCATATAGCCGCCTTCACGCAATTCGCGGGCAACCGGACCAAAGATACGAGTCCCGCGAGGTGTCTTGTCATCACGGATGATAACAGCCGCATTTTCGTCAAATTTGATATAAGAACCATCTGGGCGACGAGCGCCTGATTTTGTACGAACAATAACAGCTTTAACAACATCACCTTTTTTAACAGCACCACCAGGAGTAGCTTGTTTTACCGAAGCAACGATAACATCGCCGATATTAGCAATCTTTCGTCCTGAACCACCAAGTACTTTAATAGTCAGGATTTCACGAGCACCGCTATTATCAGCAACTTTCAAGCGAGTTTCTTGTTGAATCATTTCAATTGTCTCCTTTTAGTTTCAATATTAGATAATAACAGCTTTCTCGATCACTTCGACAAGACGGAAATGTTTTGTAGCCGACAGCGGACGAGTTTCCATGATACGAACAATATCGCCTTCTTTAGCAAGATTGTTTTCATCATGTGCTTTATATTTCTTTGAATAGTTGATACGCTTGCCATAGACTGGGTGATTACGCTTGGTTTCAACTATAACAGTAATTGTTTTGTCCATCTTATCAGACACAACACGTCCAATAAGAACTTTACGTTTATTACGTTCCATTATTAGAAGACTCCTTTCCCAATCTATTCTTTCGTTTCAGCCTGCACAGTCTTAACACGGGCAATTTGTTTTTTCACTTCGCGCAAACGTGCAGTTTGATCAAGCTGACCTGCTGCAGCTTGGAAACGAAGGTCAAATAATTCTTTTTTGAGTTCGTTTTCTTTTTTAGCAAGCTCTTCTTGAGACAAGCCACGAAGCTCTTTAACAAAATCTTTAATTTCTTGAAGTTTCATGTCTTCTCCTTACTCTGCTTCACGTTTTACGAATTTAGTCTTAACCGGCAGCTTGTGACTGGCCAGACGAAGGGCTTCACGCGCTACTTCTTCAGAAACACCTGCAACTTCAAACATTACTTTGCCGCGTTTAACTGGTGCTACCCAGCCTTCAGGTGCCCCTTTACCAGACCCCATACGTACACCGATTGCTTTTGCGGTGTATGATTTATGAGGGAAAATTTTAATCCAAACTTTACCGCCACGTTTCATGTAGCGTGTCATAGCAATACGGGCAGCTTCAATTTGGCGGTTGGAAATCCAGTGGCTGCTTGTTGCCTGAAGACCGTATTCACCAAAATCGACTTGTTTGCCGCCTTTAGCCTCACCACGCATTTTTCCGCGAAATTCGCGGCGGTGTTTAACACGTTTAGGTACTAACATTTGTTATTTCCCTCCTTTAGTGTTTTTACGTTCAGGAAGAACCTCGCCGCGGTAAATCCAGACTTTAACACCGAGTTTACCGTAGGTTGTGTCAGCTTCTTCCCAAGCATAATCAATATCTGCACGAAGTGTGTGAAGCGGAACTGTTCCTTCAGAGTAGCCTTCGCTCCGCGCAATATCAGCACCGTTTAAACGGCCGGAAACTTGGGTTTTAATTCCTTTAGCTCCCGCACGCATTGTCCGCTGAATAGCCTGTTTTTGAGCACGGCGGAAAGCGACACGCTGCTCGAGCTGACGGGCAATATTTTCGCCGACCAGATGAGCATCGAGATCCGGTGCTTTAATTTCAATAATATTGATGTGTACTTGCTTGCCTGTCAGTTTATTAAGCTGTGCACGAAGAGCATCAACATTAGAACCGCCTTTCCCGATAACCATACCAGGCTTAGCAGTGTGAACTGTTACAATTACTTTATTTACAGCACGCTCAATTTCAATGGTAGAAACTGAAGCATCTGCCAATTCTTTGTTGATAAATTTACGGATCGCCAGATCTTCATGAAGGTAATCCGCGTATTCTTTTTCAGCATACCATTTCGCATCCCAGTCACGGATGATTCCGACACGCATACCAATTGGATGTACTTTTTGACCCACGATTTTACCTCCTTATTTTTCTGCTACAACTACAGTAACGTGAGTTGTCCGTTTGTTAATCGGCGAAGCCGACCCTTTCGCACGGGGACGGAAACGTTTCATCGTTGGTCCCTCATTAGCGAATGTTTCAGATACCACTAAATCAGCCTTCTCTAAACCAAAGTTGTTTTCTGCATTGGCGATGGCTGAATTAAGGGTTTTTTCAACCACACGAGCGGCTTTATTAGGCGTAAACTTTAAAATTGCAATTGCGTCAGCAACATTTTTCCCTCGAATAAGATCAAGCACAAGACGTGTTTTCCGAGGTGAAACACGCACTGTACGAGCCATTGCTTTAGCTGAAGTAATTTCTGCCATTGTGTTTTCTCCTCCTATTAACGACGTGTTCTCTTATCGTCAGCTGCGTGACCTTTGTAAGTCCTAGTCGGTGCAAATTCACCCAATTTATGACCTACCATGTCTTCCTGAATATAGACAGGAACATGTTTGCGTCCATCGTAAACAGCGATTGTATACCCAATAAAACTTGGAAAAATCGTTGAACGACGTGACCATGTTTTAATTACTTTTTTCTTTTCGTCATTAGCCTGAGCTTCAATTTTTTTCATCAAGTGCTCATCGACGAAAGGGCCTTTTTTAAGACTGCGTCCCATTTTAATCTTTCTCCTTTAAATAGATACCACAGCGGCTTGGGAATAAGACAGAAAAACCGTACCATCCTCTCAGACCAAGCGCCCCTGCCAGCAAACCAAAAGATTGAGCCTGCAGAAGCGGGTTTATAGAGGCAGATTTATCTGTCCTTACCCTACCGAGCTGGCGGATGTTAGTAGTGATAAAGCGTGTCTGCATGTTTTCCTTGCTCAAAGCATGCTGCCCAGCAGGCAAAACCACACAGCCGCTCATTTGATTTTGCAGCTAATTGTTGTTCAAACGCCTATTTTTCATTACGGCGACGAACAATAAGTTTATTAGATTTAGCTTTTTTGCTCCGTGTTTTCAAGCCCAGTGCTGGTTTGCCCCATGGAGTAGATGGTGCTTTGCGTCCAACTGGCGCTTTACCTTCACCACCACCGTGTGGGTGATCATTGGGGTTCATTACGGAACCGCGCACTGTAGGACGAATCCCTTTCCAGCGGCTGCGGCCGGCCTTGCCGACATTAATCAGGCTTTGCTGTTCGTTGCCGACAGTACCGATTGTTGCCCGGCAAGTGCCTAGAATCATCCGAACTTCACCTGACTGCAGGCGTACAAGCACATACTTGCCTTCCTGCCCCAGCACTTGAGCTGACGCACCGGCAGCACGGATAAGCTCAGCTCCCCTGCCTGGTTTAAGCTCAATGTTGTGAACTACAGTACCGACTGGAATATTTGCCAGCGGCAGAGCATTCCCAGCCTTAATATCAGCATCAGGACCAGATACAATGCGGTGTCCGACTTCAAGGCCTTTCGGCGCAAGAATATAGGCCTTTACCCCATCTGTATAGTGCACCAAAGCGATATTAGCTGTACGGTTCGGATCATATTCAATTGTCTTAACCACTGCTTCAACGCCGTCTTTATTACGTTTGAAGTCAATCAAACGGTAGTGGCGCTTATGTCCCCCGCCCTGATGACGGACAGTGATGCGACCTTGGTTGTTGCGGCCGGCCTTGCTCTTCAAAGGAACAAGCAACGATTTCTCCGGAGTTGTTGTAGTGATTTCTGCAAAATCCAAAGAAGTCATATTACGACGGCCATTTGTCGTTGGTTTATAAACTTTAATACCCACCTTATTTCCTCCTTAGATTATTCAGCTTCTGTTTCAAATAAATCGATTGATTTAGAGTCAGCTGTCAGTGTGACAATAGCTTTCTTAGTCTTGTTTGTAAAGCCGGTATAGCGGCCGACACGTTTTGCTTTGGGTTTAACATTAATCGTGTTAACACTGGCAACCTTAACACCTTCAAAAGCAGCTTCAATAGCTTGTTTAATCAAGAGTTTGTGCGCGCGTGTATCAACCTCAAAAGTATACTTCCCTGATTCCAAATCATAGGTTGCTTTTTCGGTAATAACGGGCTTTTTAATGACATCGTATAAATTCATTATGCAAGAACCTCCTCAATTTTAGAGATTGCTTCTTTAGTAACCAAAATCTTGTCACTGTTAACAATATCAAGAACACTTGCGGTCTCTGCTGTAGCTACCGCTACACCCGGAAGGTTGCGGGCTGACAGTTCAGCAAAGCGATTGCCTTCTTCAAGAATAACAAGAATTTTTGAATCAACATTAAGCGCAGCGAGAGTTTTTGCAAACTCAGCAGTTTTAGGAGCTGCGAATGAAAGAGCATCTACAGCAATCATTTTATCTTCAGCAACTTTCGCCGAATAAACGGACTTCAAAGCAAGCCGGCGAACTTTTTGCGGAAGTTTATAAGCATACGAACGCGGAGTCGGTCCAAAGACAACACCGCCGCCTCGCCATTGCGGAGCACGAATGGAACCTTGACGAGCACGTCCGGTACCCTTTTGGCGCCACGGTTTACGTCCGCCGCCGCGCACTGCAGAACGGTTTTTCACTGCATGCGTTCCTTGGCGTAGGCTGGCACGCTGACTGATTAACACATCAAAAACAACCGCTTCATTCGGTTCAATACCAAAAACAGCATCGTTTAAAGTGATTTCGCTGACTTCTTTACCAGTCTGGTCAAATAGTTTTACGTTGGCCATTTTTACTGATTTCCCCTTTCCTTATTATTTAGCAGCTTTAACTGCTGATTTGATGATAACAAGAGATTTTTTAGCCCCCGGTACATTCCCTTTAATAAGGATAGCATTTTTTTCCGGAATCACTTGCACCACTTCGAGGTTTTGCACAGTTACACGGTTACCGCCCATTTGTCCTGCCAATTTCTTGCCCTTGAAGACACGGTTAGGATCAACCGGCCCCATAGAGCCCGGACGGCGGTGATAGCGCGAACCGTGTGACATAGGACCGCGTGATTGTCCATGGCGTTTAATCGCCCCTTGAAAACCTTTTCCTTTTGTTGTTCCAGTGACATCAACAACATCACCAGCTTCGAAAGTATCAACTGTAATTTCCTGACCAACTTCCAAGCCTTCAATGTTTTTGAATTCACGAATGAAGCGCTTAGGAGCTGTGTCAGCTTTTGCTGCATGGCCTTGGGCGGGTTTGTTACTCAGCACTTGACGTTTGTCATCAAAACCGACTTGAACAGCTTCATAGCCGTCTGTTTCAACAGTTTTAACCTGAAGAACGACATTCGGTGTCGCTTCAATGACCGTTACAGGAATAAATTCACCGTTTTCTGTGAAGATTTGAGTCATTCCCACTTTTTTCCCTAAGATTCCTTTTGTCATGAGAACTATTTCCTTTACTTATAATTTATTGTTTGATTTTTTGTGAGCCTTCCCGCTCAGAAAGTTTTATCCTAGAGTGCTTTCAAACTCTGTGAAATCGCTCCTTAAAGCTTGATCTCAACATTAACTCCGCTTGGCAGATCCAGTTTCATCAAAGCATCCACTGTTTTCTGAGTTGGGTTGATGATATCAATCAAACGTTTATGCGTCCGCATTTCAAACTGTTCACGAGAATCTTTATACTTGTGAGTTGCGCGGATAACAGTATAAAGACTGCGTTCGGTTGGCAGCGGAACCGGTCCGGCTACTGCTGCACCAGTGCGCGTTGTCGTTTCAACAATCTTTTCAGCTGCTGCGTCCAATGTGCGGTGTTCGTACGCCTTCAGGCGGATACGGATTTTTCTATTTGCCATCTTTTCTCCTCTCGTCTATTTACGATAATAGGCTAGCTCTTCAAGAAAACCGACAGGCAGTTGCGTGGCAATGCAACCGAGCGTGTCGCAACCTCTTGCATCATAGCTAAAGCTGCTTTTTACAGCACCCACCTATAATATCAGATTTGACAAGGCTTTGCAAGGGGTTTTTGCAGATTTTTTTGATTTAAGAGCAAGAAAAGGTTTTCATGATGCTTTGAAGACTCTATGAATAACCGTTAGCTATTCCAAGGCAAAAATGGGTTTTGGCCGCCATGTTTTACCTCAGGCTTTTTATTTTATAATGAATACTTTTTAAAAATAGCTAAGAGCCCGGGATACAAAACAGGTATGATTGTATCAACAATCATGCCTGTCTGATTATGTTCGCACCTATTATTTAAAAGTTTACCAAATGATAATACACCATTAACTTATTACATAGGTATTTCCCGAAAAGGATGGCTTGAATGATGCCGATGAACTTTTGAAGGTAGATTTAAGGATAAACTGGAAGGCACATATTTATATGAAGTATTCTATGGAAATTTTATGCGCTTAGTTTGACAATTCTAGAGATAATAGTCCCTTTCTCTATTTTTCCAAAATCATTTTTTTAAGAACAGGGCCTAGAAAAAAGATTTGAATAGAGAAAGCTAGTGGAAAATTAAGTACCAGAGTCGTTAGAACAGTCGGCAGGAAGTTCCCCCAAGGCAGTTTAAATAAAATCGAAGAAACAACTGCTATAATAGGACACATAACACAAACGATACAAATCCGCTTGACTGTTGGCTGCATGAATCGGGGAATTTCCTGTGGCTTAGCCAGCCTTGCAACTAAACCTTCAGCCAGCGGATTGCCCAAAAATTTCTGCATGATAAAGACTAAAAGACCAATCCACCAGACCTCCGTCAAAACATCCAAGAACAAGCTATAATTAGCACCGCCGCTTTTAAGAGCTAGATTATAATATTCCATGCAAAAGCTCCTCGCAAAAGCCATTGCTAAAGAAAAGACATCTTCTCGTGCCCTGCTGATTTTCATTGTCAAGCCTCCTTACTGTTTATCCTAGCCTAAAAATGAAGCACCTGCAATTCTTGTTTTAAAGTTTTTTTATTCTAAAACCGAATAAAACATCTTTTTAATGCACATACAAATCGGACAGAGACGGCAAAACGAGTCTTAACCAAAGCAATAAGCAATTTTAACAGATTCCAAAATCTAATCACCTTCAAACTAAAACCTATCAAACGCACTACAATAAAAAAGAGGTATAAGGGACTTGTGTAAAACACCCCTAATCCTCTTTATAATGCTGAAAAACAGTGCAGATAAAATTTATTGCTGGATAAAATCAAGAAAGTGACGGGCAGCTTTAGAAAGAGCGGATCCTTTTTTATAATAAATAACGAGTTCCGTCTCCAAATGCGGCAGAATAGGAACCAGACTGACAAAGTTTTGGGTATTGATATAAGCAACCGGTTTTGCCATTAGAAGCGATATCCCCATTCCTTTGCTCACAAGGTCCACAATATTTTCAGCCCGCTTGCCGGTATAAGTGACTGCTGGCGTAAAACCAGCCTGTTGGCAAGCTTTAAAACATAACGAATATAAAACCGAATCAGGCGGCAAAAACAAAAATTCTTCACCTCTGAGCTCAGATAAATTGACAGCATCCTCACCAGCTAACGGATGATCATGAGGTAAAACCACCACCATATAATCTGTCGTAAATTTAATAGTTGAAAAGCAATCAGCTTCTTCCTGATTGTCTTTATGTGGCAAAAAGCGACGTATAAAGGCTAAATCACAGTCTCCGCTTCTAATTTTTTCTTTCAGCTGATGGGCTTCCCCTTCAATAATTTTTATATTAATCTTAACATTCCTTTTTTAAATTCTAAAAGAATATCAGTAATGCCATAAGGTGCCATCAAGGGAATAGAACCGATAGTCAGATTTCTTTCCTTGGCATCTTGAAAATTGATAAGCTCGGTATTGCACTGATGCTGCAATTCTATCATCTGTGACGCATAATTAAGGAAAATTTTACCGGCTTCACTAAGTCTGACAGAACGTCTGGTTCGGTCAAACAGCAAAACACCAAGCTCCCGCTCCAGCGACTGAATATGCTTAGACAGACTGGACTGGGAAATAAATGTTTGTTCAGCGGCTTCTGAATAATTCTCTGTTTTAGCCAGTACAATAAATGCCTTAATATGATTGAGGTCCATAATATTACCTACTTCTCTTTCGCATATACCATTTGTATTTATAATAGAGGAACAGCCACCTAAACAAATTATCCATAAGCGTAGCCAGCCAGACACCGGAAAGACCTAATCCAAGCCAAAGGCCCAAAACGCAGCCGAGCACTACCCGAATCAGCCACATTCCGACAGTTGTCGCATACAAGGGAAGTTTTGCCTGACCAAGCCCCTGCCAGACAGCTGTAAAAATCAAGGTCCCGGCAGTAGCAGGACTGCCGATAAAAGAGAAAAATAAAACAACTAAGCTGGCCTGAACTGCTCCTGTATCTGCTGTAAAGAGATAGGTTAAATATCGGCCGCAGAAGAAGGTTAAGGTCCCAATTAGCAGCATCAAAACCAGAGAAATCAGATAAGAATCTCTGACTAAAGCCCGAATTTCTTTTTCATTCCCCTCACCAAGACTATGGGCAACCAATATTACAGCTGCTGTTGCCACACCCATACCGGGCATATAATTAAACTGAGTCAAGGTCTCCCCGATAGCATTACCGGCAACAACTGCTGTACCAAACTGAACGACTAGGGCTATCACAACAATGTCACCAGCGCGCATCATTAAACGTTCAGCTGCGGCAGGCAGGGCCAGGCCAAGTAAGTCTTTATCTGCTCTTGGCCGTAACTGCCTAAAAATCTCTTTAAGAGGGAGCTGGCTACCTAAGATAATAACGCCCAACAGGCGGGAAAAAACTGTCGCTCCGGCAACTCCTGCCACTCCCCATTTAAAAACAAAGACTGCACAGGCGGACAAAAAAGCGTTCAGAAAATTAATCACTAAACTGACCGTCATGGGCAGCACAAACTTCCCCTGCGCCCGTAAAAGGGCCCCAAAAGTTATCATTAAAGCGAGACTTATCACCAAGCCCCCCACAATTATCAAGTAAAGACCGCCCTCCTGTGTCACAGGAGGGGCAGTTCCTAATACCTGTAAAACCGTTCTGCCAAACAGCAGGGAGAACAGACCTAAAACAAGACCTAAGACAAGTGTTATAAAAACAGACTCAGCTTGATAGTGCCTAGTTTTTGCTTCATCTCTTTCACCGTAGCTCTTAGCTATCAGACTGGAGACCGCGCTGCCAAGGGCAATAAAAAGCGCTTGATAAACAGTAATGATATTATTAGCAACTGATACGCCGGAAACAGCAGCCAAACCCACCTGAGCTACCAGATAATTATCTGCAATCCCCATAAGCATCTGCAGAAAATTTTCTCCCATAGCCGGCAAAGCCAGTCTAATAATTTTCTTTTTTGAATTCATAGTACGACACGAGACAGTTAAACCACGGACAGCAGCTTTATTTTAAATAGTTGGCATTCTCTATGAAATGGAGGCAAACAGCCTAAGTAGGCAAAACTAGAACAGCTTTTTTAAGAAAGCCCCAGACAATTCTCGACGGCTTCCTGCATAGCTTTAACAGCGACAACCGTTTTATGGCGGACATCTGCCTTTTCCAAACCGGCAACTGCCTGAGGAATGTCCACACCTGATAAGGTGTGCAGCTCACCTACTGCAGCGAAATCATCAGCCGCATCTTTACCTGTCACTGCTTCCACTGCGACACGCGGAAACTTATAGGGACTGGCTGTTGAGACGATAACTGCAGGTCTTTGGTCCCCTGAACGCTCCGCATAAGTCTGGTAAACGGCAGAGGCCACCGCTGTATGAGGATCCTCAATATAGCCTGCAAGATCATAGAGACGCTTAATTTCAGCAGCAGTCTCGTCTTCTGTCGCAAAGCCCGCCGCAAATAAATCAAGAATACTTTGATTGACCTTAGCCAAACTGTACTCCCCCTGTTTAGCTAAGTTATCCATCAAACCTTTTGTTGCTGCGGCATCATTGCCGAGCAGATGGAACAGCAAGCGTTCCAAATTGGAGGACACGAGGATATCCATAGAAGGGCTGGTTGTCACCCGAAAATCACGTTTTTTATCATAGGTTCCGCTCTCAAAAAAGTCGGTTAAGACCTTGTTTTCATTTGAAGCGCAGATCAGTTTGCCGATAGGCAGTCCGATTTGATAGGCATAATAAGCCGCTAAAATATTGCCAAAATTACCTGTTGGGACAGCGACATTAATGGCCTCTCCGGCTTTAATCTCTCCTGTCTTGACAAGCTGGGCATAAGCATAAACATAATAGACAATCTGCGGCACCAAGCGGCCGATATTCATTGAATTCGCCGAGGAGAACTGCATATGGTGCTCCAGAAGCTCCTGCCGTAAATTCGGGTTATTGAACATCTCTTTGACCCTAGTCTGCGCGTCATCGAAATTCCCTTCTATAGCGATAACATGAGTGTTGGATCCTTTTTGAGTCGTCATCTGCAGCTCTTGGATTTTGCTCACCCCGCCTTTAGGGTAAAAGACAATGATTTCTGTCCCCGGAACATCAGCAAAACCAGCCATGGCCGCCTTTCCCGTATCCCCTGATGTCGCTGTCAGGATAACAATTTTATTGTCCACTCCTTGTTTTTTAGCAGCTGTTGTCAGCAAATACGGCAAAATAGAAAGCGCCATATCTTTAAACGCAATAGTGGAGCCATGGAACAGCTCCAAATG
Organism: Streptococcus huangxiaojuni; assembly: GCF_040930515.1. Classification (NCBI taxonomy): domain Bacteria; kingdom Bacillati; phylum Bacillota; class Bacilli; order Lactobacillales; family Streptococcaceae; genus Streptococcus; species Streptococcus huangxiaojuni. The sequence continues at coordinate 21,350 of NZ_JBFQEG010000011.1, forward strand.
ATACTGTCCCTTTAGCTTAACAAGCGGAGCAATGGCGGGTGTATCAAATTTCGCATCATAGGCAGATGTGATACAGTAATCAAGTTCTTCTTCTGTAAAGTCATCCAGAAAAGCAGACAAAATCAATTTAGCCACTTCTTGATAAGATGCATGCTGCAGTTGGTCAAAGTTGAGATTGAGCTTTGGGACTGACAAAGGAGTGAAAAGGCCTCCATCAGCAGCTAAACCCTGCAGGATAGCCTTACTGGCCGTTACTCTGTTTTTTTCATCGCGTGTTGATTGATAGATTAAGGTCATGTGTCATCCTCTTTTACAATAGTCTTTTGTAAGCATTATACCATAATTTTCTGAATATTTGAGTAAGACCGGCTAGGAAATAGTAGTAGTTGGCCAATGGCTGCCAAAATACAAAGGGGCAGGCCGGACAACAAAAGCACCTTTAGATTTTTTACCTTCACCCTGCGGCAAAAAATCTAAAGGTGCTGCTTTCATCATCGCACTAACAATAAATATCATTAATATTCCCAACGTGAGTCTACTCCAGCAATGGAAATCCAAACTGTTGCTAAAACGTCATAGAACAATTCAGTCATTTTTATCCCCCTTATTTTTCTGACATCCTTTGTCACCATTATTATAGCTCTATCTTTTTTGTTTGTAAACAGCTAATCAGAAATTTTTTAAGGGCAAACGATTTCATTTTGTCTAAGGTTTAAATCCGCAGAAATCACATACTGCATTTAAAAAGCAGACGGATACCCATGATTATTTCACCATCATGGGTCTGTCCTTCATCCTTACACTGTTTTCACTCCGATTCTCCTTTTGCCGGCTGTTTGGCAGCTTTTTGGATAGCTTTCTGAATGGTTTCCACATAGAGGTTAGCTCCCTGATCATTGGCATCACTATAATGAACGCCATCCGTTCCGTTCCAGATAGCCGGATTGTCTACAGCAGTCTGATACCAGTCAGCTACCGTCAAAAAATCGTAGGTTTTACTTAGCTGCAGTTCATAATCACGCACCTCTGAGACTTGTGTGATATCTTTGGAATTATATGGAGTAACCAAAACCAGACGGTAACCGTCAGGAAGGGCATCAATAAATTGCTGAATATCTTCTTGGTAATGATCCAGCGAATTAACACCAACTGCCAGTACAACAATTCTGGATAGAGTATTGCTTGTCAGATGGTTTTGAAAAATCGTAAAGGCATCATCAAAATCACGGCTGACCGAAGCATCCAGCTGAGCTTCCGGCAAAAGCGAAGTAAAAGCATCACTTGAACGCAGAGCAACCGAATCGCCTATAACCATCACATCACTGAGAGCCGTTGCATCTCCTGCTGCCAGTGTATGGGTCCGCTCAAGATTTGTTTGAGCCTGTTTTAAGGAGTTAACCGTTAATTCTCTTTCAAAAGCTCCAACATTAGGGGCTGTGATTACCGTTACAAGGGTCACCAAAGTTAAAAATCCGGCAGAACCATACAGCCATTTTTTATAAGGTGTCAGATCAAAGTCAATGCCCAGAAGCCTGACGGATTTCCCTGCAATAAAAGGCTCGATGATATAGTAAGATAAAACTGAAAAAACAAGAGAGAAAAAAACTGTCAAAAGAACAGCTAAACTATTAGTCAGAAGCTGACTGAAAATAATGTAAAAAGGCCAGTGAAAAAGGTACATGCCATAACTGATATCCGCCAAAAAAGTAATAATCAGCGGTTCTTTGAGATCAGGTGTTTTATCATGAAGCACCCGCGCCGAATAAATCATCAGCACAGTAAAAAAGCTGGCCAGAAAAAAACCAAAAAGATAGGTTATAAGACTGTTAAAATCAAGCAGCAGACTCAGCAGCAGAAGAAGAGAGAAGCTGCCGGCCATTACAGAGAGAGCGCGTCGGGCTGACCACAGGCGGGAATTGCGCTTAAACCGCGCAGTCGTTTCCGACACTCCTGATACCGTAGCAGCCATCGCCCCTAAGAAAAAAGGGAAAGTGTGGGAAAGCGTTGAAAAATAAACACTGGAAACATTGTCTACAAAAAAAGCCCGAACAAACATACTGCCAAAACTAAGCGCAAAGAGAGCAGCTGACAGAACAAAGATAAAGCTTCTCAGTTTATTTTTATCATAGCCTTGTCTGGCCAGCCACCAAACCAGAATCCCCCAAATAATATAAAAATGAACCTCAATGGCTAAACTCCAAGTATGCACAAAAAGATGGGGAATAAATTGTGTTTCATAATTCCCGCCTGTGATAATTTCATAAAAATTGGTCGTAAAACCAACGGCTCCTGCAATCTGCCGGCCGATACCTGCAATAAAATCCGAACGCACCAAATAAACAAACGGTATCGTGCATAGTATCATCAGTACCAAAGGAGGGACAATACGGTAAAAGCGCCTTCTAAAAAAACCGATTAAGTCAATATGCTTATTTTTAGCATACTCATCTATCAGTAAAGCAGTAATCAGATAGCCTGAGAAAGTAAAGAAGATATCAACGCCGATAAAACCGCCGGAAAAAGTATTTTTAAAGAAATGATACAATAAAACCAGCAGCAAGCCGGAAATACGTATTAAAGAAAACCATTTTATTCTCATTTTTGATAAATCCCCTGTATAAAGGTTCCTGTATAAACTTCGCCATTTTTAGCCTTTAAGATTCCTTTACCGTCTGCCTGGCCGTTTTTAAAACTGCCGCTGTAAGACCAGCCATTGCTTGACGTAAAGGTCCCCTGCCCGTTAAAAACGCCGTTGGTAAAGTGGCCTTCATAAACATCACCGTTCTCATAGGTCAGCTTTCCCTGACCATTCATCCGATTATTGACAACATAGCCCGTGTAGTTTATTTTGTTATCATCGTAAGTTAAAACAGCTTTCCTTTTAAAAGACAGAGGAAATACTGATAAGCCGCACACTAAGATAAGAAGCAGGCATAAAATCTCTATTTTCTTTCGTGTCAGCCCTAATTTTTTAATCATTATAAGCCCTCTTCTTTCCCTATCGGCTGCCTTTTTCGGAAATAAATGACAGCCAGTGCCGGCAGCCGCGCATAACTAAATCATAAGTGGCAGCGAAATCTCCTGTATACCAAGGGTCAGGAACACCATTTTCAGTAAACAAATAAATTTTGTCTGTGAATTCCCCTTTAGACAGACGCTTTAGATCGCGGACATTATCCTTGTCCATTCCGATAATATAATCAAAAGCAGCAAAGTCCTGCATACTGATACGCTGAGAAACCTTCGTTTTATCAAACATTATATGGTGCTGCGTCAGAACTTTCTGTGTTCCGGGATGAATGGGATTTCCGTGTTCCCAGCTTGAGGTTGCCCGGCTTTCTATATGTATTGGCTGCCCTTTGCTGAGGTTTTTCATAACAAACTCAGCCATAGGACTGCGGCAAATATTCCCTAGACAGACAAAACAAATTTTTGGCATAATTGCGGTTCCCTTTATGACATTATTGTTCTCCTTTAATCTTACCCTATTTTTAACGGATTTTCCACTTAAAATAGGGCTTTACCTCAAAAAACCAGCCAAGCTTTCTGCGCCTATCGGCAGCAAAAAACTCAGCTGGCTGTACATAAATCACTGATACTTTTGAATGGCCTTAGTTGGAAGCAGCCAACAACCCCTTCAAGGATGTCAGGCACATGGACCAGTCAATTCAGCTTTCATAATTTAGTTCCTACCTCTTTCTTTGCTTGTTTTAAAATATTTACAGCGGATATAAAATCAGAAACTAAGACATTGCAATCTTTACCATCTCTACTAACCGCATTGGAACTGGCATAGAGCACGACATTAAGTAAATCGCCTCCAGAGAACCCTTCAGTTTGTTCAATTATAGTTTCTTTATCCTGTTCTGTAATAAGTATTGGCAATGCATCCGGAATTAACTGTTCAAATAATCTATATCGTAGTTCTTTATTTGGTAATTCTAATTTTATGTGCCCAATGATTCTTCTAACAAAGGCCGGATCATAGTTCTGCCCAAAATTAGTAGTGAATATTACAATTCCAGAAAAAACATCTAATTCCAGCAATAATACTGATTTCGTCACATTTACTGCATGATCCGTGCTTTGATTTACCGATGATAAACGTTTGCTTAACAATGAATCAGCCTCATCAAATATCAAGATTGAATCTGTTTTAGCTGCTTCTGAAAATAAAATTTTGATATTTTTTGGAGTTTCGCCAACAAACTTTGACTCTATTTCGGCATAATTAGCCCTTATAACTGTTTTTCCTAATTCATTTGCAATCGCTTCAGCAGTAATACTTTTTCCTGTACCTGGAGGTCCATATAAATTAATAGCAGTTCGCCCACCTGACGGATCTATCTCTTTTAATCCAAACGTATTGTACAGTATATCATAATGCTTTACTTTGGTTATTAAGCTATTAATCTGTTCTCTAGTAGAATCCGATAAAATCAAATTATCTAATTTTCGCTTTGGTTCAATTAATTCAAAAAGAGAATCCGTGTTGCTTCTGTTTATATCAACCCTATCAGGAGACACATATCTTTGTTTTTTTACTGTTTTGCTCACTTTTCTACTCCTGTTTTAGATAAATTACAACTCGTTTTTGTGTTCAAGAGTCTCATACTGTTCTTGTAACCAAATATCTTCTAATTCGTCTACATAGTAATCTATTGCTGATTTTAAAAAATCTGGCAGATTAGGATCTATTGTCTCAAATTTACTCTTAAATCTTTGATCATCTGCGTAGATATAACCCAATCCTCTTAAAACTTCCAGTGAAGGTTCATAAAAATGCTGGATAAATTTATGCCACCTTACTAAAAGTTCCTTTATTTCTGGACTTTCTATCCCTTTTTCTTGTAAAGACGCTATTTCTAAAAAAATATTTTCGCATTCTTCAAGTATTTCATTTTGTTTTGAATCACTATACGAATGCCAATTTTCAGTAGATTCCTTAACTAAGCTAGAATCCCAATCATTGGATAGTTCTCTGAGCATTCTTTTTTCTTTAATTTTTAAACTTTTCTTGGCCTTTTTGTCTTTTTTCTTCATATTCCCTCCAGTCTTTTGTGTCAAAATAGACAATTACACATTTTATGTTTTCCGTTCAAAAAAACAGATACTATATCATAATATCTGTCTTCACTTCATCAGGTATGAAGCTAGTATTTACTATCTCTAAAGATTTCCACCCTACAGCACATGCGCTGTATGAAATCTAGAAACAGGACACTTAACAGTAACTTCTTTTGGGAAATATAAAATCAACAATGGAATCTCAATTCACAATCACTGTTTTTAAAATACAGAATTTCAGACTTACTCATCATAATCTCTGTTTGTCTAGATTTCAATGATTTTTAATGACTGTCAATATAGTCGCGGATATCCTCAACTCGCTCATCGTAGTCTGCTATGGTAGGATAATCGTTCTCCGTTAAGTAATCATTGAGCTCACTTAAGCTGGAACCTGCCTTAATTTCACCGCTTGCAGTTGTAACAACATAAGTTTCATCAGCCTTTGCAGCGATATTTGAACCATCGGATAAGACAATAGCATAACTGCCATCAGCTGCTTTAGATACTGTTGTTCCGTTTGCATCAAGGATAGTATAAGTCCCATCTGTATTTGATGTGATATCCGTTCCATCATTCAGAGTAACGCTAAAATTACCATCACTGCCGACTAAGATTGTGCTGCCATCACTGTAGGTGATTCCTTTGCCGCTGTCAGAAACAGACTTACTGCTTGATGCGGTTTTATCAGAGCCTGTACTCTTAGTTATGCTGGAACTGGAAGAAGCAGAGCTCGAACTGTCAGTCTGATTGTTGTTGCTGCAGGCTGTAAGTGCCAAAATGCTGGCAGTCAGTAAAGTAAAGCTAATGGTTTTTCTCATAAATAAGTCCTCCTATCCTACTTATTGTAACAAAAACGATAGGAAAAATCTTTTACCAAATAATGAAACCAAGATGTCATCTAACTGGCATCTTGGTTTCATATTATTATAAAAAGATTAATTCTCTGTAGGATATGTGTAGCCAAGATGCTCATAAGCTTTGGCAGTGGCTACCCGGCCGGTTTTTGTCCGCATCATAAAGCCCTTTTGAATCAAATAAGGCTCATACATGTCCTCGACTGTATCTCGTTCTTCAGCAATATTAACCGACAAAGTCCCCAGACCGACAGGTCCTCCTTGATAGAGCTCAATCATGGTTTTTAAGATTTTCTGATCCACATAATCCAGACCTTCATGATCGACATCAAGCATGGTTAGAGCTTTATCTGTCACTTCCTTATTAATCTGACCGTCTCCCATAATTTGAGCATAGTCTCTGACCCGTTTCAGCAAACGATTGGCGATCCGCGGTGTCCCGCGGCTGCGTCTGGCTAATTCTACAGCGGCATCATGTTCAATAGCCATTGTAAAAATAGCAGCTGTCCTCTCCACAATATCGGTCAGTGCTTCGACACTGTAATATTCCATGTGGCCTGTAATACCAAAGCGGGCACGCAAGGGATTGGACAGCATACCAGCACGTGTGGTAGCTCCGATAAGCGTAAATGGCGGCAGATCAAGGTGAACACTGTGGCTGGTATCACCGGCCCCAATCATGATATCAATATAAAAATCCTCCATAGCACTATAGAGAACTTCCTCAACAGCCATAGGCAGCCGGTGAATCTCATCAATAAATAGAACATCTCCTGGTTCTAAATCATTGAGGAGAGCGACCAGATCGCCGGCTTTTTCAATCGCAGGACCTGCTGTCTGCTTGAGATTTACCCCAAGTTCATTAGCAATAACAAAAGCCATAGTCGTCTTCCCCAGACCGGGAGGGCCAAACAGCAGGACATGATCCAGCGCCTCATCCCGCATTTTAGCTGCCTCAATAAAAATTTTCAACTGTTCTTTTGCCTTGTCTTGGCCAATATATTCCTTTAAGTAGCGCGGGCGAAGTGTCGGCTCAAGCGCTTCTTCATCTTCCATTAAATGATTATCTAAAATTCTTGCCATGAGACCAGTATAACAGAAAAAAGACAGAAAAACTATTGTCTTATCGATAAACGGTTCAGATACTGCAGTTCCTCTGTCGCCTCACTGCTGCACAAACCGCCTGTCTCTGCACTTAGTCTCATCAGCCAGCTTTTGTAAATCGTCTGCTTTCTTTGATGCCTGAAAACCTGATAACAAAAACACCCCAAGTTAAGGGGTGTTTTTGAGACAAGTAAGAAATGACATCATGTGATTTCTTATTTTTGGGGGACTTTTTCGGCTTAGCGAAACCACCAAATAGACCCTAAAAAGGCTTGTAACATTTGTATTCCTCCTTTCCGATAGACTTAGCCCATTATACCTATTTTAAAGCAAGAAGAACATGACATTTTTGTCATGTTCTTAACTGTAAGGTGTCCTTATGCCATTCTTTTTCTAAATTTTCTTTTAGCACAGCATCATCAATCATAGTGGAAAACTGCACTGCCTGCTGGTATTTCTGTTGAGCCCGGCTGAAATTTTGTTTAACATACAGGTAATATTTCCACTCGAGCATATCAACCAGCGGCTTCTTTTGATAATCCTGGGTTTTATTGATGATGGTGTTCAGTTCCTGAACAATGGCCGGCAAATGCCGGTAGGAATGTGTTAATAAAAGCATACCGCCGCACTGCAGCAAGACATCCCTCAGTAAAAAGAGATAGCTCGGTACAATGTAATGCGTCTGAAGAATTAAGCGGCCGGCCAGCATATCCAAAGTCTCCGAAGAAATATCATCAGTATAAATGTGCTCAGAGGAAATTTGGTAAAAATAGAGGCCGATAATCAGCAAATCATTGATGCTGTAAATCTTCCTTGCTTTGACTTGTTCAAAATAATCCTGCAGTAAAACACTGCCAAATTCGATATTATCTGTAATCTGAACATCTAAAGAAGACTGAAGAATATCGATTGCCAGCTGCTCTTCCTCAGGCAGATTATCATAATACTGCTCATATACTTCATCAAAATAGGTCTCAACCAATTCCACACGATTGGTGTCAGCATATATGGGCGTTCTCATGATAAGATATTTCAATTCCTCATACCGAGCAGGCAGATCCAAACCTTCCCCGTCTGTCAGTTCACCGACAGTCACTCCCAAACGCTTGGCAATGTACCTTATTTTATTGAGAGTTGGGGCTGATTCACCCGATTCAATCCGCGCCAGCTGCCTGACTGACAGTTCTGTTTCATCGCCGCAGAGTTCTTCCCGTGTCAATTTTTTGATAAGCCTTAGGTATTTAATTGTTCTGCCAAACTTTTTCACTGCTCCTCCTAAAAACTCCCTGTTTTTTCTTTTTTTATTAGCCTATTTTAGCACGACTGGTTTATTTAGCAAACCATTTTGATTAAAAAAGAAAATCTTGCTTTCCCAGACAATACCCTCTGCGAATTAGGAATTTACGCTGAGCTCCGCTCGCTCAGTTTTAAGCACACAGACGGGCCCTCTTGTTGGTTGTTTATAAATGTGAATTTTGTCTTCGTAACTCAATTTCATAAAAAACACCCCAATCGTTAGATTTTATATCTAACTTTTGGGGCTGCTCATATCGTAAAAGGTTCTCTATTCACACTAATTTTTATCACTAAAGATTATAAGATTGCATTCTAATTTAACAATAATATGCTGATACTCCTTGGTCTAACAATTTGACAACTGATTCACCCGCAATCCGGCCGGAATTCCATGCAAAAGCACAGCTAATTCCTTCTAGGGTCGGATAGGAGTTGTCATACATGCCAGTCGCATTATTACCCGCGACAAAAGCTCCCATAAGCGGTTTTTGATTAGGGAATAACACCTGAAAATCTTCATTGGCAGGAATCCCGCCGATAGTCCCTAGTGAAGTAGAGATGGGGCGAACCGCATAGAAGGGGCCTTCTGTGATAGGAAATTTAAGAAACTTTTTGGATTTCCCGAATTCAGCATCCGACTTCTGTTGGATAGCTGCATTGTAGGTCTCAACTGTTTCTTTCAAAGATTGGAATGAACAGCCAATTTGTTCTGCTAATTCTTGTAAACTTGAAGCCTTAAAGGCAGCACCATTTTCAGCAGCTTCTTCCAAATCACTGTCTAAGGTTGGAAATGGTCCAACCTGATGGGTCATAGGCTGATGCGCCAATGTCACAAAAGTCCTTTCAAAGGAATGGGTCCAATCTAAAACATTTGTCTTCAGAAAGTCAACCTGTGCTTGATCCATAAGGAAGTAATAACGGCCGCCAACTGTATAAACAGCATTCCCCCATAGAGCAAAATCATAGACGATTTCCTCATTAGCAAAACGTTTGCCCTGCGCATCAACCCATAGAAAAGGTAAATTCGTCAAAGTAAATACAGCCATATTTCGCCATTTAGGATTCGTTTTTGACACAACTGTAGCAGCATGGTTTTCAAAGTAGCGGTGTTTACGCGTTTCAACTCCCAACTTTTCTAACATTGTAAAGCTGTCCCCTGTCGCTTTGCGCTCTCCCATGCTATAGAGGAATTCTGGGGCGATGGTCAAAGCCTCAGAAACCATTTCTTCATTCCCGACAAAACCACCGTCTGCTAAAACAACGGCCTGACAGCTGATTTCAATTGTTTCGTTATTGACCTTAAGCGCTTTTATTCCTTTGATTTGACTCTCCTGATAGATCAAATCTTGGCCAGCAGTCTCGGTTAAAAGAATGCCGCCTTTTGCCTCAAAATAGTCCTTCATTCTGTCAAAAGCAGCAAATTTATCAATGTATTGGTGATAAACCATTGCATGGTCTTGATGGACTTCTTGAGTATTATTGACCAATTCAGTTTCCATGCCGTGTTCCTGCAGCCATGTGATTGTTTCAGCAGATTTCCCTAAAATCGCGCGTGTCATACGAGCATTTGACCGATGATGAGTGTATTCTAACATTTCATCTATGGCATCCTGAAGTGTATAATCACGCGTTTTATCATCTTCTGAAACCTGTTGAAGCTTGCTGCCAACAGCAAATAAGCCTTCTGCTCCAAACATACCGGCACCACCATACCGATTCCCCTTTTCAAGCATAATAACGTTTTTACCTGCATCAACAAGGCTAAGAGCTGCTCCAAAACCAGCTGCTCCCGCACCAACAACAACGACTTCTGTTTGATACTCCATATGCAACCAACTTTCTTTTTTATGACATCCTTAAAAGTTTGTAAAAATTGCCATTTTATTTTTGAAAATGTATGAAAAAGCTCATTTATCAATTGAATTATGAATCTTGACTGACGGATATGTTCGGTAAACGTTTCAGAATAATTTTAGTGTATACAAAAGTGAATATTTTTTCTATAAGCCAAGACGTGCAAAAATATCATCGACACGTTTGGCGTAATAAGCTGGGTTAAAGAGCTCATCAATTTCTTCTTGTGTCAGCCGGGAAGTAATCTGTTCATCTGCTTCAAGCAATGGTTTAAAGTCCACCTGATTATCCCAAGAATAGGCGGTTTTAGGCTGAACCAAATCGTAAGCCTCCTCACGCGTCATCCCTTTTTCAATGAGTTTGAGCATAACACGCTGGCTGTAAATCAAACCAAAAGTTGAGTTCATGTTGCGAATCATATTTTCCGGGAAGACCGTTAAATTTTTGACGATATTGCCAAAACGATTGAGCATGTAATCAATCAAAATAGTGGTATCCGCTGCAATAATGCGTTCAGCCGACGAATGGGAGATGTCACGCTCATGCCACAGTGCAACATTTTCATAAGCGGTCACCATATGCCCGCGGATCACGCGTGCAAGACCGGTCATATTTTCAGAACCGATAGGATTGCGCTTGTGAGGCATAGCCGAACTTCCTTTCTGGCCTTTTGCAAAGAATTCTTCCACTTCGCGCTGCTCAGATTTCTGCAGGCCGCGAATTTCTGTCGCCATGCGTTCAATCGATGTCGCAATGCTTGCCAGCACAGCAAAATACTCGGCATGCAGGTCACGCGGCAGCACCTGTGTCGAAATTTCCTGTGGACGGATGCCAAGTTTTTCACAGACATAAGCTTCAACAAAAGGAGGAATATTGGCAAAGTTACCGACAGCACCCGAAATTTTACCAGCTTCTACACCAGCGGCAGCATGCTCAAAACGCTCTATATTGCGCTTCATTTCACTGTACCAAGTCGCTAGCTTAAGCCCAAAGGTTGTTGGCTCCGCATGGACACCATGCGTGCGCCCCATCATGATGGTATACTTGTGTTCACGCGCCTTATCGGCCACAATCTTAATAAAGTTCCCTAAGTCGCGGCGGATAATGGCATTTGCCTGTTTGTAGAGGTAACCATAGGCTGTATCAACCACATCGGTTGAGGTCAGGCCATAGTGAACCCATTTGCGCTCTTCGCCAAGCGTTTCAGAAACAGCACGGGTAAAGGCGACCACATCGTGACGAGTTTCTTGTTCGATTTCTAGAATGCGGGCAATATCAAAGTCCGCTTTCTCGCGGATTTCAGCCACATCTTTCTTGGGAATCTCACCTAGCTCAGCCCAGGCCTCATCAGCAAGGATTTCAACCTCCAGCCAAGCGCGGTACTTATTTTCTTCTGACCAAATGTTCGCCATCTCAGGGCGGGAATAACGTTCTAGCATGTTTATGATACAGAGGGCCTTAAGAAAGCGAGAGAAAAATAGGAGACTGACACCGTGTGCTTGCACACAAGGAAGTCTATCTTTTTTTCGACGCTTTTAGCCCGAGTTCAAGTACTCGGAACCCTCATTTCCTTTCTAAATTTGTGGAACAGATGAGTCCGTATTCAGTTTGGTGAATACAGGGAGCCCAGTCCTTTCCTTTTTGATTTAATTTGCAAATTTTTATAGAATCGGGTGCTTGTACCCTAGCGGTTGTATCTAAATTCCGAGCTTTCCGCTCAGGTTCAGTTCAGCAAATATGATACCCGTTTTCCTTTCTCAATTTGGGGATAAGAGCAGCCTGTATCCTTATCGAGGGTAGCTTTGCTCCTATATTGTTTCTTTTATTAAACCGATTACTAGCTAATCATTCCAACTCCTCTCTCCCAATAGCCACTGACGGATAATGAGGAAGTTTATTCAAATCCGTATCCAGTGGAAGGTCATAAACAGGAAGATAATCGTTTGGAAACTGCGCTTTTAATTCTGTTATTTTTTGCTTAACAGCATTCATCAGTTGAAGCAAAAACAATTTCAAACACACCGGTCCGACTATTTTCAACAAAAGCATGGAGGATAATTCGAATCATAATCATAATTCCCTTTCGTCTAAATTTAAAAATACTGGTCTATCTTTTTAATATTTTCAGTAAACAGAGGCATCGAAACTCCAGCTTGTTTTCCAGCATTGTAAACTTTTTGACAGCCGTAAAAGATATCGTCTTTATCATTATGCAGGGTCATAATCCGTCTGGTTAACGGATTGGCAGCAAACATTGATTTCATGATTTTACCAGCCAGCCATGCAGGCATCTTATAAGGGAGCAGCTCTCCTTTATACCGTCTCAGATCAACGCCATAGGCCGATACAACTCGGCTTGTTTCGCGAATCACCTTAACCGCGCGTGCCAGTTGCTGTGAATCATTCATTAAATCAGCCGCCAGCTGCTGTGGATCAGCCATATTGCCTAAACCAGCAGCTGTTGAAGTGACCCCTGCATTGATGGCCATGTGAACCCAGATCCATTCTACCATGTCATAAGGAATCTCCAGCTTAATATCAGCTGACTGCATCAGAAGATCTAAATCTTGATAGTTAGTAATAGCTGTCTTTGTCTTGTGCTCGAGCATAATATGATCAAACAGGACTGCATTAAGATGGTTCCCTTCAAGATGACCGCCGGCAGTAGGGAAGCCAATAACATAGGCATAATCTCCGGCAAGTTCAGCAATCTCATCACTTGTTTTCCAAAAATTGCAAAAGAAAACCAAACTTCCTCTTATCTTATTTTGCCTAAGTGTCTCAAGAGCCTCACTAATATTACCATGCCTGACACTTAGAAAAATAAAATCATAAACAGTATCAGGTTCAGCTAGGCAAATATCATAAGCGGCAGTTTTTTCTTCCCCTTTTTTGGAATAACGGCCGTCTAATAAACTGACAGTTAACTGTTTAGGAACAGTCTTGCCGGTTCTCACAAGGTGCTCCACATGGTGTCCAGCCTGCTGGAAAACATAGCCGTAAGTTGTCCCTATTACACCTAAGCCTAAAATGCAAATTTTCATATCAAAAGTTACTTCTTCTCCCTCAAAAAATTTATCAAGAATCAGTCACCAAAAATTGTTTTGAATACCGTCCTTTTGTTTCAAACACCTCAGTCTCACTCGCTTTTCCCTTAAACATTACTTGGTTTATACGTCATCAAATGCCAACTCTGCTGCCTTCTGAGCATGGATAGCTGTTGTATCAAAAAGGGGCATGTCGGTATCTTCCTGTTTGACAAGAAGGCCAATTTCTGTGCAGCCTAGAATGACAGCCTCAGCACCAGCGTTTTTCAAATCATCTATAACTGCAAGGTAGATTTGCTTTGATCCTTCTAAGATATGGCCTAGGCAAAGTTCGTTATAGATAATCCGATTAACTTCCTCAACGCCAGACTGGTCTGGAATGACTACCTTCAGCCCAGCTTCGAGCAGTTTTTCCTTGTAAAAATCTTGAGTCATGGTGTATTTGGTACCCAAAAGGCCGACTTTTTGAATGCCTTTTTCAAGTAAAGTCTCAGCAGTCGCCTGCGCAATATGCAAAATCGGAATAGAAATTTTTTCCTCAATCTGCGGAATCACCTTGTGCATGGTATTGGTACAGATGACAATAAAGTCCGCACCAGCCTGCTCCAACTTCTGAGCAATTTCAGACAAGACCTGAGCGCTCTTGTCCCAGTCACCACTAGCTTGATAATGCTCAATCTCGGCAAAATCCACGCTATAAAGCAAAATTTTTGCTGAATGGAGGCCACCGAGTTCTTCCTTGATGGTTTCGTTGATAAGTTGGTAGTACGAAACAGTACTTTCCCAGCTCATACCACCGATAAGACCGATAGTTTTCATAGTGTTCACCTAAAAATCAATTTTATAACTAATTGCCTTCCTTAAACGCTTATTACCTACTAGCAACTGATGAATAGACTTACTTAAATCCATATCCAGCCTCGTTTGCTAAAGCAAGGCTTCCTTAACTACGCCTGTTTGACTATTTTCAATAAGATATGAATGATTACACTATCATTAAAAATCTAATCCTTTACCCATTTCCTCAACCTCATCAGAATCATCACAAAGCACGGTCACATGTCCCATCTTGCGGTTATGCTTTGCCTCTAGTTTACCATAAAGGTGGAGGTGGGCGCTAGGATTAGCAGTAATATAGGCCTGAGCTTTATCCAGGTGCTGACCAAGGATATTGAGCATGACAGCCGGTGCATGTAACTTGACAGCCGGCAATGGTTTACCTAGGATACCTAAGATATGGGTGTCAAACTGTGAAAAATCGCAGGCTTCAATGGAGTAGTGGCCTGAGTTATGGGGACGCGGTGCGATTTCGTTAACGATGAGGCCGTCATCTGTTACAAACATTTCCACACAAAGGGTACCGGATAATTGAAGTTTGTGAGCAATTCTCTTCGCCATGGTTTGAGCTTTTTCAGCTAATTCTGGCGAAATGCGGGCAGGCACAACGGTTTTGGACAGAATATTGTTGCGGTGGATATTTTCCTGAACTGGAAAGACTGTCACATCTTGCCCATTCCCGGATACAATAACCGAGATTTCCAAATCAAAATTGACAAATTCTTCCAGCACACAATCAGCTGAGTCAGCCAGCAGACTTGCTTCTTGAAGGTCAGCCTGACCACCAAGAATCTTTTGTCCGTGCCCGTCATAGCCTCCTGTCGCTGTTTTAAGGACATATTTTTTTGACCAGTCCAGATTTTTTAAGTCGGAGCTAGAAGTAACAGCTCTATAAGGGGCTACAGGCACCTCCGCTTCTTTCGACAGGAAATTTTTTTCAAAAATACGGTTTTGCGACATTCTGAGCAGGGCAGTCCCCTGCGGCAGCTGTTTTTCTCTGACCACAGCATCAAGAGCGTCCGCATCTACATTCTCAAACTCATACGTGAGAATATCGCAGCGCTCTGCTAATTGGCGCAGGGCAGCAACATCGTCATAAGGCGCCGCAATCAGCTCTGCCACGCGCGACGCAGGGCAGTCCTCTGCCGGATCGAGAGCGATCACTCTGTGGCCCATGTAAATAGCTGATATAGCCATCATCTGCCCCAGCTGTCCACCGCCTATAATCCCAATTGTTTTAGTCGAGCTCATCTGTCATAGCCTCCGCTATTTCGCCTTGTTCACGGGTAAAATCGGCCAGTTTGTCTGCAATCTCACTATCTTCAACAGAGAGGATACGCAGAGCTGTAAGCGCTGCATTGGTCGCTCCTGCTTCACCGATAGCCATAGTTGCCACAGGCACACCCCCAGGCATTTGCACAATTGAATAGAGGGAATCCAAGCCAGACAGGGCCCGTGATTTGACCGGCACACCAATAACCGGAAGAGTGGTTTTTGCGGCCACCATGCCAGGTAAGTGAGCAGCTCCGCCTGCCCCGGCGATAATAATCTTAATCCCGCGGCCGCGCGCTTCTTGAGCATGCCGAAACATGAGGTCGGGTGTGCGGTGGGCCGAAACAACTTTTTTCTCATAGCTGACTCCGAACTTATCCAGCATATCTGCCGTTTTTTTCATGGTTGCCCAATCGGAACTTGACCCCATAATAATCGAAATAATTGGTTTCATCATTTTCCTTTCATTTGGTTCATATCTTCAGCATCAAGGACCTTATATCCAAGGTCTTTGAGCTTTTGTGCAAAGAGCCCGCTCCCTGCTGTTTTCCTTCCGGAAAAGCTGCCATCATAAATCTGCTTGACTCCGCAAGACGGACTTCTTGACTGTAGGATAGCCAAATCAATCGTTTTTCCTTCCAGACAAGCAAGAGTATGAGCAATCCCAGTCTGAAAAGGCTTATCATAGACTTTACCCTCAGCATCACGGACGTGACCGCCGGAAAGTTCCACAGGTTTTCTGGGAACAGGCAGACCGCCTGCGACTTCCGGACAAACCGCAATAACTTCCTTATCAGACACAAAATCGATGACTTGCTGATTGTAATTATTGCCGCCATTATACTTACAGTTTTCACCCAGCAGACAGGCGCTGACCAGGACACAGGTTCTATCTCCCAAGAGCCTTACCTCCGATGTCTGTTCTGTAAAAGAGACCGGCTGTCTCTTGTTTAGCCAGCTGGCTGTAAATGCTATCCTGCGCAGCCTGAACAGTATCTGCCGTAGCAACCAGCATATAGACCCGGCCTCCGTTAGACAGCAGCCGGCTGCTGTTTTCTGCCAGCTTAGCCCCCGCATAATAGGTAATGATATCGCCATCCGTTTTGGCAGGTAGCTCCACGCCTTTCTTATAATTAAGCGGATAGCCCTCAGAGGCAACCACTACACCTAGCGTTACTCCTGTGTCTGCCCAAGTAATGTCAGGCGTTTTTCCCTCTAAAATATCCGTGATATTTTGCGCAAAATCAGAAGTCAGACGAGGTAAAATCACTTGTGTTTCCGGGTCACCAAAGCGCGAATTGAACTCGATAACTTTGGGGCCGTCAGCTGTCAGGATAAGGCCGGCATAAAGCACTCCCAAATAAGGACGTCCTTCCGCCAGCATACCGCCCAGTACCGGCTTAATAATCGTTTCTACTGCAGTGTCCACTGCACTTTGCGGCAGATGGGGTACTGGGGCATAAGCTCCCATACCGCCTGTATTTGGCCCCTTATCACCGTCGAAAGCTCTCTTATGATCCTGAGCCGGCGGCATAATATCAAACTGATTCCCATTGACAAAGGCAAAAAGCGAAAACTCTTCACCTTCCAAAAATTCCTCAACCACCACACGCGCACCTGAATCACCAAACTTATTGTCCAGCAACATTTCCCGCGCTGCATTAAGAGCCTGATCAACGGTTTCAGCTACGACTACTCCCTTGCCCAGCGCCAGACCGTCAGCCTTGACCACAATTGGCGCACCCTGTTTTTCAATATAAGCTTTCGCTTCTTCAAAATCAGAAAAAGTTCCGTAAGCCGCCGTTGGAACGCCGTATTTACCCATGATTTTCTTAGCAAAATCTTTAGACCATTCCAATTCTGCCGCCAACTGGGTGGGCCCAAAAGCTTTAAGACCAGCCTGATTAAAATCATCCACGATCCCAGCTGCCAAAGCATCATCAGGACCGATAAAGGTCCAAGCAATGTTATTTGCCTGTGCAAAGGCAATCAGGGCAGAATGTTCGGAAATTCCGATGTCGACTAAATCTAATCCGTCCAGCGTCATCCCATCATTCCCAGGTGCCACAAAGACCTGCTCTACCTGCGGAGACTCCAGTAACTTCTTGGCAATCGCGTGCTCGCGGCCGCCAGATCCAACAACCAACAGTTTCATAGTTAAGATACCTCACATGAAAATTCTGAAAACCATTATCCAAAAACTAAAACCCTTTCGCAAAACAAGCACATTTCACGAATTATATAGGATTATTATAACATATTTGTTCGGCAAAATTTCGTTCATATTGATATTTAATCTTTGTTAAAGTATAATAGCTGCATTATATCATTAGATAAAGGAGTTATTTTATGGAGTTGCCAAGAAAAAAATTATTCAATAATATTTCTGAAAAAGTCACTGAAAAAAAGAATTTATTCCCTAGTGTTCCCATCTTATTAGTAACTGATGTATTATTAATAATCGGATATTGCATATTATACTACGTAAAGGCTGATTTGAAATTCATTTACTTATTGACCACATGTATAGCACTAATTAAAGTTATAATCGCATTTCATTTTTGCCAAGAATTAAGTTATTCAAAACTGTCTAAGGTTGGGTATTCCTTATTTTTCTTTTTATTTTTTTGGTCTTTAAGTTTTATCTCTTTAAGGCAGCTTACCGGCCATTTTTCTAAAATTATTGATTTATCTCACCTGCCAAATTATTTATTGATTTTTTTATTTAATTTATTAGCAATCTTTTTTACTAAATGGCTCGTCAGCAATAAACCTTGGATACATGTTCTAACAGACTTTTTCTCTCTGCTAATCTTAATCCCTGTATTTTATTATGATAACCTCCCACAAATACTTATTACACCTTTTTTCCTAGTTGTATTATTATTAAGATACCTTATTATTATAAAATTTTTATCAAAAAAATGGTCCTTCCTCTTTAAACAAAGATGTATGATTGTAGGAGAATTATTGTCTTTTTATTTTTTTCTGACAATCATAGTCGCAGTAAGCAAACAAGATGAGTTAAGAATAGCTGTTATAGCTACGATCCTATTATATATTTTAACGCTATATGCTCGAATATTACTTTTTATCAGCTATTCATTTAAAATGGAAGAAGCAAAAAAATTATTTGTATTCTTTACAATTTATATTTGTACCATATCTTTATTGGCTTTTCTTTTATATATATTACCGGGTGAAAAAGGGACAAATATTATTACTTTTTTATTGCCAGCTATTATTCCAATTCTTTTTCGAAATCTAGCCAATGAACATAATAATACAAAAAAGAAAATTGTTTCTTTAAATAAATTTCAAATAACTAAAAATTTTTTTAATGTTTTATTTTTTTATACTACAATCGCAATTAATATATTAGCCAGTTTAGCTAGCACAGCAAAAATCCCTTTTCTTCTTCTAAGTAGTTTGAAAAGCTTTTTTGATTATATGATTTTAGTTATGGATAGTACTGTGATTGGTGCTCTTCTAACAATAATTTCACTGCTATTATTCCAGGCAGTTTTTGAACAACCTAAAAATGGTTTTATTAAAATGATCCCAAATAAAAATAATAGAAAGTTCCCTCAAAGGGTCCATAAAAGGCACTGACAAAAACACCCAGCTTTCAATGAAGCTGGGTGTTTTTTATCATCCATTAAACGACACATGGACGTGGTCGTAGTGGTTTTCGGTGATGCTGCCGCGGTCAGGCATGTCATTCCATGTGTAGGCTGATCCGTAGATACTGTCGTACGGTGAGTAGAACTGCTGTTCCCAAATAATATAGGAAATGTTATTAGCTTCTATACTGTCAACAGCATATTGCGCTACCTGATTGCCTAAATCAGCATTCTCCCCAACTATAAAATCAACAGCCAAACCTTGTCCATGGTCATCATCAGCGCCTTCCCGGAAGAGACTGAAAGAATTGATGCCAAAAACAGACGCAACTTCTTCCTTAAAGGCTGCGGCCTGGGGCTGCAGTCCGGCATTTTCAGGATTTGCCAGAGCAGCTTCTGTGCTGGCTGCAGTTTCAACAGGCACGGATTCTGCTGCTGGTTCTTGACTGTCTTCAGCTATTTCAGCAGCTGAAGCTTCCGCAGTTTCTTCTGCTGTCGGAATTTCTTCAATCACTTCTTCAGCTGGAACTTCTGCCGTGTCTTCAGTCGCGGGGGCGTCCTCTGCAACTGGCTCTTCGGCTGGCAGCGAGACTTCCTCAGGAGCCGCCTCCTCTGTTGGAATTTCTTCGGCTGCTTCTGCTGCCGGTTCTGTTTGAACATCTGCTGTGTCAGCATCTAAATTCTGCTCTTGATTGGCAGCATCAGGTTCTGGGATTTCTGTTACAGTGTTGCCCTGCTCAGCAGAAGATTCCCTACCTATATCCTCCAGAGGGAGGGTTTGACCCTCTATTACCAGCTCATTATTAGCCAAATCTGCCTCGGCAACAACTGGCTCTGTCTCATCTGCGGCAGCCGGAATTTCAATTGTAACTTCTTTTGCTTGATTCTGCCCATCATATACCGTCGTTAAAACAGTCCCTGGGAATATGAGATTAATATCTGCAATTTGGTTGATTTTGGCTAATTCAGCCATATCCACAGACAGCGCTGCAGCAATAGTACTCAGCGTATCACCATATTGGACGGTGTAGCTGCGACTGTCTTCAGACTGTACAAGGTCTGACTTGACCTCTTCTAAAGTACGGGGAGTCCATGCCCGGCCCACTGCTGCCTCTTGAGCCTGAATAGCAAGAGGTGGAAAAGCAGATAGAAGGAGGGTTGACGTTAATAGTATTTTATGACGTTTTTTCATTACTCATTTCCTTTTCTTTTTTTCTTGTTTTTTTATCTTATCATAAATTCAGAATGGGACAAGACTATCTGGAGTAATTTAAAGAAACTGTCTTTGAGATGTAACATCGCCTCTGTTTTGTCATATATTACTAACTATTGATATTAGCTGAAGGAGGTCAGACAAGACGCTGTATAGGAAAAAATCCCAATCTGATGACAGATTGGGATGGCAGTAAAACACTGTTGTTTAAGCTAAGTCTTTGATTCTTCTTCGGGATAGACTAATCCCCATTCTCTGCGAAGTTCTGTCATAATAGCCATCACATCTTGAGTGTAGTCGAGACGCATCGTATTTTCTTCACCGGAAACAGCTCTTTCCATATCGGCTACTTCGTAGGCAAGGGCATCTGCCATCTTGCCGGCCTCAATCACCTCCTGATGGCCGTCTTCAGTGTAGGTGATAACAGCTCTTTGACCTCGCGGATAATCATAAATTTCAATATAACCTTTATCATAGGCAACAGTCCCGCGTTTAGGCTGTTTGGTATGGAGGCTTAAGCTGATAGCTGCCATTTCACCCGCTCCATTGGACAGAAGGATCCCTGCTTGTTCATCAACACCTGACGGAGCCAGTCTTACTTGCGAGGCAAGCTGATCTGGCTTTGAGCGCATAAAACAGCGTACAAAAGAGATAGCATATACTCCGATATCCAGCAAAGCTCCGCCTGCAAGGCTGCGGCTGAAAAAACGGTTGGACATATCATAGTCCTTATAGCTGCCAAAATTCATCTGGATAAACTTGAGTTCTCCTAATTTTCCAGAATCTGCAATCGCTGACAGCCTACGGTAAATCGGCATGTGAAAAATCGTCATCGCTTCTGCAAGGATAACATGATTTTTCTCAGCCAGCCTAACGGCCTCTGCCAATTCTTCACTGTTGAGTGTAATCGATTTTTCGCACAGAACGTGTTTCCCTTTGCTTAAAGCTTTTCGTAAAAACTCGATATGGGTATTGTGGGGGGTAGAAATATAGATAATATCTACCTCAGGATCATCAAAAACTTCATCAATTGTCTTATAAACTTTTTCAATCCCATATTTTTGAGCAAAAGCTAATCCCTTTTCATAAGTTCGATTAGCCACCGAATAGAGCTTTCTGCCTTGAGCTGCTAAAGCCTGTGCCAATTCATTGGCAATCACGCCAGTCCCTAAAGTTGCCCAATTGTATTGTGTTGACTGATCCACGGTGCTCGCCTCCTTTATTTAGACAGCAAAAATGATATCTTTCACACAGCAAGCAAGTTATAACCTGCTATAAAGGATTATAGCAATTCTTTTAGGAATTGCAATCTTTTTCAGATTTCAGGATAGTTCTTTAAAATATAATCCTCGGCTTCCTTGCTCCAGATACCTTCTGTTTTGCCCAAAATCTCAGCCAAAATCGGATCGCTTTGGTCTGCCTTTGCCAACTCCAGCCGCTCAAAATTTTTATGCGTATAAACGAGTTTCTTGCCGCCCCCGATTTCCGGCTGTGACAGCGTTGTTTCAGCCAGCGCATTTAAGCCAAGCACATGTGTCACAATATTTGCCGCAGATATATTGCCCTGCTCAACCGTTTCAACAGCTTTTCGCATATCAGCTGCACTGCCGCCTGAGGTCCCGACATAGTGAGTAAAAGCATAGTGAATATCATAGAAATTCACAGGTGATAGGAAGTCTTTAGACTGAGGTCCGGCAAAAAAGTTCAAACAGCCATCAGGATTTAAAAGATTGGAAGCCATTGTAACAAGCGCTTCAGACGGCACTAAAACAAAGATGTCGTCAAATCCCTCTCCGCCTGCAGTGTCACGCAAAACAGTCTCTTGATTATCCATATCTCTAGTATTAACAAAACTGAGTTTTGTTTGTTCTGTCGGCATATAGAGTTTTTTGGCACGTTCAAGCTTATCCTGATTTACATCCGTGACAACAAGATGACGGGGATTGACCGGTCCATGTAGGGCATAATCAAGCGCTAAAAGCCCCATTGGTCCGGTTCCGCCCAAAATAAGTAAATTTCCGCCATCTTTGATTCCCATTTTATGGCGGTAACTCCCCTCAATTAAGTGGTAATTAGCTTCGAAAGCGCTAATAACACAGGAGAGCGGCTCCAGTAAAGAACCTTCAAAAAAGCTGTCTCCCTTATAGACAATCAGACAGTCCTGCTCCATAACATCATTGTCAATAATAATATATGTGGCATCACCCCCTGTATAAGGGTAAGAATAGCCCGGGCAGTCCGGACGGTCCGGCAGCTGCAGATTAGCCTGAACAACATATCTCTGCCCCTTTTTAAATTGCTCCTGCCATTTCTTTCCGACCTCTAAAATTTCCCCGCAAAATTCATGACCGATTATAATCGGCTTCTCATTCAGATTATTTGGCGTTTTTTTATGATCAGAGCCCTGATTGGCCAGCTTCCATGATGACATACAAATACTGTCAGTAACTACTGATGCTAAAATTTCATTATCCTTGAGGGCAGGCAGTTCAAATTCTTCTAATCGTAAATCTTTCTTTCCGTACAAACGTACTGCTTTGGTTTTCATTCTAATAGCTCACTCCTTCCCCAAAATAAAATACAAAGGCTAAATAGTACCGAACGAGCAATGCCCTTGCTGTAAACACCATTTTTTAAATGATGCTATGTGTTTTTAATTTTTGTCATCTTCGCTTTTTAGTCATGATTCCATAAACAGCCTCTGCAATTAATAGTTTTTTGTTTTAGAATTTACTTTCAGGTTCATTATTATCCATCGGTTCAAAGGAAGCCCTTAAAATCTGCTCAACAGCCTCTGTCCCTAGGTTGACAAAACGGTTTTCAGATAAGTTTCCATGTTCAACAGCCTTTTGGCTCATTTCTGCAAGAATATCCTGTGTTTTGATCCCTACTTCCGGTAGAGTCATCGGAATACCCAACTGATCTTTGAAAAAGCGATAGGTCTGCCGAACGGCTTTTTGTGCCAGTTCTTTATCAGTTCCATCCGTCAGTCCCCAAACATTGCGGGCATAATCTGCAAACTTAGCATGTGTACTGGCATCTCTGTCTATACAGTACTTCATCCAGCGGGGCGTGATAACAGCCAACCCTATACCATGAGTAATGTCATAGTATGCAGACAGTTCATGTTCAATGGCATGGCAGCTCCACGCCCCTGAACGACCTTGACCGACCAGTCCGTTCAGAGCTAAGGTCGAAGCCCATAGCAAATTAGCACGAGAGATATAATTGTCTGGTTCCCGAACAGCTATTGGGGCATGTTTGATGATAGTTTTCAAAAGACCTTCCGCAATACTGTCCTGAACATCGGTTCCTTCAGTTCTGTTGAAATACTGCTCAAACAAATGGCTCATCATATCAGCTGAACCTGCTGCTGTCTGCCACTTGGATACAGTATAAGTCAAGGTTGGATCTAAAAACGATACACGCGGAATCAATTCCCAGCCGCTGGTCCCCCGTTTCTCTTTAGTCGCAAGATTTGAGATAACCGCATTGCGGTTCATCTCCGTGCCGGTCGCAGCCAGTGTCAAAATAGTAACAAGAGGGAGGGCTTCCCCCACTAAACTTTTGTCTGTAATTAAATCCCAGGCATCTCCATCATAATAGACCCCAGCTGCAATCACTTTGCTGGCGTCGATAACAGAACCGCCGCCAACAGCTAAAATGACATCTACTTGCTGCTGCCGTGCGATAGCTATCCCTTCACGAACTGATTCGATACGTGGATTGGGCTCAACACCGGATAATTCAGCTACTATAAAATCATTCTTTTTCAATAAGGCCATAATTTTGGTATACAGGCCTATTTTTTTGATTGAACCGCCGCCATAAACAAATAAGACACGTTTCCCAAAAGTCTCAAGCGCTTCTGGCAGTTCACTTAATCGCTCTTTGCCAAAACGAATATCTGTCGGTATGCATAATCGAAAATTCTCCATTGTCTGCCTCCTGCAATTCTATTTAGCTATGATAGTATCCCAGCTGCATACCCAGCAATCCCGACAGCAAACAAGGCAAAAATCAGCAGTATTGGACTGATTTTTTTTCGAAGAAAATACATCATCGCAAAAGTGAGTGCCAAGGGTAACAAGCCAGGAACCAAGTCATCTAAGATATTTTGAATAGTGGTAACCACGGTTTTACCGTCTGCTCCCGTGGTTTTATATGCAGTCAGCGAAACATTGATACTGGTCCATTTAGTAACCAAGACTCCCATGACAAAGAGCCCCAGAATAGTTGCACCTTCTGTTAACTTTGGAAGAATATTCCCAGATAAATTCTTAACAATCCCCAGCCCCTGTTTGTAACCATAACTTAAGCCATACCACTTAATCGCTAATCTGATAATATTAAAGGCTAGGAAAAAAGCAATCGGCCCCAGCACTTGCCCGCTTAAAGCCATCGATGCTCCAATCGCTGCAGTAACAGGACGCAAGGTCCCCCAAATCAAAGGATCTCCTACACCGCAAAGCGGTCCCATCAGACCGATTTTCAGACTGCTGATTGTCCCGTCATCCAGATCCGCACCGTTAGCTCGCGCCTCTTCCATAGCCATTGTCACCCCAATAACAGGACCGCACATAGCCGGAGTAACATTAAAAAAAGTTAAGTGACGTTTCAGAGCATCTGCCTGCTCCTTCTTACTGCTGTATACCCGCTTAATCGCAGGGATCATATCGACACAGAAAGCCAAAGCATGAATCCGTTCAAAATTAAAAGAAGCCTGCTGAAAATTAGAATAAACAAATGTTTTAAATAAATCCTGCTTACTTATCTTCTTCTCAGTTGTCAAACTCTGTGTTACCATAATTCCCTTCCTTACACCAAGATACAAAGGCCGTTAAAAACGCAAAAGGAAAATAGGGGACTGATCGACGAATCATCAGATTCTAGATTAGGCCATCTTTTTCCCGCAGCGTTTAGGCCGTGTTCAGTTCAACAAGATACAAAGCCCGTTAAAAAATCCGTATGAAAATAGGGGATGGCAAGTGATGACGACATCACGTTGACAGCCATCTTTTTCACTAGGATTTTAGGGCGTGTTCAATTAACAAGATACAAAGCCCGTTAAAAGAGCAAAGCAAAAATAGGAAAACAGACAAAGAAACTTTAGTTTCGAGGAAGTTTTATCTTTTTTGCACAGCTCTTAGGCCGTGTTCATCAGTCCTCCAATTCATCATCGTTTAAATGAAAATTCTCATTGCCTGCACTGACTGTTTTAGTAAAATGAGGATTTAGCTGTACATACACCAGCGCGAGAATAAGACCAAGAACGCCAAAGGACAGTAAGCTGAAATCCAAATAACCGCCTAAAATAAAACCTGCAAAAAAGAAAGGCATCAAATACCTAATAAACATCATATTCAGCACCATTGCATAACCAACAACAACAATCATACCGCCAGCCACTGCAAGACCGCCTGTAATCACCTCCGGTATCGCATCAAGCATTCTGGTTACTGCAGACGCATCAACAAATACGGCTACTAAAGTAGCAGGAACAGCTACCCTCATTGCCTGAAATATTAAAGCAAAGAAATGCAAAAAGATAATTTTTCCAAAATGAGCATCCTGTGCTTCTCTGTCAGCAGCATGCTGAACTGCAACAGTAACTGTACGTACTAAAACTGTTAAGACTTGACCGGCAACCGCTACCGGCAGGGCAATAGCAATCCCTTTTTGAATATCTTGACGTCCGACAACCACCAAAATCGTCGAAATAACACTGGCCAAGGCAGAATCCGGAGACTGAGCCGCCCCAATATTCATCCATCCTAAGGCAATTAATTCAAGTGTTCCCCCAAGGATAATACCGGTTGTGATATCCCCTAAAATAAGACCGGTTACAGTACAAGCGATAAGCGGTCTATGGGTCTGGAACTCATCTAAAACACTGCCCATACCGGTGATACTTGACCAAATAAATATAAGTATAATTTGCAAAACTGATAGAGCCATCTCATCCCCCTCTTTCTTGCTTTGTCAGGCAAAAATTAATTAAAAACTGCCTGCTTAAGCAATATTTCAAAATCCTTAGGACTGTCTGTTGCTACCACACGACAATCCAGTTCAACCCCTAAATCAATTAATTCATAAAAAGCAGCAACGTCCTCTTTAGAAACCGAAACTGCCTTTGTCAGCTGAACACGTCCGACTTTAAACTGCATACCGCCAATATTGATACTGTCAATCGGAACGCCTCCCTTCACTAAATCGACGACTTCCTGCGGTTTAGTAAATAAATAAAAAACCGTTTCATCTTTGTATTTGGGATTATGATAAACTTTAACCGCTTTTTCTGTGGTGACAACATTTACTTTAATCCCTGGAGGGGCAGCTTGTTTAACTAGAGTTCGTCTGATTTCATCACCAGCCACTTCGTCACTTGGAATAATAATCCGCTCTGCCCCAGCTTCTTTGGCCCAAACTGTTGCGACTTGCCCGTGAATCAAACGATCATCAATTCTCGCTAATTTAATTTTCATGAAAAATCCTCCTCTTCTGTTTCAAGTGGTTTTAAGCGTTTATCAAACACCCGAACGCTATCACTTGCTAAATCAAGAAGAGCCGCAGCCACTGTCTCGATTGGGCAGGTTTTAAGCATAGTAGCTAATTCCAGTACAAGAGGCAGAGACATACCTGAAATAATTTCAGCCTCTAGTTCCGGATGTTTCAAAACAACTGAACAACTTGCATTAAACGGTGTCCCTCCAAATAGATCAGCAAAAATAATCAGCGGACAGTTAAGCGTTTTCATTTTTTGATAAATTTTTTCAGACAGACTGTCCAGACCATCTTCTGCTAAAAAATCAATAGCATGGAAATCCGGTAAATTTCCAAACAGCATTTCTGCCGAAGCCTTCATCTCTGAAGCCAAATGACCATGTGCTGTCAAAATAACCTGAGCCATCCAATTCACCTCCTCACACCAAGATACAAAGCCCGTTTAAAGAGCAAAGCAAAAATAGGAGACTGGACGAAGAGACTCAAGGCTCTAGGACAGGCTATCTTTTTTGCACAGCTCTTAGGGCGTGTTCAGTTAAACCAAGATACAAAGGGCGTTTAAGCTCACAACAAAAATGACGGTAAGTCCGAAATCTCTGATTTCGCAGACGCACCCCTGCCAGAACGACTAGAAGGGGGCGGGCGGCGACTAAGACGACACAGTCTTCAGTCATTTACGGCTGGCTATCTTGAAGTCGCCTTCTTTCTTCACAGTTTTTAAGGTGTGTTTACTTTTTGGGTTTTAACCTCGTGTTTTTCCGCCGGAGACATTAGTTGTAATGCCGCTGATATAGGAGGAACGGTCAGACAGATAATAAAGAACCAAGTCAGCCACTTCCTTTAGTTTTCCACTTCGACCCAGAGGTATCGTATCAACAGACGAATAACCTTCCCGAATCGCTTCAACTGTTTTTCCCCGTGTATAAGCCAAGGCTTCTTCATACGCTAAAGTCCTAAGACCGGTTGCTTCCATAATTCCTGGGGCCACACCAACCACACGAATGCCATGCCTCCCTAGCTCTTTAGCCCAAGATCGTGTAAAACTGTAAGCAGCAGCCTTTGTAGCAGCGTAAATACCCTGCCCTTCAGAACCTTCGAGTCCTGCTTCAGAGGCCATATTCACAATAGCACCTGATTGTTTTTTTACCAAAATACGGCTAACAGCCTGGCTGACTAAATAAAGCCCTTTTTGGTTTACAGCAACCAGACGTTCAAAAATATCATCGCTGAGTTCATACTTACTGTAAGGCTGTTGCTGATCCACCAGTAAACAAGGAATATTGATGCCGGCATTATTAACAAGACCATCAACTGTCCCCCAATGCTCTACAACTTCTTGTACTGCATTTTCCACCTCTGAGCGTGAACTGATATCTGTTTTGATAAAAAGCAGACATTCATTTTCATCGGTCTGTTTTGTCAAATCAAAGTTTGCTACTTTCGCCCCATTAGCCAGAAGCTCTTCCACAATAGCCTGTCCAATCCCCGATGAACCGCCAGTGACAATTATTACTTTATTCTCAATACCCAGCCATGTCATAATCCCCCTCCTTTTATCATTTGTGATTTTTAAATAACATTTGTTACGAACTTAATATAACACTATCTATTTCTGCTGTCAATAGATTTTTCACATTTTTTAAAATTAAATAACAAATGTGAATTGCTGCTTTTATTCTTTTAAAAAAATGCACAAAAAACAGCTGAGAAAAAAATATCCTCAGCTGTTTTTTATAGCGGCAAAGCATCCAAAATTCCTCTTGCTGTTTCTTCAGTGGTCACTAAAACATTAACATAGCCTCCTCTAAGCGCTCCTATCAAAGCAGAGACCTTATCCTTGGATTCGGCTACGCCAATACGGTAGGGGCATTCACGCAGCTTATCTGCTTCGATTCCGATAAGCCGTTCGTCAAGCTCGCTTTGAATGTGTTCACCATGAATATTATAGAACCTCGAGACAACATCCCCAACAATGTCCTTATCCTTAATGTTTTCGATGATATCCTGACCATAAAAGTCTTGCCATGTTTGATTGTCTTTGAGAAGGGGACTGCCTACGCCCATTATCGCAACATCGAGGCGATCCCAAAGTCTGATGAGTTCTTGATTAAAGACATTTTTCAGCAGCTCTTCTTTTAAGGACTTTGTCTCAGGAATGGCTGGAGAATCAATTAAAAGTGCAATACCATGAAGTTTTTTTGCTGCTTCGTAAGTAATGGTATTGACATGATAGTCACTGATTAAACGGCCCGATGGTCCGCCAATCATCGGAATACAGACAATACCCGATAAGTTAAGTTCCGGCATTTGACTGGCAACTGCCGATAACGTGGCACCCCAAGAGAAACCGATGGTCATATCGTCATGCAGTAATTTTTTTAAATAAGCAGCTAAAGCCTGGGCCAGCAGTATGTCTTTTTGTTTGCGTTCCAAATCACTGGCTGTCGGTACAACAATGGCTTTTTGTAAGCCAAAAGTCTTCTCCAGCTGCTTTTCAATCGCATAAGTCCCAGCTTTATCATATTTGATATTGATCTGAACAATCCCTTCCTCTCGGGACTGCTTTAAAAGACGGCTGATTGTCGTCCTGTGAATACCTAATGCTTTGGCAATCTGACTTTGTGTTTTATTTTCCTGATAATACATTTCTGCAATTTTAACCAGCAGTTTATCCTCAGCTAGCATACTGATACCTCTAAATCTCTAATCTATGCTAGTATTTTAGCATAAAACAGAATTATTTCAATTGTTATTAACCAATCACTAATGTGCTCCCTCCAATTGTTTTTCTGCATTGCCTGTGTCATTCTGCTAAAATCATTCAAAAAATAAGGCAGACTAAAAAGCCCTGTCGGGCTTAAATCAGACGGAAAATTAAGTTCAGGCTTTAATAAAGTAGTCGCAAAGGTGGCTTCCTTCTGGTAATTTGGGATAATTTACGCCATACTTTTCTTTTATTAATTTGCAGTACTGTTTTGCATCAACAGTATACTCCTGGTAAATGGTTTCTCCGGCTAAGGTTGTAAAATGCAGTCTTATCCTTTTTGGGACATGATTAAAGTCAGGCTTATTTGTCAGCAGATAGGAAAATATTGCTTCCTGATGTTCTTTTGAGATGACATAAATTTTCTGCCCTTCCGATAATTTTGGAATAAGGGCAAAGCTTTCTCTGTCTCCAAATTGAATGTGAAGGTTAAAGATAGGCTGATTATTAACGATTTCCAGCGACAGCGTCTTATCTCTTTTATCTTCTTTGGCATAAAAATTTTTCAGAGATTGGTTAGTTAACTTTTTCGTTTTGCCTTTTTTAATTAAACTAAACCAATATTTGTCATGATAGTAAATCTGGCTGCCGCTTTTTATCGCCTGATAGTCATTCTCCAGAAAAAGAACCGGCCGGTTAGCTGCTTTCTCTCTTTCCCTGTCAAGGAAAAGCTGCAGATGAATGATAAGAAGAGAGATAACAAGGCCTGTAATGGCCCCGTAAAAACTCAGCCAGTCGCCCAGATCTCCATTTAAATAGGCTGAAAAAGAAGAAATCAGCACTGAGAAAAAAGGGCCAGATAAAATAATCAATACAATAAGCAGCAGTAAAATTTTCCAGTTGTCCTTGACATATTTCCTCATAAATCTCCTCTCTGCTCCCTGTTTTTCCTATTTGAATACTTAATGCCTAAAATGTCTTACGCCCGTAAAGACCATGGCAATGCCATGTTTGTTAGCTGCATCAATAGAGTCTTTGTCACGGACAGAGCCGCCTGGCTGTATGATGGCTTTAATACCTGCAGAAGCAATTTCTTCAATATTGTCCGCAAAAGG
The DNA here is from genome assembly GCF_040930515.1 of Streptococcus huangxiaojuni. Lineage (NCBI taxonomy): Bacteria > Bacillati > Bacillota > Bacilli > Lactobacillales > Streptococcaceae > Streptococcus > Streptococcus huangxiaojuni. Next base: position 51,843 of record NZ_JBFQEG010000011.1, read on the forward strand.
AAAGAAGGCATCGCTGGCAAGAACTGCGCCGTCCAATCGGTCTTTAGCTTGTTCAATAGCAATACGCACCGCGCCAACACGGTTGGTTTGGCCCGGACCGACACCCAAGGTCATGTGGTCATTAGCTACTAAGATGCCGTTTGATTTTACATACTTGATGGCTCTCCATGCGAATTCAAGAGCTGCCGCTTCCTGTTTATCGGGCTGCCGGTCGGTCACTACCTGCCAATCAGCAGGAGTCTCCTTAATTACATCTTGGTTTTGCACCAAGAGTCCGCCGACAAGGCCTGTGTATTCTTTTTCAGTCTCGCTGGCATCCTGTGCCTCAAACGGCAGTTCAAGGATACGTAAATTTTTCTTTTTATGGGTCAAAATAGCTAGGGCTTCTTTTGTATAACTAGGTGCGATGATGATTTCAAGAAAAATACTGTGCATTTTCTTAGCCGTTGCCGCATCAACCTGACGGTTGAGGACAACAATCCCGCCAAAAATAGATACTGAGTCAGCCTCATATGCATAATCCCATGCCCTTTCAATATCATCAGCCTGGCCGATACCGCAGGGATTCATATGTTTAAGTGCTACAACGGTTGGACGATCTTTGAAATCACGGATAATGCGGATAGCTGCATCGCTGTCTCTAATATTGTTGAATGATAATTCCTTACCATTTAGCTGTTTGGCAGAAGCAATCGAATAATCGGTTGGCAGGGCTTTTTGGTAGAAATCGGCATTTTGCTGAGGGTTTTCCCCATAGCGCATTGGCTGTTTAAGATCATAAGTAAGAGTCAGCTTCTCAGGTTTGCTTTCTCCTACTTGAACAGTGAAGTAGTCCGCAATCAAGGCATCATAAGCTGCAGTATGACGAAAAACTTTGGCTGCTAAACGCTGGCGGGTGGTGTAGGCAGTTTCCCCGCTGTTTTTCAGTTCTTCCAACACGGAAGCATAATCAGCGGGATCAACGATAACTGTTACACTGGCATGATTTTTTGCTGCTGAACGCAGCATAGAAGGTCCTCCGATATCGATATTCTCTACCGCCAAATCATAGGTCACATCCGAACGAAGGATTGTTTCCTTAAAAGGGTAAAGATTAACCACAACAAGGTCAATCAAATCGATCTGGTTGTCTTTAGCTGCCTGCAGGTGGCTGTCTGAATCACGACGCGCCAAAAGAGCCCCGTGAATATTAGGGTGAAGAGTTTTCACACGGCCGTCCATCATTTCAGGAAAACCTGTCACATCATCGATAGCAACAGTGGCTATCCCAGCCTTGTCAAGAGCAGTTTTTGTTCCGCCGGTTGAAATAATATCCCAGCCCAGTTTTTTCAATTCTTGGGCAAATTCTACTATGCCTGTTTTATCAGAGACGCTGATTAATGCGCGTTTTGTCATGATTTCTCCTTTTCATTTTTGATACTTTCCTTGAGCAGCAGAGGCTTTCTTTAGTTTCCCTACCTAAAAATTGAGTTTGCAGCCTTCATTTTTTCCTCTCTGCTCCTAGACTTTCCAGTACGTCCGGATACAATTTATATTCGTGCTCATGAATTCGTGTCTCAAAGCTTTCGATAGTGTCGTCAGCCAGGCGCGGTACGCGCACCTGCTTGATAATTTGGCCTGTATCAATCCCGCTGTCCACCCTGTGGATAGTGACACCGGACTGATTAACACCGGCCTCCCAAGCATCTTTGATCCCGTGAGCGCCGGGGAACTCTGGCAGATAGGCCGGATGAATATTGATAATCCGGCCTTCATAAGCAGCCAGCAGGTCCGGTCCTACGATTTTCATATAGCCTGCCAGACAGATAAGGTCAATCTGGTGTGCTGTCAGTAAATCAAGGATAGCCTGTTCATAAGCTGCTTTACTGTCAAATTCCTTAAGTTCAAAGGCATAACTTTTAACATCCAAATTTTTGGCCCGCTCTAAAACATAGGCTTCTCGCTTGTCTGAAAAAACAAATTCAACCGGAAATTGCTCAGCAATAACCTGAAAATTTGACCCATTGCCTGACGCGAAAACAGCAATTTTTTTAGCCATTATTTTATCACCACACTAGCATCCGTTTTTTTAATAATCCGGCCGATTTCATAGACAGGCTCATCAAGCAGCTCTTTAATACGGTCAGCCTTTTCCGGACTGACAGCCAGCACAAGCCCGATTCCCATATTGAAAATTTCAAACATTTCATCATGCTTGATTTGACCGTACTTTTCAAGGGCTTTAAAAATTGGCAGAACGGGCACCTTGTTTTCTTCAATTTCAGCGGCCAAATCTTCTGACAGCATACGCGGCACATTTTCAATGAAACCGCCGCCTGTAATATGGGCGATTCCATTAACCAAACTCTCTTTGATAAGCGGCAGCACGGCCTTCACATAGATACGGGTTGGTTCAAGGAGGACATCTTTAAGTTTTTTACCTTCCAGTTCAGGTAAGACTTCTTCACCTGTATAAGCAGCAAAAACACGGCGGACAAGCGAGTAGCCATTTGAGTGAATGCCGCTTGAAGCTAGCCCCAACAGAATATCACCTTCCTTGACTTTGGATCCGTCGATAATGCGACTTTTTTCTGCTACACCGACTGCAAAACCGGCTAAATCATAGTCATCTTCTCCGTACATACCGGGCATTTCTGCTGTTTCGCCGCCTATAAGGGCACTGCCAGCCAGCACACAGCCTTCTGCAACACCGGCCACTACTTCTTCCAGCTGTTCCGGTTTATTTTTCCCGGTTGCAATATAATCAAGAAAATAGAGAGGCTCTGCGCCGGCTGCGATAATATCATTAACACACATCGCCACACAGTCCTGTCCGATGGTATCGTGCTTATTGTACTTGATAGCCAGCATAAGCTTTGTCCCGACACCATCTGTCCCCGAGATAAGGACAGGCTCTTTCACATTGGTCTGCGATAAATCAAACATACCGCCAAAACCGCCAAGTCCTCCCATAGCTCCTGCACGCTTCGTGCGGGCTGCGTGTTTTTTAATACGCTCAACCACTTCATAACCGGCTTCAACATCAACACCCGATTGTGCGTAAGCATTTTTGTCAGACATAACTGTTTTCTCCTTTTTTGTACATAAAAACCGGTAAAATCAAGAAAAGACAGAATCAAGCCATGATGTTGTTTAAATCAGCACAGCATCAAGAGCGCTGATTTATCACTGTCTTTTTCTAATAAAAACTTATTCTCTCTTTCAGGCTCTTATGGTATTCTTCTTCATAATCATAAAGTGGCGTCGGATACTGGCCGTCAAAGTAGGCCACACAAAGACCGCCGTTAGGGGCAGCTGTATCAAGCCCAATCGACTGAATCAAACCGTCAATGGACAAGTAAGTCAGACTGTCTGCGCCGATAATAGCAAGGGTTTCCTCTACGGTATGATTGGCTGCAATCAGCTCTCGGCGAGTCTGAATATCAATGCCATAAAAGCAAGGGTAAGCCAGAGGCGGACTGCCGATAGCAACATGCACCTCTTTAGCACCAGCTTCTTTCAGCAGCTGCACAATTCGTCGCGAAGTTGTCCCCCGTACGATAGAATCATCAATCATCACAACACGCTTATCTTTAACAACACCGGATACCGCAGACAGTTTCATGCGCACACCCTGCTCACGCAGTTCCTGAGTTGGCTGAATGAAGGTTCTCTGGGTATACTGATTTTTGATTAAGCCCATTTCATTTGGCAGACCAGAGGCTTCAGCAAACCCCATTGCTGCTGATAAGGATGAATTGGGAACGCCGACAACAATATCAGCCTCATAACCGAATTCCCGTGCCAGCTGGGCACCCATCCGTTTGCGGGCTGTGTGTACATTAATTCCATGGATATTAGAATCAGGGCGGGCAAAATAAATATATTCCATGGAACAGACAGCAAGCTGTGTGTCGGCAGTAAAATAGTCGTTATGGAGACCTTCTTTGTCAACCACCACAATCTCCCCCGGCTTTAAATCGCGCACCCATTCTGCACCGACCACCTCAAAAGCGCAGGTTTCAGACGAAATAATCCAGGCGCCGTTTTTCATTTTCCCGACAGAAACCGGTCTAAAGCCATTAGGATCCAAAGCAGCAATCATTTTATCTTCAAGCATGAGCAGATAGGCAAAACCGCCTTTAACGGCATTAAGAGCTTCTTTGAGCTTTCCCATAAAATCTTTCTGCTTGCTGTGACGGATAAGATGAGCCAGAATTTCTGTATCAGATGTTGATGAAAAAATAGCCCCCTTGTTTTCTAACTGGCGCCGAAGACTGACAGCATTTGTCAAATTGCCGTTGTGAGCCAGCCCAAACTGCATATCCTGAAATTTAAAATGGAAGGGCTGAATATTGTCAATAGAAGCCTCACCCGCTGTCGCATAGCGGACGTGTCCGATTGCGGCAGTGCCCTTTAATTTCTCCAGATCTGCAGGGTTGCGAAAGACTTCTGAGACCAAGCCTATGTCTCGGTGTCCTATTAATTTACCCTGATTATTTGAGAGAATCCCTGCACCCTCTTGACCGCGGTGCTGCAATGAATGAAGCCCAAAATAAGTGATTTGAGCTGCTTGGGGATGTCCCCAAATTCCAAAAATACCGCATTCCTCATTAAGAGATTTTACTTCGTACATGTTTACACCTTTAACTGCTTATTCGTTCCCCTCAGATCAGCCATAAGCAAACTAACTTTTGACAAAAACACCAAAAAGTACTAGCTGCAGAACATCAGCACTGCTTTCAAAAACAGCAGCCGCCTGCTGAAAATTGAAATTTTCATGATTTAGTGAAATATTCAATCGCACTGCGAAAGAGCAGCTGTTCTTTATTTCCCGGAATATTCTGGAAAAGGCCTTTCTCATAACGTTCAGAATGTCCCATTTTCCCAATAATTTGACCATTCTCGCTGGTGATTCCTTCGATGGCATAATAGGAACCATTAGGATTATAGCGGCTGTCCATACTCGGTTTGCCGGCAAAATCCACATATTGGCTGAAAATCTGTCCCTTATCGCGGAGCCGGGCAAATTCCGAAGCACTGACCACAAATTTTCCTTCTCCATGTGAGACAGGAATAGTATGAATATCGCCAACCTCGACACCGGCCAGCCAAGGCGAGTTAGTGTTGGCAATCCGTGTTTCAACCATTTTAGCCACATGCTGATTAGCATCGTTATAAAAAAGGGTAGGACTGTCTTTTTGCGCTGCCTCAAAATTGCCGTAAGGCAGCAGCCCTGATTTAACCAGAGCCTGAAAACCATTACAGATACCGATGATAAGCCCGCCCCGCTCAATAAATTTATCAATAGCCTGCCGAACGTCTCTGTTTAGCAAGATATTAACAATAAATTTTGCCGATCCATCAGGTTCATCTGCTGCTGAAAAGCCCCCAGCTAAGAAAAGAATGTTGGCCTGATTAATTTGGTCAACCATAACTGCAACCGACTGTTTAATAGCAGCTTCATTAAGAGTTACAAAAGGCACCAAACGGACCTCTCCTCCTTCTTTTTCAAAGGCTTTAGCTGAATCATATTCTGAATTGGTCCCCGGAAAAACCGGAATATAAACAAGAGGCCGTTCAACCTTTTCTTTAGCTTTAACAGTATTGTTTGAAGGAATAATTGGTAAATCTTCCACCTGGGCAGTTTGTGTAAATTCTGTCGGATAAACTCCTTCTAAAGGCTGTTCAAAGGCCTTAAGCAGACTTGTTCCTGACAGATGAACACCATTGACATCCAGACTAAAATCAGCAGTCGTTTCACCGATTTTAACAGCCTCCACAATGTCTTCGCCGGATGTAAAGATAAAACCGCCAAGCTGTGCTGTCAAACTGTGCTCCAACTCCTCTATTTCCACTGAGGCACCGATATGATTGCCAAAAGATGCTAAAGCGAGACTCTCGAGCACACCGCCATACTTAACCGCTGAAGCAGAACTAATCTTGTATTTTGCCTGAATAGCCGCGAACTTATCCAGATTTTCCTTGATAAGGGTAAAGTCAATATTCTCAGAAAGCACCTGACCGGCTATGTAGTAAATTGTCTCTCCGGCAGCCTTAAATTCTGGTGACAGCACCTTGTCAACATCAGCTGTTGTTACTCCAAAAGCAACCAAAGTCGGCGGCACTGTCAGTTCTTCAAAGGTTCCTGACATCGAATCCTTACCGCCAATTGAAGGCAGTCCCAGCTGTATCTGCGCCTCAATAGAGCCCAGCAAAGCTGCAACCGGCTGCCCGAAGCGCTCCGCTTGTTTATCCATACGTTGGAAATATTCTTGATAAGAAAAGCGAGCCTTAGACCAGTTGCCCCCTGTTGCTGCCAAACGAGCTGCTGCTTCAATAACAGCGTAAGCTCCGCCATGATAAGGCGACCATTCAGCAATATAGGGGTTAAAGCCTTGTGCCATTACTGAAGCTGTGCGGGTCTCCCCATTTTGAACCGGAAGTTTTTGAACAGAACTTTCAGCAGGTGTCACCTGATAACGGCCGCCAATTGGATGATTAACCGTTGAACGGCCGACAGAAGAATCAAAAATCGTTTGCAGACCTTTTTGTGAAGCATGGTTGAGGTCAGACAAGACATTTACAGCATCTTTTTCAAGAGTAGCAGCTGATGTTATACGCTGTTCCGGCAAATCAGCAGCACTGTCCACCACTTTAGCATCAACAGCCACGCGGACACCATTCGTATCCAGAAAGCTCCGCTCAAGATCAACGATAGCCTGTCCATTCCAAGTCATAACCAGATGCGGTTTCTCAGTTACAACTCCTACAGCAACCGCTTCAATATTCTCACGCGCACATTCAGCAATAAAGAGGTCTGCATGCTCAGGTCTGACAACAACAGACATACGTTCCTGAGACTCAGAAATAGCAATTTCAGTCCCGTTAAGTCCTTGGTACTTGAGAGGGATTTTATTGAGATCAATTTCAAGGCCGTCAGCCAGTTCACCAATTGCGACACAAACCCCGCCAGCACCAAAATCATTGGATTTCTTAATGAGACGGGTGACTCGGCCTTTTCTGAAAAGACGCTGAATTTTACGCTCTTCAATAGCATTCCCCTTTTGAACTTCCGCACCCGCTGTTTCCACAGACTGAACAGTCTGAACCTTGGAAGAGCCTGTAGCGCCGCCTATGCCGTCGCGCCCTGTTTTGCCTCCCAAAAGTATAACAAAATCTCCTGCTTGGGGCTTCTCGCGGACAACGTTTTTCTTAGGAGCAGCACCAACTACAGCACCAAGTTCCATTCGCTTAGCAACAAACCCCGGATGGAAATATTCTTTAACATAAGTTGTTGCCAGACCGATTTGATTACCGTAAGAAGAATAACCTTGTGCTGCTGTCTTTGAGATGACCTGCTGCGGCAATTTGCCGGGCCGGGTTGAGGAGATTGGTCTTGTAATATCACCAGCACCTGAAATCCGCATCGCCTGATAGACATAAGAACGTCCGGACAAAGGATCACGGATGGCTCCGCCAATACAGGTTGCGGCACCGCCAAAAGGCTCAATTTCTGTCGGATGATTATGTGTTTCGTTCTTAAACATAAGCAACCAAGGTTCCTTGACACCATTGACATCTACTTCTATCTCAATCGAACAGGCATTGATTTCATCAGACACTTCCATGTCATCCAAACGCCCGTTAGCACGCTCGTAACGGCCAAAAATCGTTGCCATATCCATCAAGGTCTGAGGCTTATCTGAGCGCCCCAATTCCGCACGCATAGCAAGGTATTTCTCATAAGTTGCCTGCAATTGCTGTTCAAAAGAAGACGCCGAAAAATCAATAGCTTTAAGTTCTGTTTCAAATGTTGTATGACGGCAGTGATCAGACCAGTAAGTGTCCAGTACTTTCAGTTCCGTTTCAGTCGGCACACGTCCGATAGCCTTGAAATAATCCTGAATAAAAAGAAGGTCCTCAACCTCCATTGCCAACCCCTGATCGGCCTTGTATTTGGCAAAATCCTCAGCAGTATAGGCAGCAAAAAAATCCAGATAGGCAATTGTCTCATCGGACTTTGAAAAGTCGGGATAAACCATGCCGGCTGAAATATCTTTAAAACGCGAATCCACCGGATTTAACAGATAATTTTTAATGGCTGCCAATTCCCCAGCCGCAATATCTTGATTGACTAGATAAAGCTGAGCAGTATTGACAGTTGCCGCATCTGAACTTCCAAGCAGCAGAAGAGCTTCCTGAGCCGAAGCAGCCCGCTGGTCAAATTGACCGGGAAGCGATTCTATTGCAAAGAAAGCATAGCTTTCAAACAGTTCTTTAACCACTTTCTCTGTTAAAATATTATCCGTCACCTGTTCCGAAAAAATATGTTTTTTGGCAGCTGCCGTTAATTCCTGTGATAAATTGAAAACATCATAAACCTGCACAAGCCGTAAATCTGTCAAACTCTCCAGCTGCAGATTATGCCTTAATTCTTTGGCAAGTGACTGTGACTTTACCTGAAAATGAGGCTTTTTCTCAACAAAAATACGTTCATCCATTTTAAATCCCTTTACAATCGAGTCATCAACGCCTGCTGCTTTTCTATCGGTTAAAAAATACAGATACAGACAGCAAACTTATCTTTTACTTTTTTTAAACCAAAAACAAAATCACAGCAGCGATGAAATAAAACAAGCCAGCGCATTATTCTTCAAAAACACCGTAACTAGACTAAGCCTTGCAGACGCTCAAGCACCTCCTCGTAGACTGCCGTAAGACTGCCAAGGTTTCGTCGGAAGACATCTTTATCAAGATGGTTGCCCGCAGCATCCCAAAGTCGGCAATTATCAGGAGAAAATTCATCAGCTAAAATAATATTTCCATCAGCATCTCTGCCAAATTCAAGTTTGAAATCAATTAACTGAAGACCAATTTGCTCAAACCATTTTTTCAGTAAATTATTGATACGGCGTGTTTCTTCTTTCAGAAAAGCAATATCATCACCATCAGCAATATCCAAAAACATCACATGCTCATCATTGATAAAGGGATCATCAAGCTCATCGTTTTTATAATAAAACTCAACAATCGGTCTTTTAAGTGCAAGTCCTTCCTCTATTCCAAAACGTTTTGAAAAGGATCCTGCAGCAACATTACGCAAAACAACTTCTAAAGGCAGAATGGCAACTTTTTTGTTTAACTGCTCAGTTTTTGACAGCTGTTTAATAAAATGCGTTCGAATCCCCGCGGCATTTAGTTTTTCAAAAATTAAAGATGAGATTTGATTGTTTAAAGCCCCTTTTCCTGCAAGAATTTCCTTGCGGGCACCATTAAGCATGGTGGCTTGGTCTTTATAAACCGTAACAATCAACTCCTCATCTTCCGGACTGGTATAGAGATCTTTGGCTTTTCCCTTATAAATCAATTCGCGTGACATCCTTTTGTTCGCCTTTCCTATTTGTTCCACTAAATTTTAACATAAGAAAAAGTCTTTTTCAACTTTTCACATACTTTATGATAAACGAAAAACAAAAACGTCCGCTTTTTGCGAACGTTTTGGATTAGCTGAGTTTTTGGTAAAGATAATCCGTCATTTCTCCCATTGAATCTATCTGATCAACCGCTTCATCAGGAATATCTAAATGAAACTCATCTTCAAGATTAACAACAAACTCCATAAAACCGATGGAATCCACTCCTAAATCATCCTGAATTGTGGTCGAAGGTGTGATATCCAAATCTCCTCGATGCATCTGTTCTGCAATCATATTGCTGATTCTTTCAAAAATCTCTTCTTTAGTCATTACAGCCACAGTTTCCCTCTCTTTTCTAATCTTCTTTTGATGTAAACGCTTCTGTCAATTGACTGACAACATCAGTTTCTAACATCGTACGTACCTGTTTAATAGTATAATAAACTGACTTGGCATCACTGGAACCATGGCATTTGACAACAGGAGCCTTGAGTCCGAAAAGAACTGCACCGCCTGCCTGTGAATAATCCATAAGATCACGTAAATGATAAAGACTGTCTTTCAGGAAAAAAGCACCTAATTTTGCCTTAAAACCGCCGGTTTTAACAGCCTCTTTCAGAACTCCCATAATACTCAGCCCAGTGCCTTCCATAGTTTTAAGGACAGCATTGCCTGTAAAACCATCTGCTACAACCACATCAGCGACACCACTCATCAATTCTCTGGCTTCAATATTCCCAATGAAATTAAGCGTCTTATCTGCTGATAAAAGGCTGTAGGCTTCCTTCCTGAGGGGATCACCCTTTGTACTTTCTGTCCCGTTATTAAGCAAACCAATACGGGGCTTAGCAACAGATCGGACATTTTCAGCATAAAAAGAGCCAAGAACAGCATATTGGTGCAGATGATGAGCTGTATTTTCCGCATTAGCTCCCAAATCCAGCATATCAACGCCTCGGCCATCAGCTGTTGGCAAGGTTGATAAGAGCCCCGGCCGGTCAATCCCTTTTATCCGTCCCACTACAAAAAGACCGGCTGCCAGCAATGCCCCTGTATTTCCGGCAGAAATAAGGGCCTGAACCTTTTTTTCTTTAACAGCTTGCGCACCAACTACCATACTGGCCTTTTTTTTACGCCGTACAGCCTTCGCCGGCTCATCATCAGAATCAATTTTTTCATCCGTATGTTGAATAGTCACTCGTTCAGTTGCTGTTAAATAATCTTTAATTTTCGCTTCGTCGCCGTAAAGCTCAATTTCAATGTCCTTAAATTCCGCCAGAGCCCGATTGACTCCTTCGACAATAGCCTGAGGGGCATTATCACCGCCCATAGCATCTACAGCTATTTTTTTCATTATAACATCCTCTCACACACCCATTTTAATATTTTTTTATTATAGCACGATTTTAAAAAAATTCCAGAAGTCTGTCTGAATACTAGTGCCGCACCTAAAACAGACCTCAGACTCTTTCAAAAAACCACAGTTTAAAATTCAGAAACAAACTTAACAGCTGTCCTTTTACTGGAAACTGTCCTTCATCAAGCCGCCCCATTTATCCAAATCATCAATAAATTTCTTACTCTTAAGATGAAGCCCTACATAATTATCATAAATATCATCTAAGAAAAGTCGGATTTTTTGTTTCATCTCCGGCTTAACTGAGATACTTTGCAGCTCTTCAAAAGAAACATTCTGGAAACGATCCAAAAGATAAGGAACATTAGGATCTAAATGTTTACGGTGAATATCTTCATGGTAATGCTCCGGACAAAGCAAACCAGAAAATTTATAAGAAAAATCAAAGGGGAGACCCACTCTGTGACAGACAGCACACTCATGGAAATTTAAACGTACCCCAAACCGATCCAAAATCTGAACTTCAAAAATATGAGTGAGAATTTCGTAATCCAGACCATTATCCATTAACTCCAGCGTTTTTTTCAAAAAGACAAAGAGCTGTGGATCTGCAGTATTATCAGCAATAGCTGCATCAGCTAAAGCAGACAGATAAGAAGCATAAGAAAGAATAAATAAATCATCATGAATCGCCTTATAAAGCCTTACTTCTTTATAATCTTCAATATAGGACAGGCCGTTATTATTAATCTTTATAATAAAATCGGCAACGGTCAAAGGCTGAATAACTGAATTCAGCTTAGACCGTTCGGCATGTCTGACAAAAAACATACGTTTCCCATCTGTCTCCGTAAAAATCTTAACCAGTTTATCATCTTCACGATAATTACGATTGTAAAGGACCAACCCCTTGGTTTCTTTAGTCTGCATGATTTTCCATAAATTCTTTCAAACGCTCCATAGCTGTACTGATTGTCTCCATACTGGCCGCATAAGACAGACGTACATAGCCTTGACCGTATTTCCCAAAGGCAACCCCAGGAATAAAGGCAACTGCTTTTTCACGCGCAAAATCCTGGCAAAACTTAAAGGAATCCTGTTCATATCCTGCAGGAATTTTAGCAAAAATATAGAAGGCACCGTCTGGTTTTATGATTTTAAAACCGAGAGCTGACATCTTTTCAATAATATAATCGCGCCGTTTAATATATTCTTCCTTCATGATAAGGGTATCATTTTTACCAACAGTTAAGGCTTCAATAGCCGCAAACTGCGCCATAGTTGCCGCAGCGGTCACCAAATACTGATGGCTCTTAATCAACTGTGCTGTTAAAAGAGCCGGTGCAAAAATAAAACCGATACGCCAGCCTGTCATAGCATGTGATTTGGATAAACCGTTAATAAGAATCGTCTGTCCCGGCAGATACTCGGCTATTGAGACATGCGCTTCTTTATGATAGGTCAATTCCGAATAAACTTCATCGCTGACTACAAAAATGTCATATTTTCTCAGAACATCTGCTAAAGCCTTTATCTGCTCACGCGAATAAGTGACACCGGTAGGGTTAGTAGGATAGTTCAATAAAACGGCTTTAAGTCTGTCACCCTGTTCTACAATGGCTTGTTCCAGCATTTCCGGTGTCAAAACAAAGTCATTAGCTGTCGTATCAATTTCGACAATTTCAGCACCTACAAGATTAACAATAGGTTCATAGCCAGGATAAGCAGGAGCAGGAAGCAAAACACTGTCACCAGGCTCTAAAATAGCAGTCAGAGCTGCAGATAAAGCTTCAGTTGCTCCGACTGTTACTAAAATCTCATCTTCAGGATTGTAATTCAGATGGTATTTTTCCTCAACAAAGTCAGCTGCCGCTTGACGAAGCTCAAGCAAACCGCTCATCCCAGTATAATGTGACTGGTTAGCGTCAATAGCTTTTTTAGCTGCTGCTTTAACATGTTCCGGCGTTGCAAAATCAGGTTCGCCCAAAGTTAATTTCATCATCCCGGGAATATCAGAAATGGATTGGTCAAATTGACGAATCAGCGAGACCTCTATTTTATCTAAATTTTTATTAAGTCGTTTTGTTAAGTCCACATTTCTCACCTCATCAGTATAAGTACCTCTATTATACAAAAAATTCTGAAAATTTGCATTTCCAGCTGAATACTGATTACCAGTCATAAGAGCAGCATTTCAGCCCGCATATAAAAACAACCCCCGAAAGGGTTGTTTTTTGCCCCTATCTCACATTATCCATTTCAAATAAAGGAGAGAGAGGACGTTTTTCGTGGATACGGATAATAGCCTCTGCAATCAAATCAGCAATCGAAATTTGCTCAATTTTATCAATTAAACGCTCTTGAGGCAAGTAGATAGTATCCAAAACTATCAGTTTTTCAATAGATGAATTTTGAATATTTGTAAGAGCCGGGCCTGATAACACCGGATGAGTACATGACGCATAGACATGTGTTGCTCCAGCTTCAGCAAGCGCATCTGCCGCATGGCAGATAGTTCCTGCTGTGTCAATCATATCATCAATAAGTATACAAGTCTTACCCTCAACTTTTCCAATGATATGCATGACTTCACTGGTATTCATTTTTGTAACACTTCGGCGTTTATCAATAATAGCAATCGGTGTTTGGAGAAACTGGGCTAATTTGCGGGCGCGTGTCACACCGCCATGATCCGGACTGACAACAACGACATCTTTTCCGGTCAGCCCGTTGCGATTAAAATAGTCTGCAATTAAAGGAGCTCCCATCAGATGATCAACCGGAATATCGAAAAAACCTTGAATTTGCGCAGCATGCAGATCGACTGTCAGCAAGCGGTCAACACCAGCAACTTCTAACATATTGGCGACCAATTTAGATGTGATCGGTTCACGTGAACGGGCTTTGCGGTCTTGACGGGCATAGCCGTAATAGGGCATTACTACACTGATTGTCTCTGCACTGGCCCGCTTGAGCGCATCAACCATAATCAAAATTTCCATTAAATGATTGTTAACAGGAGAACTTGTTGACTGTAAAACAAAAACATGATGACCGCGGATAGACTCTTCTATATTCACCTGAATTTCACCATCTGAAAACTGGCGAACCGTTGATTTCCCAAGTTCAATCCCGATTGTCGAAGCAACTTTTTCTGCTAATTCTTTATTTGACGACAGTGCAAACAATTTTAAATCAGAGTAAGACATGGTTTCCTCCCAAAAAATTTATCCCTTATCATTCTAACGTTTTTTAATCATTTTTTCAAATGAAACTAAAAAGCAATAATAAGATTCCAATAACTCTCACCGGTCTGACAGCTATTTTATTTATCAGTAAAAAGCTTCCAAACCGAGAATCAGTTAAAGAACAAAAAAACAGTATACTTAAGGCTGTTTTGTTCAAATAATCGGCTGCTTTAAAAAATATACTTTACTTAAAATGTAAAGGAAACCTGACATTTAGTCTAAACTAATAATAACAGCTGTTAGAATGAATCACCCCTAAACTCTTTAGGCACAATCGTAGGAAACACCGACGATTTATGAGTCTTATGATTCTTCAATTTTTCTGTTTTTGCTGTAAGCTTTAGACGGGCTTTGTATCTTATTAATTGAACACGCCCTAAACGCTATGTAAAAAAGATAGACTTCCCTTGAGTCTTTAATCACTCAGCGGTCAGTCTCCTATTTTTACTTTGCGTTTTATACAGGCTTTGTATCTTATTGAAAGGAGAAAAATGAAGACAAAAATTCAAGAACTGCGCAAAGCCAGCAAAATTAGCCAGGCGGAATTAGCTGATGCTGTTGAGGTCACCAGACAAACTATTATTTCTTTGGAGAAAGGACGCTACAATGCTTCTTTAGAATTAGCCTATAAAATTGCACAATTTTTCGGAAAAACAATTGAAGAAGTCTTTCTGTTTGAAGAATAAATATAGAAATAGCTCTATAAAAACTTTTTAAGGCAAAAATCTAATTCCAAATGAAAAATAACAGTTGCGCTTAATGATGGCTTTGCCTTCCAAAAAGATATTGACAATAGAAAACAATCTGGGAGCAAAAACAGTTACTTTATAAGAAGTACTTTTGCTATCCCATTTCTGCACAGTAGATTAGAAGGAGATATAAGAATGTTGCTAAAATTGATGATAACAAATAGATTAGGTAAAAAAATAACTGAAAATGATTTCAGAAAAAACATTTTCAGGATCAGCTTTGCTTCATTAAGTCTGAGCTTTTTAGGAATTCTTTTTCTCAGGCATGCCAATTTAAGCAGCAGTTTTGCCAAGGGCATGGTTGTTGGAATAATTGTTAGCAGTTTCATTATAGGCTTAAATTTTCAATGGATTTATCATCATCCGCAGAAACTGCACCGCATGTATATTGACGTTTTTGATGAACGTAATATAACAATTACCAGCATTTCTGCTCAATTAACTTTACAGCTGCTAACCTTGATAACCTTTCTTTTGCTTATTTTATCAACGTTTGCAGATATTAAATTAACTTATGATATTTTGCTTATTACGTTAGTATACCTGCTGACTTTTGGTTTTGTCTTTTTACATTGGCTTATCAGTAAAATTATTTAAACCGTCCTTGACTTAAAATCCTAGTGAAAAAGAGGGTACACACCATGCTTTGTAATAGTAATTGATTAGAAAAACTGTAGCCGTCTGAAAGCTTTGTCATCCTAGCGGCCGACCGCACCCTTCTAGTCGTCTTGGCAGGGGTGCGCCTACCAAATCAAAGATTTCTGGCTTATCGCCATTTTCATACGGTTTTTTAAACGGGCTTTGTATCTTTATGAAAGTCTAGTGGTAAAAAGTCAAGATAAAGTTGTCAAAACTTTAGTTGACATTCAGTAAACTAGGGCGCACTAAAAACACCTAGCGAAAAATGACATTTTTCGCTAGCTTGACCAAGGACATGTGCAGATACTAGCTATCTTCCATAGGCCTCCTTGGTGACGTATAGAGTTGGCGGTTGCGTAGTAGCGCATCCGCCAGACGCACAAATTTTCTAGCGGTTAAGACGATGGCTCGTTTGTGTTGATGTTTAGGAACTTCTTGATACTTCTTCTTGTAAAAGGCTTTGTATTCGTCATCATAGCGCCTCACCGAGTTGGCGGCTTCAACTAAGTAATAACGGAGATAGCGATTGCCTCGTTTGACAAGGTCAG
>NZ_JBFQEG010000012.1:0-56408 GCF_040930515.1 Streptococcus huangxiaojuni
TCTGGTAACTCATCGTAATTAGAAACATCAATAACACCTTCTTGACCGACTAATTCTATAATTTCATTTCCGAAACTGTCAAACTGCAAAGTTAAGTCTGCTCCAATACCATAAGTTACATGGTGTATGCTTTCAACTTTTCTCCCTAAATATGCTTTATTTCCTTCTTCATCATAAATTACTGGTACGACATTGACTGTTCGCATCGTAAACCGTCCGTCTCCATCCACAAAAATCGGTGAAAACTCGATTTTACTGATACCGGAATAATTCTCCTTGATATAAGTAGCTATCTGTTCCTCATAAAGTCTGAAACCATGTTTATAAAGCTGATTCACTTTTTCTCTTGCCATATAACGATTATACCCCCAAATTCCTGTGATAGCGATGAGAACCACAGCCAGCAGTCCCCAAAACACTTTAGCTGGTCTGCTCAATCCTTTCTTTTTAGCCATAGCCTGCTCCTTATCTTTTGAGACAACACTATTCATTCGTTTTAATTGTTGTTAGTATAGCATAGGATAAATAAAAAGGCAAACAGTTTAACTGATAAAAAATTGCCTTCTTTCAACAATATATTTCTTGCCATAAGGAATATTCCCATGGTTCTTCCTATCCAGATAGGTCACATCTCTGGTCGAATCCATATAAATGGTGGCGTGCTGATCCAGCCAAGCCTTCTCCTCAGCGGTTATGCCTTTAGGATTAGCCTTAGAATAGAGAGCGCTGCTGGCTGCCCAGTCCATGAAGTTGGTGATTTTGGGAACCTGATGCGCTGCGGCTACTTTAGCAACTGCCGGACCCGACTGGCTGAAGCCGGACATGTTGGAAATGGTCCCGCCGCCATGGTCTTTTTCCAGTTTGGCAGCTGTGCTATCATAAAAATCGGAGATATCGTCCACCTGCGGGGTCATCCCGCTTCGAGCTTCGATTACATTTTTAGTGGAATTCCAGGCATCCTCACCAAAACCTTCTTTGCCAACCAGCTGAGTGCCGGCCACCACAATGGTGGTTTGGCTGTAGTCGGTGTTTGTACAGTTTGCATCAGCACAAGGTGCAAGAGCTACCGCTTCGGTTGTACTGTCCTCAACATGGATAACTTCATACCAAACAGGCTTACTTTTTGTACCTACATTGACAGCCTGACCTATTTCACATTTAGAATAATCTATATTCCCTTGTATTTGTTGTATTTGACTATCTGTCAGTGCCATTGAGCATAGTCTCCCTTCTTTATCTCCAAGTTATAAACAATCTCAACATCTGGACTGCCTTCTGAATTTTTTTCTATCCCTTTTAGTTGATTATTATCAATCAAAGCGAATATATTGTCATCTAGAGCTGGAGCAGTCCCCAATTTTGCTTCTTCAGGAAGAATAATTGTATCGGACACATCAATCTCTTCGCCTGATCTTGAACTTGCCAAATAAATAATTTCTTCAGCATCACTTCCTAACTCTAGTACATAAAAATCTGTTGGAAACCCGTACCTACCATACATAGTGTTTCCTATTTTTCTCCCTAACAAAGCACGATTTCCGTACTCATCATATACCACTGGCACCACATCTAGGTTTAGAAATGAATGCTGGCCATCACCAGATATAAAAATTGGTGAGAACTCGATTTTACTGACACCGGAATAGTTCTCTTTAATATAAGTGGCGATTTGTTCTTCCAGCAACTGAAAGCCGTGCTGATAAAGCTGGTCAACCTTTTTCTTTTGCATATAGCGATTATACCCCCAAATTCCTGTGATAGCGATGACAACTGCAGCCAGCAGTCCCCAAAACACTTTAGCCGGTCTGCTTAAACTTTTCTTTTTAGCCATAGCCTGCTCCTTATTCCCTGTAGATAATTCGTTTTAATGGTTATCAGTATAGCACAGTGATACCGAAAAAACCAGTAAGTGATAATATTTTAGACAGCTCAAAGAAAAAAATGGCTTATCAGCATGCTGAGAAAGAGCACACGTTAAAGAAAAGGCAAAAGAGCCAGGGTTTCTCCCCGGCTCTGCAGTTTGCAGGTTAAAAGGCTAACCATAAACAGAAGGCTATGCCATAGAAATCTTTTTTTCAGCAGTTTAAAAGAGCCTTCTCCTTATACTGCCAGTGAATTTTAGCTTTGCATTTTTAGCTCAAAGAGCGCCTACTCCTTAGCATATTTATGGGTTAAGTAGTAAACTCCGTCCTTTTCTTTAAAGTCAAGATGGACATAAGGCAGGAAGCCTTCAGAAGCTGAGTAATCAAGATAAGTTACATCCAGCTGTTTTTCAAATCCTTCACCGTCCCCAAAGTTAACGATTCTTTGATCCGATAAACGCGGGTCTCCAAACTGCTTTTGAATATCTGTCCATTTACTGCCTACTGTTAAGTCCGAATTGGGAGCTTCAGGGGCCTCTTGCAGGGCATCAAAATCAGACTGCGTCCAGTTCGCCCGATAATCTTTCTTTATCGTGACAGTATTATTTGAAAGGCCTTCAGCTGTTGCTTTGTCCAGACTGTAAATCCCGTCTTTTCGAACAAAACGCAGCTCAACTTCCTTTAAAGAACTATAATCTCCATTGAAATAAGTCAAGGACAAACTGTCACCGTTCATTCGGCCTTCCGTTGCTTTGCCGTAAGTTTTGAGAATAGTCTTAATTCTAGTCCCTCTATTGCTGTCATGAATGGAATAAACTTTCAAGGACAGAAAGTCAGACTCGGTCCAGTCAAATTGATAATCTCCGTCAATATAGTCATTAATGTCTGCACTGTCTTCCTTGTCATCATCGCTGTCCTCCTCTTTTTTCTCTTTAACTTTTTTGCCGCTGTCCTTTTTGGAGGCATTCATCTTGTTTTGATCTTTATTGAGCCGTCCGACAGTCGTTTGAGAACTGCTGTTAAAATAGGTATAAGCTGTCACACCCGATCCGGCTGCAAAGACAAGGACAGATAGCGTAAAAGCAATAAGCAGCCAAGTTTTTTTCCTCTTTTTCCAGTTGAAAAACAGCAAGACTGCAGCAAAAGCTGCTCCTATCAAAGCTGCTGCCGCAAAGGGAAGCTTCCAAGGTGTCAGCAGAGCCAAGAGCAAAGAAAGTCCAGAAACTGCCAGAGCAATCATCGGCCAAACTTTCTTTTCACCCGTTTTCCTATCAGAGCTGACAGATGCTGACTGCTCTGCGGAATTCCCCTGAGTGCCTCCGGCAATGTCAATAATCTTGCCCGGATCAAAACCGGTCTCTTTTGCCTTTATTAATTCCTGCGGACTGGGCTTGCGGCCGACAGCTGTTTCAAATAAATCCGTCCACTCTTCTTTGGTTGCCATAAGATCTCCCTTCCCTCATTTAATCATCTTTATTTTATCATAATTTCGGAGCAATAAACCGGTCAGTTCTTTCCAGCAGCTAAATTTCATCAAAACAGCACCCCTAAAGTTAGACAAGAAATCTAACTTTAGGGGTGCTGTTCAAATCGCAGCTTTTTCGTTTAAACCGTTAAGCTGTCTCATCATTTATGTCAAAAAACGGCTTAAGCTCCGCTAGTGTATTTGTGTGTCAAATAATAAACGCCGTCTTCTTCTTTAAAATCAAGGCTGACATAGGATAAATAGTCTCCGGAAGCTGAGTAATCGCTGTAGGTAACATCCAAGGTTTTCTCAAAGCCATCACCATTACCGTAATTAGAAATACTTTCTACAGCTGACTCAGGATTGCCAAATTTCTTTTGAATATCTGTCCACTTGCTGCCTGCTGTCAGGTCCGAATCTGAAGCCTCTTTTAAATCATCAAAATCAGACTGTTTCCAGGTTGATTTATAATTTGAATCAGTCTTAATATTATCAGTAAAACCATAGGCATGAGCGTAGGCCAGTGTGTAGATTCCGTCTCTTCGGCTGAACGCCAGATCAACTATTTTAGAATTATTGCTGTCTTTATAAGTTAAATACAGATTATTATCGCTGATTCGAGCCTCACTCGCCTTGCCATAGGTTTTAAGAATATCTTTAACCTTGTCACCGCTTTTGTCTGATGAAACAGAGTAAACATTCAGAGACAGAAAGTCAGACTCGCTCCAGTCAAACTTATAATCTTTATCAATATAATCATTGATGTCCGTGCTGTCTTCCTCGTCATCATCAAGGTCATCCTTGTCGGTATCTTTATCACGATTAGGCTCCTTGGTAACAGTCTTAAACCAGTCGCTGCTGAAAGTCGTGTAGGCTGTCACGCCCAGACTGACCGCAAAAGCAAGGATAGATACCGCAAAAGCAATAAAGGTCAGATGTTTCTTTGGCTTTTTCCAATTGACAATCAGCAGCACCATAGCCATAATAACAGCCAGCAAAGCTAAGGACGTAAAGATAAGCTTCCAAGGTGTCAGCAGGGTCAGCAGTAAGAACAGACCGGAAATCACCAATGAAATAATCGGCAAAACAATTTTTTCTTTGTCCTTCTTATCAGACGGAACTCCCGCATTTCCCACTGAAGTTTTTTGGGGGTGCTGTACATTACTGTCCTGCTTCGTTCCAGATATTTCAATAATCTTAGTCGGATCAAAACCGGTCTCTTTTGCCTTCATAAATTCCTGCGGACTGGGCTTGCGGCCGACTACTGTCTCAAACAAACTGGTCCACTCTTCTTTTGTTGCCATAAGATCTCCTCCAATTTTTAATTACTCCTATTCTATCATAATTTTTAACCAGTCGCTATATGTCTATTTTTTTATAAGACGTTAATAAAATTTTTTGCAAGCAGAATAGCTAGTCAGCAGTATAAGTATCGTTTTACTGATTTGCAGATTAAAATAAGAATATAGAGATATTTAAAACGATTCAAACAGATTTGATTGCCTCCTACAATAAGCAATATATAGATTCTAGGGTGCAAAAATGGCATTATTGATCCAAAAAATCCAAAAGTATACCTCCAATGTCTCCAACCAGCTGAAGGGTTTGTTTTTTAACTTTAGCAGGATAGAGAAAAGAGGTTTTATTGATTGTCAAAAATTTTGCCTGTTTGTTTGCTGCTGTCAATTTCAAAAAAGGATATTTAATAATGGCAGGAGTGTTCATACCGACACCTAATTCCAAATAGATGATTCTCTTATTGACATTTGCTTCCAGCCATGTTCCATAACGCTGTTTAGCATTTTCCCAGCCAAGATCTTCAACAAAACGGTCATCTGAACGCAGATTAACAGTCATCACAGCACCGCATTTGGGACAATAAGGAATCAAATCACTAGGAACAGCCATGTTTTCCTGCTTCTTAATCATTTCAAGAATGACATCCTTATTATCGTATGTTTTTTGGTGGCAGGGAACGGAGCATTGAAATAATCCATAATCTCCTTGGGTATAAAAAAGCTTCTTTTTATTAAAACCAGCTTTTTGGACTTGGTGATCAACATTGGTGGTTAAAATGAAGTAATTCTTATCCCTAAGTAATTCTAATAAATTAAGATAAGGCTCCCCAGCATCAACAGCAAAGCGATTATAGTAGATATGTCGGCTCCACCAAGCCCAGTACTCTTCTTGACTGGCAAAAGGAAAAAAACCTCCGGAATACATATCAGTAATACCGTATTTTTCCTTAAAATCTGAGAAATAACGCGTGAAGCGTTCTCCTGAGTAAGTTAAACCAGCAGATTCAGACATACCGGCACCTATTCCCACTAAAACGGCTTCTGCATTTTGTAAAAGACGGCCAGCCTCTTTAAGAGTTTTGGAGTAATTTACCATAGATTTTTTCATCTTTTTCTTTGAAAACATTAAACACCACTTTTATTGAACTACCGGTTTTCTGTAAAAAATGTTTGACAGCAGTGACTGCAATTTGTGCAGCTTCTTCAGCTGGAAAAAGAAACTCCCCCGTTGAAATACAGCAAAATACAAGACTGTTTAAATGGTGCTGCTCAGCCATTGACAGGCAAGACTGATAGCAGGAACGTAATGCTTCTCGATTGCGATTTGTAAGCTTTTGATTTACAATCGGACCCACCGTGTGGATAATATACTGACTTGGCAGATTATAGGCCGGCGTTATTTTAGCCTGTCCTGTTCTTTCTAAATGCCCCTGTTCCACCATAAGTCTATTGCAAGTCTGTCTCAGACGGATACCTGCAAAAGTATGAATAGCATTATCAATACAGGAATGGTTAGGCAGAAAACAGCCTAGCATCTGGCTGTTAGCTGCATTAACAATAGCATCTGCCTTAAACCTGGTGATATCTCCCCGCCAAAGGTAGAGCTGGGGCTGGAGAGGAGAAAGATCATCAACTGCTATCACTCCTTTTTGCAGCAATTCTGTCTGCAAATAGCTGTCTTCAACAGCCAAAAATTCATCGGAAACAGCCTGAGGAGGTCTGACATTTAAAAGAGCTCGAAGAAGAGTTTTTTGCGCTTCACTACTATCAGGAATCTCAATATCACTGTAAGCCCTGTTTTCTTTTAATAAATAATGAATTAAAAATAGACATTTTTCTGTCTGTTTCATCTTAACTCTCCCCTATGCCCACTTTCCCCTTTATTACAACATTATAGAGGAATTATTTTTACATTTTTAAAGAAGCCTTCCGTCCCCACATCCACCCAAAGCCCAACTTGGCCTTTGCTGTCACCATGTTTCAAATCGTTAACTATCAGGGTAGGCTGTCCCTGATGATGTAAGTAAAATTGCGCTTTGCTTCCCTGAACAGCTATTTTTAAATGAATCCATTCATCTAAAGTCATATCCGCATAAGCTTCATATTCCCCAGGGTGTGACCTTCTTGAGTGCATATATTTAAAATGAGGATAGGAAAAATATTGTGTTGCACGGTTTCGCCGCAGCTGCAGGTCAGATCTGCCATTTGTAGGACGAATATAAAAAGCTTCAAATATCGAATCATCGGCAGCAATTCTAAAAGCAATCCCAATGAAACCACGGGCATGGTCAGGAGCATCAGGTAACAGCCGGCTTAGAACATCAGCTTCAATGATACCGTTATGAAAATGATTGTCTGACAGTTTGACATAGGTCGCTTCATCATCTTCTGTGATAGTCTTATCTTTAGTGACACAGATGACTGGTCCATGATGCCGATTGACTAAGGAATAACTGCAGCCTACTGCTTTTAACTTATTTTCCTCTAATCCGATCATTTCTTTTTCCTTTCGTTAAAGACGACTGCAGCATTGACTATAATTTTTTAATGAAACTGCATTCCGCCGTCAATTTCAAGTGTTTGACCGGTCATATAATCAGAGTCTGACCCTGCTAAAAAAGCCACACCTGCTGCCACATCTTCCGGTTCTGACAAACGTCCCAAAGTAATCGTTTGACTGAATTGTTGCAACGCCCACTCCTCAGTCTGATTATTAGCTTTGGCAAGATCTTCGACCGCCGACAGCATCATTGGTGTTTTAACAGTTCCGGGTGCATAAGCATTCACTGTAATTCCTTTTGCAGCTAAATCTTTAGCGGCAACCTGCGTTAAACCGCGCACAGCAAATTTAGAACTGCTGTAAAGAAAGGCGCCGGCATTACCGACTACGCCACCTTGTGAACTGGCATTGATAATCTTGCCGATGATTTCTGTGCCTTGTCGCTCTTTCTTTTCAAATTGTTCTAAGGCAGCCTGTGTCCCCCAAACAATGCTAGCTACATTTATATGAAATATTTGGTCGAATTGTTCTAGCCCGACTGCTTCAATTGGTGTCCCTGGTGCGATGCCAGCATTATTTACCAGAACATCAAGCCCACCTAAAATTTCAGCAGTTGTTCTAACCGCCGAAAAGAAACTGTCACGATCTGCTACATCAACCTGAACCGCCAGTGCATGGCCGCCGTCCCTCTTGATAGCTTCAGCAACTGCCTCAGCCTTTTGAATATTCAAGTCAGCAACTGCAAGCGCAAAACCGTCCTTTGCCAAACGTTTTGAGATAGCCTCACCGATACCTTGTGCTCCCCCCGTTACCATCGCTGTTTTTACCATTTTTTCTCCTTTTTCTTTCGCTTTCAATTGCTTATCTGACAAAACCATCAATCGTTTCTCTGTAAACCGCGCCAAAACCATCGAGAATTCTTTTCACCTCAGCATTTGGGCGTCCGTAGACCGTGCAGGCTCTTACCTCAACAAGATTCATATAATCTTTTGCAAAATGCTGTGTGAAACCGTCCAGATGTATCTTTGCGGCTTCGTTATCACGATAGTGTTCAATTGTATGGACTATATTATCTTTGATTGACCAGTGATAAGTGAGCGCTCCTTCTTCTTCACGCGTATGATCAACCATTTTCTTAATCAGTTCTCTTAAGGATGATAGGTCTTTTTCATCAACTTTAGCTTCTACCAAATACATAATACTGTTTTCTTTCATATCCATTCCTCTTTTTATTTTATAATTATTTAGTTCATTGCAGCGCCGCCATCGACATTAATAGCTTGCCCGGTGATATAGTCAGCCAGGTCAGAAGCTAAAAACAGAGCCGTATATGCAATATCTTCCGGCTTCTGATCGCCTCTTTTAAGAGGGATAAAATGTTTCAGGCTTGTTCTCCAAGCTTCTTCTTTGTCTTGCCCGGCTTGGGCATAACTGTCTAAAATTTTTTCCCACATTTGTGAGCGGATAATCCCAGGACAAATAGCATTAACATTAATATTATAATCTGCTCCAGCATACGCTCCTGCCTGTGTCAAATAAATGATGCCCGCTTTAGTCATACCATAATGAGAAAATCCTTCTGGTAAAGCATGACGTCCTGCAAATGATGAGGTATTAATAATTTTACCCTTATCATATTTCCTCATTCGCTTAATTCCTGCCTGCATTCCGTTATTTGCTCCAAGCAAATTGATGTTAAACAATTTCTGAATATCTTCTTGGCTGGTTTCTAAAAAGGAATCCAGAGTCACTATCCCTGCATTGTTAATAATAATATCCAATCGTCCCGTTTCTTTTTCTGCTTTTTCTAAAACAGCATCAACCGATTCATAATCTGAAACATCACAGGATACAGCTACAGCTTTATAGCCTTGGTCAACAATATCTTGGGCTAAAATCTGTGCATTCTCAAGCATAATATCTGCCACATAAACCGTTGCCTGAGCTTCAGCAAAAACTTGGGCCATCGCTTGACCGATTCCCCGCCCTGCACCGAAAATAACAGCAGTTTGTTTATCCAATAAAATTTCCATTATATAATCCTCCTTTATTTGATACTACTATAAAAATCCTTTGCCACATCAACATACTCTTTTCCTTCGACATCAACTTGAGCATTAAGTTTTGTGACGGTTTCAGTATCTAAACGTGCTGACAATTTATTTAAAATAGTTTTAATTTCAGGATTTGCTTCTAAAATAGTGTCCCGAACAACAGGAGCTAAGTTATAGGGCGGCCAAACATGTTTGTCATCCTCTAAAATAAGAAACTTATCAGTCTCTGCCAGCTGGCCTTCAGTTGTATAAGCAGGCGTCACGTCTGCCTCATTGTTCTCAAGGACCTGATATTTCAAACTGTTGTCATAAACTTTTGAAGACTGCCAATTAAATTTTCCGTAGACTTTTTCAAGCGCCGGCAGACCGTCCTCACGCTCCTCGTATTCACCCTGTGAAGCCATACGGATATTTCCAGCATTTTTTTGCAAATCTGAAATAGTCTTGATATTGTATTTATCAGCTGTTTCTTTGCGAATAGCCAGTCCGGCACTGTCATTAGCCTCTGCGTAATCCAGCCAAGTTAGCTGAAACTGCTCCTCATACTGTCTCTTTACGGTTTCGTACACTTTTTCAGGATCTGTTTCCAGTTCTTCTCCCAAAATGGTTAATAACCCTGTCCCCGTATATTCAGGATAAAGGTCAATCTCATCATTAAGAATTGTTTCATGGATAAGAGAGCTTGAAATATTAGCGACACGTTCAACCTTATAGTCCGCATCTTCCAGTGCTAAAGCATAGATTTCAGCCACAACCAGATTTTCTGTGAAATCTTTAGACCCTATTCTGATAGTCGTCTCACTTTGAGAAGTTCGGGCTGACTGTCTAAACCAAATCAACCCTCCGCCAATTACTCCTATGATAAGCAGCAAAAGCCCTAAAATACGTTTCTTTCCTTTCATTAACTTTCTCCTTCAACAAGATACAAAGCCCGTTAAAAAATCCGTATGAAAATAGGGACAGACGAACGATGACTCGCGTCGCGACGGATGTCATCTTTTTCACTAGGATTTTAGGGCGTGTTCAATTATAACAAGATACAAAGGCCGTTTAAAGCTCACAGCAAAAATAGGAGCCTGACCGACGAGTCACTAAAGACTCTAGGGAGGGCTATCTTTTTTGCAAAGAGCTTAGGGCGTGTTCAATTATAACAAGATACAAAGCCCGTTAAAAAATCCGTATGAAAATGACGGTAAGTCCGAAATCTTCGATTTCGCAGACGCACCTCTGCTAGGACGGCTAGAAGGGTGCAGCAGGCTGTTAAGACTGCAAAGCCTTCAGACGTTTACGACTGCCTAACTGTGAAATCAGTTCGATATTTGACAAGGCTTTTTCCCGCAGCGTTTAGGCCGTGTTTGATTTTTAAGCATCATATTTGTTCTTTAAAAGATAGCGTTTGGCTGATAAATTGGGAGAGAATGATTGAAATTCTGCCCAAACTTCAGTCAAATAGTAAGCGATAACCTTATCAGGCTGGTCACCAAATTGTGAGCTTAACACTGGACTGGATTCAAAACAGCGCTCAATAATTCGCCTGTCTTTCGTAAAGTTTACCTTTCCGCCCAGACGCAGGTAAGTCATCGTTTCCTGCTCACCGATACAAAGCTGCAAATAGGGATGCGTTCGCATTTCTCTATATGAACTGTAGAAGGTCACAGTATCAAAATACAAGACACCGTCTTCCTCAAATTTAAATTCTAGCGGACGAATCTGCGGGTAGCCGTCCAAACCAAGTGTTGTCCCGTACTGCAGAGGGAAACGTTCAAAAATCTTGGTCACTACGGCCAGTCCATCATCAAAATCTAGTGACCTAAAAAATTCCAAATGTGTCATCGCCATTCACTCACCTCCCATAATGCCATTTCATCAGCAATCAATTTCGAATAGTAGCCTAAATCGAGTTTCTCTGCAGATAAAGTGTCTATCGGTTCTATGCGCAGTCGGCTGTTAGCCACTTCTTTTAAAGGTGTATCCGGCTTGATGCCGTATTTTTTAAAAAAGACCGCTTCTTGGCTGAC
Organism: Streptococcus huangxiaojuni; assembly: GCF_040930515.1. Taxonomy (NCBI): domain Bacteria; kingdom Bacillati; phylum Bacillota; class Bacilli; order Lactobacillales; family Streptococcaceae; genus Streptococcus; species Streptococcus huangxiaojuni. The sequence goes on from NZ_JBFQEG010000012.1 coordinate 11,198, forward strand.
TGCTTTTTTACTGACATACAGCCGCCTGTAATCCCATGCTTCCTTACTTTGTGATACAAAGAAGGCTTTCGCAGACAAAATTTCCTGACAGCAAGCATTTTTAAACACAAATTGCCGGCGATTCTTTAAAGGATACAAAGGAAGCATAAAGTATTCTTTGATATGTTCTAACGACTCTTTTTGGATAAAATCTGCCAAATAAACTGAAATCACAGAGGCATCAAATTTCCCCAATTCAATAATCATACGACGCAAAACAGCATCCACAATCGGCGGTGCATCCAAATTAGTTGCCACATCAGCACCCTCATAATGATTAAATGAAGATCCTCTAAAAACCTGTTTTTGTTCCCGACTATCAAAGTAGGTATAATTGTTAGTATCTTTAATCAACAAATTTTCAACAATGCGATACTCAAAGTAGCTGTCTAAGGTTTGCAGCTGCTGCTCGAAACGTTTTTGATTTAAATGATGTGTTTCCAGAAAAATCACTTCATTATTAAGACTGATCGGGGACATGCCTTCCTCAACTAATGTTGTCAAAAGACCGACCAAGAGGAGATTATGTGTTATGCGCATACTATAAGCATAATGCGGAGTGTGCAAATGGTGGTCAAAAGAAGTATCCATACTTCCCTGAATCGGATATAAGAGCCGATTCAAAGCCTGACGTTTATCCGGTTCGCTCCGCCATTTTGTCAAAACTTTTGCCACCTGCTGCTGAAAATAAGCATCTTTTACCGTATGCTGCATAATACTTGCCTGAATATGAGTCAAGTCAAGCCGAATGGCATAATCAAAGTGTTTCACTTTAATTTGATTACTCCAATTCTTTTTAGGATCAAATGGCTCAATCTGAAATCCAATAGGGGCGGAAGCTCCTGATGAAATAACAAATTTTCCTAGTTGCGTAAGAGCACCGTTTTTGCCAAACTTTTTTCTGATAGCCTGTTTAGGATTAGGTCTTTGATAAGTATAGTAAAGCTGTTCAAGATTCCCTTTTAAAAAATAGGTGAAAGGCAGGTATTTCTGAGGAATAAAAACCGAAGCAGCATCTCTTAGCTTTTTTTGTGTATAAAAAGATTCTGACAGCTGAGCATCAGTTGTTGTCAGATTAACAGGAATCGAAAACTGTCCCGAAAATTCTTGCAGCAAATAATTCTTTTGCTGGAAAACCTTTTGAAATGCTTTTGTTTGAAAGATTAATTCTAAGTGCATCAGATAGTCTTTGACTGTCCTAGCAGGGCGTAGTTGTGCCTGAATTTCCAAACGGTCAAAACTGTTATGGTAGATTCGGCCATCGAAGGTCTCAATATCTAACATAAGCGGATGGGTCAGTAATTCTAAGTAAAAAGAATAATAGTCAGCACCTGTATCAGCCAGTACATTTCTTAAACGCTGACTGGGAGATCCTATCAATTCTTTAAGTACTTTGACTTTTTGACTAATATTTTTAGCTGTCAATCCCCTAGATATTAAAGTACTAACTACTGTAAGTATTGGTTTTTCTATATGGGCACCGCGGTAAGAAATTTTATAGTAAGTTTGGTTTTCCAGCAGCCAAGTAAGTTTTTCTCTGAATATTTCATAGTCAGCAGTTAAGCTAAATACAGAGTACTGCCCTTCAGACCAGAAGTGTAAATGAAGAGCCTCCTCGGCAGTCAGACTATAATAAATAAACTTCATGACAGGTCCTCTTACTACAGGTGGTTTTTGTTATATTTTAAAATAAGAAGGATAATTAGTCAAACATTTTTACTAATATAAATTGACCGATTTCTTAAATTTAGCTCACAGATCTCTGTAGTCTATCAAGCTGATATCTTGCTGGGTCAGCCATTGTTTGACATCAGGGCTTGTTAGCACAGCAACTTCTTGTGTTCGAGGGATGGTTAGGCTGGAGTGCGTTAGAATGTCATCATCAAGATAACCGGGGTGAAAAACAGCCAGCTGGACCACTTCCTCATCTGCCTTTGCCACCATACGTTTTAACATATCAAAAGGATTGTAATCTGGCGCCATCGATTCCATATTGAACTGGACCTGTGACTGGCCTATCCTAAGGGGAGCTCCTCCCATAGAAAAACCGGAATATTTCAAATGGTATTTATCTGCCACATGCTCCAATCCCTTAAAGAAATTTTCTGAAGCTACCGCATGCCCTTCAAAATAGTCCGGCTGCCGGCCGAAAACCTCCACAAAACGATGGTACTGTGCTTCAATTTCCAAGACCACTTCCTCAAAGACAACAAAGTCTTCCTTAGCAGAACGGTATACTTTCGATGATTTAAAGTCACCATTCTCATCAACCAGACTTGGAATAAGCGCAGGATTCGTTAAAGGCTTACCAGCACAAATGTTAGTATGTACGCCAAGAGCCAAATCACAGTCTTTGATTAAATCAACACCGTGCTGGGTAGCCGGCATGTTAACCATCACTCCCAGACTGCGGATAAGACCAGCTTTGATGGTTTTTTCAATCCCGTAATTAACCGCCTCAGAATAACCGAGGTCATCTGCACGTAACAGTAATTTTTTTGGCATAAGCTCTCCTTATTTAATCAATTTTAGCAAGAAATTTCCTGGTAAAACATCATCTTCAGTTGTTGCCACAACACTCTCAAATGCATCTGTATTACTAACGACAATCGGTGTAAGGCTGCTGAGCCCAGCTTTTTTAACGACTTCAAGATCAACATCAATTAACTTCTGTCCTTTTTTTACCTTATCACCTATAGTCACATATGTTGTAAATCCTTGACCATCAAGCGTTACTGTGTCCATACCAATATGAATAAGGACTTCAGCTCCGTCATCGGTTGTCAAACCAATTGCATGACCAGTAGGAAAGAGAACGCTTATCTCTCCATCGGCCGGTGCGAAAACAGCCCCTTCAGATGGTTCAACAGCAATACCCTTGCCCATCATGCCAGATGCAAAAACGTCATCTTCCACATCAGCAAGTTTTACAGTATTACCGGCCAAGGGACTGGTAATTGTAATAGTTTGTGTCTTCTCTGACACCGATGGACTGACGTGCTGACTTTCTTTTTCAAAACCAAAGAAATATGTCAAAAAAGCAGTTCCAAAAAAAGCAAGACCCGTTGCTACAAAACCATTAATAATATTAGCCATTCCTCCGGCAAAATAGCCGACAACGCTGAGAAAATTCGAAGCGCCGGCAACATACAAACCAACATGGGTTAAACCAGCATAAGCACCTGCTAAACCACCGCCTAAAGCTAGGGTAATAATGGTACGCTTATATTTGAGCATGACCCCGTAAATAGTGGGCTCAGTCACTCCGCCAACAATACCGCTGATAACATAACCAAAGGTAAGTGCTTTTTCTTCCTTATCTTTAATTTTAAGCGCCGCTCCTAAAGCCAATCCAAATGTTGCCCAAGTAGCAAGAATAGCTGCTACCATAATAAAACGGTCAACACCATTAGTAAGAAGACTGGTTAAAGCAAAAGTAATTAAGACAATATGCATGCCGGTCATGACTAACAATTCCCAAAGAGCAGCAACGACAGCAACCGCTAAGAAACCTCCGATTCCACCAAAAGCAATCAGACCGCTACCAATCCAGCCGCCTAAAATATTACCCAGCGGAGCAAGCGCGGCAAGTACAAGCGGTGTCATGATGAACATCGTTAAGAAAGGAACAAAAATGGTTGATAGCACAGCCGGAATTATCTTTTTAAAAAATTTTTCCACATAAAACATCACCCATACACTTAAAACCGCTGGAATGACAGTTTGAGAATAGTTGTGGATAGTTGTCGGAATAAGACCATAAACAGTAAAACCTTGACCATCCAGTTGAACCAATTCCGGAACAACTAAAAGTGCTCCGACATATAAGCCCATAATCTGACTGGCACCCAATTTTTTAGCCGCAGTGAAACCTAAAAAAATTGGCAGAAAGTAGAAGAAAGCACTGTAAAGAAAACCACATAAGAGGTAAAAGTCGCTTTCTGCACTGACCAGACCCAGTAATTCCGGTCCGACAACTACTTGAATGGTCTTAAACATTGCTGCTGTAATCATAGCAGGAATGAGAGGTGTCATACTGCCTGACAGATAATCTAAGGCTTTTAAAAAAGCAGATTTGACTGTTAATTTTTCTTTTAACTTATCTCTGTTTTCCGATTCTGATTTAACAGCCAAACCAGTTAAATCAGTAAAAGCTGCAAAAACTTTATCCACAGTCTGACCAATAATAATCTGGTACTGTTCTCCGGCACGATTAACCCCTATCACACCCTTAATCGCTTTAACCTTCTCGTCATTAATCTGTGACTGATCTTTGAGATTTAAACGCAGACGTGTCATACAGTGAGTTGCATTGGAAATATTATCTTTCCCAACTTCTGCAATAATTTGTTCGGCCATTTGCTTGTATCCATCTTTAGCCATAAACATTACCATCCTTGATACATTTTATTTAAGCTTTCGCTCACCTATAGTATATTCTATTTTTTGCACTAAAACTATTCTAAAAGATTGCTTGCTTTTGTTTCAGAAAGCCCATGAAAGCTTATTTTATAGACCTTTATATTTTATAAGTGAATTTATTTATTTTATTTCTTGCTCACTTTGACAAAAAGGAATATACTAAAAGTGAAAGTGAGGCTCGCATGTTCATCTACACTTGTGATTTAAAAAAACAGCTCCCCTCCTCCTCATTAGGAAGCCCATATCTAACAAACCTTTACTATATTCAGGAACAGGAAGAAGGCGCATGGACCTTTAATTTGCATGCCCATGCAGATACACTGGAAATCTCCTATCTTTTTAAAGGAGAAAACCAAACTGTATATTGATGGTAAACTTTATGATGTTCAGGCTGGTGATCTCATCATTAAAAATCCATCAGTCCCCCATGCAGAAAAATCCAGTGTCGCCAACTCAATTGAAGAAATTTGTCTTAATATCAAGGGTTTAAAACTTGAAGGAATGGAAGAAAATTATCTGCTGTCAAATGACTCTTGGCCTATCATACCAACAGGTCGGCACCAGAAAATAATAGATTCTATTTTTCGTGAAATGCTTAATGAAATTTTAAAGAATCCGTCCCCAAGCATAAATCACGTCAATTCTCTTCTATCCTCTGCTCTCCAGATTATCACCTATAAAACAGAAGGACACCGTCTGATAACTGCAAATAAACGTGAAAATGCTATCTGGGAAATCAGAAAATACATTGACGATCATTTTAAAGAAGATCTCTCTTTGAATTCCTTGGCAGAAACCTTCCATATCAGTGTTTTCCACCTATCCAGACAGTTTAAAAAATACACTGGCTACACAATTAATCACTATATAGCCAGCTGTCGATTAGGAGAAGCTCAGATTAGGTTGATTTTTGGAAAGGATTCTATCTCTGATATCGCCTTTGACTGTGGCTACCCAAATCTTTCCTATTTTTATACCAAATTTAAAAAGAAAATCGGATGTACTCCTTCAGAATACCGGCAGCGTTACAGTTAAAAAATGAACATTTTATGTCCGATTCAATTTAAAAAGAAAAACTCTATATCACATAGAGTTTTTCTTTTAGAGAACTTTACTTATAAAGGGCAAAACCGCCAGTGAATGAGATTTTTTCTTGGACAGCTAAAGCCAATTGGAGAAATCCAAATGATTCAAGCTCACGTGCACGCTTAAGACTACCGACATCCAAAACAGTTAAGCCGGAACCGGTCAGTGCATCTGTAAACTCTGCTTTAGCAGCTGCATCATCACCTGCTAGCAGAACTGTCGTATCAGCTGTATCTGCTACTTTTTTGCTGGTAAGGCTAGCTGCAAAATTGGTATTAAAAGCCTTCACAACCTTTGCTTTTGGCACCCTTTTTGCAATTTCTGCTGCTGCCGAACTATCTGACGGAACAGCCAAATCATCGAATGTTGCAAAATTTAAAGGATTAGTAATATCAACTAAAATTTTATTTTCCAAAGAATCAGCATATTTTGCCAGAATATCTTCAACTGCTGAGTATGGTACTGCAAGTATCACAATAGACCCTAAAACTGCATCTGCTTCATGACCGATTAGAGTAACTGTATGACCAGCTTCTTCATAGCGGGCCTGCAGAGCTTGAGCCATATTCCCCTTACCAAAAATAGAAATGTTTGTCATTGCCTAGACTCCTTTTTCAAATATATTTAGCTTGTTTTTCTCAAGCTATAGTTTTATAATATACCTATGAATTCTATTTGGGAAGTACGCACTTTTAAGTTTTCTAGTTACTTTAAGGTACCAAATGAATAAAATAAACCATTCTCAAAATTATTTTTTTTAGGAGGCATAATGGTAAAAAAACAATTACCCGACTGCCCTGTCGAAACAACATTAACAATTGTCGGAAATAAATGGGTAGTTCTTATCCTGCGTGATTTACTGACGGGCACCAAACGGTTCGGTGAACTGAAAAAATCACTGACTCCAATCAGCCAGAAGGTCTTAACCCAGCAATTGCGGGCTATGGAAGCAAACGGTATTGTCCATAGAGAAGTATATCCGGAAGTTCCCCCGCGTGTTGAATATTCTCTGACCGAATTAGGCTTAAGTTTAGAGCCGATTGTCCAAAGTATGAGAGAATGGGGCAAATGGTATAAAAAACAAATGTGAAGCGGTAAATCACTTACAAATATCTGGCTCAACTGTCACTGAGTTATGTTAAAATGAAGGAAACACCGATTTGCAAAGGAGTCCCTATGAAGAATTACTTATCTTTGATTTTTATAGCTGCCTGCCTTCTCATTTTAAGCGGCTGTGATGACTTAAACCGCTTAATTAAAGGAGAAGACTATGTCGCTTCCAGTCAATCGGCCAGTGCCAGCCGATCAGCCGAGAGCCGGTATCAGAAAGATTTAGATAAGGCGTTAAAATCCGATAGCACTGCTTTCCCGCAGCTTTCCAAGAAAATCGCTTCTGATGAGGCACAGGTTGTGCTGCAAACATCTATGGGCGATATTACCATTAAACTCTTTCCTACCTATGCACCATTAGCTGTTGAGAATTTCCTGACACATGCTAAGTCCGGTTATTATGACGGCCTGACTTTTCATCGTGTGATTGATGATTTTGTCATCCAGGGAGGTGACCCAAGCGGTAATGGCAGCGGCGGCGAATCTATCTGGAAAGGAAAGGACAGCAGCATTGACAGCGGCAAGGGTTTTGCTAATGAAATCTCTCCTTATCTCTACCACCTCCGCGGTGCTCTGGCTATGGCTAACAGCGGGGCAGACACCAATACCAGCCAATTTTTTATCGTTGACAATTCAGAAGACCAATCGGCCTCCCTGTCGGAGAACCAGTATCCGCAGGCCATCATTGATGCCTATAAAGAAGGCGGCTATCCTAGTTTAGATGGGAATTATACCGTATTTGGCCAAGTGACTGACGGAATGACGGTTGTTGATAAAATCGCTCAAACACCTACTGATGACAATGATAAACCTCAAACAGATGTGACAATCACTGCCATTAAAATTATCAAAGATTATTCATTTAAAAAATAAGCCTAAAACAGGCCAGTCTGCCAGTGATTAATTTCACTAGAACAGACTGGCCTGTTTTTTGAGAGCGGAGGGAAAATATACTTTTTGTCACAGTAATTTTTACAGCGTAAGTCAAAATTAGCCCAAGGTCATTCATTCCAAATTTTACAGCTGAAGCGACCTCTTGCTGCTGCGCTCAGCGCATTTGGTCCCAATTGGTAATATTTTCTTCCCAGATATAGCTGTAGTTATTGACTATATCGGCAGCTGTCCTGGGTTCTTGACCAGTCAAATCTTTGATAGCTGTTGATTCAACATCTTCCATACCGTTTAAAACAGCTTCATCATTGGTAACAATGTCTGCACCGCAAAAGGGCACAGGTGACTGTGAAAAATCCCCGGTAATTAAGCGAGGAATGTGCAGTTTTTCAAGGTACTGATAGTATTCTTCCGGTTCAACACCGAAATATTTTAACGGACGTCCTGATGCTTCAGCGACTAGATCACAAATTTCATGCACCGAAATATGTTCTGAACCGCAAATATTATAAGATCGATTCACTTGACCTTTACCAAGCAAGAGAGCAGCTCCGGCACGCGCAACATCATCTTTATGGACAAAAGTCGCTTTTCCATCCTTAGCCGTACTGTACCATTCATTATTTGCCATAAAAGCAAGCATAGGGTACATCGTCAAATAGTTTTCAAGATAAAGATTATTGCGCATTGTATTCCATGTAATCGTACTAAGGCTTCGCAAATACTTTTCTGTTGCGGTGTGATCCGGTGTGATGTAAACCTTTTCATACTCGGGTTCTGTTGCACCGATACAGGAATTATAAATAATATGCTTGACACCCGCTTCAATCGCAGCATCGATGGCATCACGATGCTGCTTAGTTCGTTTGCCAACCTCTAATCCCGACATAATATAAATACGGTCTCCACCTTTAAAAGCATCAGTCATCTGAGCATAATTATCATAGTTGGCTTCAGCAACTCTCACTCCTATTTTTTCCCATTCAGCTATTTGCTTTTTTTTCAAACGATTAAGAGCTGAAGCAGTGAATGTTAATTCTGACCCTGCGACAGCCTTCAGCATATTTTCTGCGATACGGCGGCCTAGCTGTCCGTCAACTCCAGTTACAATATAACGCATTGTTTTGTCCTCCTTTTATTTTATGTGAAAAGGATAACATAAAAACGTTTTCTTTTACAATAGAAGTTTGTTATACTTAATAACAAAAAGTTATTAAAAAGGGGACAAACCAGGCAGAGCTTAAAAATATAACATAAACAACCGCCCTTCCTTACTGCTCCTTCAGCAGCATAAGAATATCTTAATTCTCTCACAATTTAACATAAGGAGGAAATGATGGATTTCCAAAAATTAGACCTCTTTCTTCATTTAGCTGAAACTCTAAATTTTTCAACAACTGCAGATGCTTTACATATCAGCCAGCCTGCTGTAAGTAAGGCTATCCAAAATTTAGAAGATGAATTAGGTTTTCAGCTGTTTCAGAGAGGGAGGCGCTATGTCAGATTAACGGAATCTGGCAAAAGTTTTTATGAAGACTGCAAGCATATCACTGCTAATATGAATTTAGCAATTAACCGTGCCCGAAATATTTCACAGCGCCTTTCCTCGTCATTGGCTATAGGCTATACTGGTACAGTCTTAGAAATGCAGTGTTTACCCCATTTAGTTAAAAAGTTAAAAAAAAAGAATATTCAGCTACTCAGCTTTACCTTAGCAATTCCAGCCATACGATTCTGCAGCAGCAGCTTCTCAACGGGGAATGTGACTTTATCTTTACGACACTAGACGATATTGAACAACTTAACAATATTCATTTTACAAATTTATTAGAGGGAAATTTTATCTGCCTCCTTCCTCCTAAACATCGATTACGGCATTGTACTGCTATTCGAATAGAAGAACTCGCTAATGAAAATCTGATTTTTATAAATGCCTTACAGGCACCTCCTAAGCAGAGTGCTATCCAGCGTCTTATAAGTGAACAGTGTCCCAATGCCTCTATTTATTTTACTGACTCAATTATCCTTAGCCATACTTTGGTTCAAGGTAATATCGGAATTGCTATTATACCTTCCTTTGTAACTACAAAAGATAGCAATCAGTTACTTGCTGTTAATTTATCCGTTGATTGCCCTTTATGGTATGGAGTCGCAAGTAAGTCTGAGCAAAAATCCCAGTTTTTTGGTGACTTTATCCGTTTGGCAAAAGAAATCTTTTCAGAAAACCGATGGGATAGTATTTAAGAGTTGAATCAAAATCATACAAAATTACCAACTTAGATGATTTTGAATAAATCAACTGTTATTTCTCTGTTTTTAAGAAACGCTGTTTAGGCGATAAAAGAAAGGAAAGAAAGAAAATACCGGCAGCTGTTAAAACGATAGACGAGCCAGCAGCAATATTAAAAGTGTAGCCTAGGAAAAGTCCGACAGCAGATGATAAGGCACCAATTATGCTCGACAAAATCATCATGGCCTTCAGGCTGTTGGCATATAAATAAGCCGTTGCTGCCGGTGTAATCAGCATGGCGACAATTAAAATGGTTCCGACACTTTGCATGGCTGTAACAGCAACTAATGTTAAAAGAACCATTAACAGATAGTGGTAGAAAGTTACATTCAGCCCGATGGACTTAGCAAAAACAGGGTCAAATGAACTGATGAGCAGCTCTTTATAACAGACAATCAGACTGATTAAAACTAACCCCGAAACAAAGAAAGTCAGCCACTTATCGCTATCTTGTACTGCTAAGACATTGCCAAACAAAATATGAAAAAGGTCTGTTGAGCTATTGGCCAGACCAATCAAAATGACACCCAGAGCCAAAAAAGAACTGAAAGTAATCCCGATAGCCGTGTCTCCCTTAATTGTACTGTTTTCTTTGATAAAGGTAATGATAATCGATGCTAAAAGACCAAAAACAATGGCACCTGCAAAAAAATGAATGCCCAATATAAAAGAAAGGGCGACGCCAGGAAGAACAGCATGGGAAATCGCATCACCCATTAGAGACAATGAGCGCAAAATGATAAAACACCCTACCGCTCCTGCGACAACACCGATCACAACTGCCGTCAATAAGGCATTCTGCAAAAAATGATAATGCAGCAGTCCATCAAAAAAATTCAGCAGCATCGTTTACACCTCCTCATTAAAAAACACTTCTCCTCCAAAGGCAGCTCTCAAATTATCAGCTGTAAAAACCTGCGACACCGGACCATAAGCCAGCAGCTTCTGTTTTAAAATCACCAGTTGATCAAAATACGCTCTGACCTTGCTCAAATCATGATGGACAATAATAATAGTTTTACCGGCCGTCCGCAATTCTTTTAATAAACTAATAATCATCTGCTCGCTGACAAGGTCAATGCCGGCAAACGGTTCATCCAAAAATAGATAGTCTCTGTCCTGAATCAAACATCTAGCTACCATAACCCGCTGAAACTGACCGCCTGAAAGAGCATGGAGCGGACGGTTGGCATAATCAGCCAAATCCAGTTCCTCCAAAACAGCATCCACTGATTTACCTCTATTTTTACGCAAAAACGGGAAAGCCCCGCCTCCTTGATAAATTCCCAAGCGAACACATTCTTTAACAGTAATAGGAAAGTGGAAATCAATATGGCTTCTTTGCTCAACATAAGCAGCTTTGCCGCTTAACTGCCGGTAATCTTCACCAGCTACTTCAATAGTCCCGCTATAGGTTATTAAGCCCATAAGGGCTTTAATAAAAGTAGATTTTCCTGCACCATTAGGGCCGATAATTCCAATAATCTTCCCCTTATCCAAAGTAAGAGAGATATCATCTAAAATAGACTGCTCTCTGATATAATGACAAGTCAAATGACTAACTCTAATCACATCCCGCTCCTTCCAACAAGATACAAAGCCCGTCAAAAGAGCAAAGCAAAAATAGGAGACTGGACGAAGAGCTGCTAAGCTCTAGGACAGTCTATCTTTTTTGCACAGCTCTTAGGGCGTGTTCAGCTCATCAAGATACAAAGCCCGTTAAAAAATCCGTATGAAAATAGGGGATGGCAAGTGATGCTGGCATCACGATGACAGACATCTTTTTCACTAGGATTTTAGGCCGTGTTCAATTCCAACAAGATACAAAGCCCGTCAAAAGAGCAAAGCAAAAATAGGAGACTGGACGAAGAGCTACTAAGCTCTAGGACAGTCTATCTTTTTTGCACAGCTCTTAGGGCGTGTTCAATTCACAAGATACAAAGGGCGTGAAAAACGCAAAAGGAAAATGACGGTAAGTCCGAAATCTCTGATTTCGCAGACGCACCCCTGCCAAGACGACTAGGGAGCGAGACAGAACCCCAGACCGTAAAGTTCGATGTCTCGCCCCCGCAAAGCCTAGCAGACATTTTAAAGCTTTGAAAAAACGACTAAAATGCCGCTAGGCTACTGCGTCTTGTTTATACTACAAGTAATGATTTGGGAGGCTAGAAATTTTTGTCTGCCTTCAGACGTTTACGGCCAGTTAATTTGAAATCAAGTCTAAACTTAACCATATCTTTTTCCCGCAGCGTTTAGCCCGTGCTCAATTCCAACAAGATACAAAGGGCTTTAAAAGCTCACAGCTCCCTTGTTAAGCAAGGGATAACGACCTCCCTAATTAAGAACAAGAAAATCGAAATCGTCATAAAATGACGATTTACCGATTTTTGTCCCACTCTCAGCCTTTTATTTGCTGTTACTGCGACAGGCCGGCGGCAATTTTATCAATATTCCATTTCATCATGGCATAATAACTGTCGCCGTCTTTACCTTTTTCAGCAACAGAATCCGTAAAAAGCTGTGCATATATCGGAATACCGCTGTCTTTCGAAACGGATTCCATAGGACGTGAATCCACACTGGATTCAACAAAAAGAGCTGAAGGAGGCTGCTGTTTCAGCCTTTCTACTAAAGAGCGAATTTGATCCGGCCTTCCCTCTTCTTCTGTATTAATTTCCCATATGTAAGCTGATGGAACTGCATAGGCTTGTGAAAAATATTTAAGGCAGCCTTCACTTGTAACAACTAAACGCTTTTCAGGAGCTATTGAAGCAAAAGTTTTTTTAGCTTCCTGATCCAGCTTTTCAAGCTTGGATAAGTATTGACTGCAGCGTTTTTTATAATAGGCTTCATTGTCTGGATCTTTGGCAATTAATTGCTTGCTGATGTTTTCGGCATAAACCATGCCATTGCCCAGACTGAGCCAGGCATGAGGGTCTTCTTTCCCTTCCTTTCCTTTCCCTTCAAGGTAGATAGGCTCAACGCCATCACTGACAGCAAAGTAATCTTGATTCTTTTTTTTTCCTGTATTTTTAATTAATTTTTTAAACCAGGCATTGCCGCCAGTTTCAAGATTGATGCCATTATAAAAGATAAGGTCGGCTTCTGCTGTCTTTCGGACATCTTCAGGCAGAGGCTCGTACTCGTGCGGATCCTTTCCGATAGGGACAATACTGTGTAAATTAATCTTATCGCCTGCGATATTTTGCGTCATATCTGCAATTATCGAATTGGTCGTGACGACATTAAGCTTACCTTTATCAGATTCTTGTTTTACAGTTGAGCAGGCCGAACAGGCAAAGATGAAAATAGCCATGCTAAATATAATGGGGATTATTTTTTTCATATGAAACTCCTTTATTTATAAAATTAGGTTTGCTTAACTTTATATTTAGGATAGCTTAAAAAATAATCTTTGTCAATAGTTTTAATGAAAATTTGTTATAATAGTTTTACAGTAAAAGAGAGGAAAAAAATGACACCGAATAAGGAAGACTATCTGAAATGTATTTACGAAATCAGTCAGGACAGCCAAAAAATTAACAACAAGCAAATTGCCGCCAAAATGCAGGTCTCAGCTCCTGCTGTTTCAGAAATGATTAAAAAGATGCTTGCTGAAGACTTGATAGATAAGGATAAAAGGCATGGCTACCGTCTGACCAAAAAGGGGCTGCCTTTAGTTTCAGAACTCTACCGCAAACACCGCTTGATTGAGGTCTTTTTGGTAGATTATCTCCATTATGCCATTGATGAAATTCATCAAGAAGCGGAAGTCTTGGAACATACCGTTTCAGCTGCTTTTGTTGAGCGCTTGGACAGAATGCTCAATTATCCTCGTTTTTGTCCTCACGGCGGAACTATTCCTAAAAAAGGTGAACAGCTCAAAGAAATTTACCACTTGCCACTCAAGCAGGTCAAGCAACCAGGGTTCTATTGTGTCAGACGTATTCATGATGATTTCCTCTTGCTTGACTATCTGGCTAAACATCAATTGGTGCTGGGGCAGAACATCGAAATCACGCAGATTGATGACTATGCTAAAACCTATACTATTACCTATGCAGAGCATGAGCTGACACTTCCTGAAAACATCGCTGCAAGCCTCTATGTTGAAAAAGCGGCAAAGTTGCAGAAATAGAAGATTCAGCTTTTAATCTTTCTTGTAGTCAAAAAAAGGGGAACATCCTTTGATTGTAAGCAATCATAAGATGTTCCCCTTTATTTAAGAATTTTTACTGGCAGATAAAATGGTCGCAGAACAGAAAACGCCTATCCAAGACGCTCTAAAAAGTCCAGCAAGAGCTGAGCTGATTGGCGTCCGGCTTCAAGGACAAATTCATTAAAAGTTATGTCAGCATCATGGCTGGCTGTGTCGCTCATAGCGCGGATGACAATAAAAGGCTTGTCTGCAGCGTGAGCAGCCTGCGCCACTGCTGCCCCCTCCATTTCAACAGCTAAAGCTTGAGGGAAGTGCTCCATAATAGCCGCAATTTTGTCCCGTCCCGCAATGAAACTGTCTCCGGTCACAATGAGACCGATCTCGGCAGGCAAAGCTCTTTCCTCCAGCAGACCTTTAAAAACTTGGATAAAGTGCGGGTCAGACTTAAAATAAAGCGGCTGACCGGACATCTCACCATAATTGTAGCCAAAAGCCGTCAAATCAACATCGTGATAGGCCAGCTTATCTGCTATAACAATATCGCCGATTGCCAAATCAGGAGAAGCTGCACCAGCTGACCCTGTATTAATCACGGCATCAACCGAGAAGCGATCAGTCAAAACAGCTACACTCATGGCTGACATCACCTTACCGACACCTGATTGAACTAAGACAAGATCATGCCCGCCGATTTTTCCTGTATAATAGGTTTTACCAAAAACTAGCTGTTCAGTGCTTTCCTGCAGCTGCTCCAGCAAAAGTCTCAGTTCCTGCTCCATGGCAGCTATAATTCCAATTTTCATATTTTCCTACCCAAAACAAGCGTGTTTAACTTATAAATAAAAGACGGCATAAATCAGAATAGCCAGCAGAATCACAAGGACAATAAAAATTTTATTTAATTTCGACTGAAATTCACCGCGCTTGGCATTTTCAATCCGGCGGCTTTTAACAATCCGCTCTTCCCGGCGTTCCTGCAGCAGGTCGTCTTTAATAAGCTGTTTATCCAGAACTTTTGTTGCGAAATCATCTGCGCTGTCCTCAGACAGCCTGCGATCGCGGTTAGCTGCTTCAATAATTTCATCAGTCAAAAGTGGTTTGCCCATTTACTGCCCTCCTTTAACATGCAAGGCAAAGTACTGAAGCGCTATAATTGTCTTAGCATCCTCAATCTTGCCTGACCGAATCAAATCCAGACATTCTTCATAGGTGAGCTCGAATCGTTCAAGCACCTCATCAGCATCCTGCGGCCGCGGCTGGGGTACTTTTGTGAGATTGGTCGCTAAATAAAGTTTAATTTTCTCATTGCAAAAACCGATAGCAGTATAAAACTCATAAATCTGCTGTAAATCACCGCTGTAACCTGTTTCTTCTTCCAGTTCACGAAGAGCTGCCTGATATTCAGAACCGTTTTCACCGACTTCCAGTTTGCCAGCCGGAATTTCATAAGAGACCTTCTCAATGGCTTTACGGTATTGCTTAATGATGATGAGCTTATTATCAGGAGTGACAGCCAAAACGGCAACAGCTCCTCTGTGAAAAATCAATTCACGTTTAGCCTGTCCCAGATTATTAGGCAGTTCAACATCATCAACAGCCACTTCAAAAATACGGCCTTTAAAAACCTCTCGGCGCTTCAGTGTTTTTTCTTCAAAATCCATATTTTTATCCTTATCCCAAAGAAATAAATTTAAAATTCTGTTACTCCAATTGTACTACAATTCAGACAGAAATGCCATTTTCTGTAGTAAAACAAAAATCGGCCGAATCTTAGCTGACTTTAAAATTCTTGACCGATTTTATTAAGAGGTTAATCCTGGCAAACAGTTACTTTATTTCCGCTTTTAAGCTGCGGAAGCGGTTAAGGGCAGCACAGAATTCCTGCTTTCGCGGCAAAGCTAAATCCCCTGGATAAGAAGGTGCAGAGGCGAGAGCTGCCAGTCCTTCTTCTTGTATAAAGGCATAGAGCTTATCGGCTATTTCCTGCAGTGAACAACTATCATCTAAAAGATTGTCCTTAGCAAATTTCAGCATCAAAGCCAGACAGTTTACCTGAGAGGGAGTAACAAGCTGCTCTAAGCCGGAAAGATCAATAGTCTCCCGTCCGTAAACCAGCGTATGCAGGCCCTTAGCTTTAAAGCGGTCTTCTTTATCTTTATTTGCAAAACTTGATTTCAGCAAAACCCGCTTGTTTCTTGCCGCTAAGGACTGTTTAGCAGGCATTACTCTATGATAGCGGTCTTTTTGAGCTATCGCTTTTGCCTGACTAGTTACATCGTAGGTAAGATAATTATCCATCAAAAGAACCCTGTCAGCCACATCGAAGTAGGCTCCGGAACCGCCAACTACAAGAATAACAGAAATCCCAAGCTCTCTGTGAAGAGCTTCAGCCTGCTCTACAAAAGGTGTGATCGGCTCTTTCTCTTTTGCGACCAGTTCCTGCATACGCCGGTCACGAATCATAAAATTAGTAGCCGATGTATCTTCATCGATGAGCAAAAGGGAGCTTCCGCTTTCTAAAGCTTCGATGACATTAGCTGCCTGCGAAGTTGAACCGCTGGCATTTTCTGTAGAAAACGCAGTGGTATCTTGCTTAGCAGGAAGATTATTAATAAATGGACTGATATTGACCTTGACAATACTGCGTCCGTCTTCTGATCTAATCTTAACAGCATCGCTTCTGGTAATCACGTATTCCCTGCCATCACCTGCAATATGGGAGTAAATTCCTCTCTCCAGAGCATTTAAAAGAGTGGATTTCCCGTGGTAGCCGCCTCCAACAATCAGGCTGACTCCGGGACCAATACCCATGCCGCTGATAACTTTACCGCTGGGCAGACGAAGAGTGACTTCCCTGCTTTCAGGACTTTTAAAGGGAACCGCTGATTTCAGCGGCAAATCAGAGACACCACTGGCTCTGGCCAGAAGTGAACCATTGCCGATAAAAGCGACTAAATCCCTTTTTCGCAGTTCCTCACGAATATAAAGCTGATCTAAAAATAAGCGAACCTGTCCCTGCAGGCCTTTTTGATCAATATTTTGATAAAAGAGAGACTGTTTAACAATCTGCGGAAGAACAGCATTCAGCAATTTATCAGCAGCAACCCCCATAATTCTCCGCCCTGCAGCCGGTAAATTAACCGTGAACCGAACTTCCAGACTATGGGGGTGAATCAAGACAGCAGTTTTATCCAATATTTCCTGCCCACAAGCGTCAACTGCAATATCCCCCTTACCGCCGACTGCCTTAATATCCTTGCTGTGCGCCCTAACCGCCTGTGCAAATGAACGATTTAAAAAATCACTGACTGCCCGGCGCTTGTTGTGGGAAGACAGTAAGTTATCCGGCAGACCAGCAGCTGACCGCCTAAGCAAAAGACGCAGTTTTGATGGCGGCGCATAAGGATCCGCCTGAACATGATCAATGAAGAGACGGTAAACTGGACAGTCATAACTGCCAGCCAAACTTTTATACGCGCCATAACCTTTGCCATCTATAGCCAGCAACCGTTTCCGTAGCGCTGTATCACTCATAATAACAACCCCTCCAAGAAGATACAAAGAGCTTAGCCCATATTCAATTAACAAGATACAACGGGCGTTAAGAACGTAAAAGGAAAATGACGGTAAGTCCGAAATCTTTGATTTCGCAGACGCACCTCTGCCAAGACGGCTAGAAGGGTGCGGGCGGCTTTTAAAAGGAAAATAGGAGACTGACCGATGAATCCAGAAAGATTCGAGGTCAGGCTATCTTTTTCCCGCAGCGTTTAGCCCGTGTTCAATTTAACAAGATACAAAGCCCGTTTAAAAATCCGTATGAAAATAGGGGATGGCAAGTGATGCTGATGGCATCACGCTGACAGCCATCTTTTTCACTAGGATTTTAGGGCGTGTTCAATTCAACAAGATACAAAGCCCGTTAAAAGGGCTTTTTTACGAAGTTCAGGCAAAGAGCTCCTTTGCAGCTATTTCAAAATCTTTCCTCTACCGATAGCTGCCAAACAAAACACGTCGCAATAAAGACGATTGCGGCAGCCAAAAACAAAAACAGGGTCTTAATGCGCTGCATTCCTGCCGCCATAAAACCCTAAATCTATTACTTGCCACAAGGGCAGCAGCTCTTCTTTAACCTGAGGTATAAATGCTTTTACTCTTTAAAAAATCACTGCTGCCTTTTTTGATTGTTGGGATGATGGGGCTTCGCTGTCGCATAGCCGTCCTTATTGACTTGACGGTTTCTGGCGATTGCAATACTGTCAGCCGGCACGTCTTCATTAATTGCGGATCCGGCTGCAGTCAAGGCATTGTCACCCAAACTGACCGGAGCAATCAAAGTAGAGTTGCTGCCGATAAAAACATTATTACCAATAGTTGTTTGGTATTTATCCTTGCCATCATAATTAGCTATAATCGTACCGGCCCCAAAATTAACATTCTTTCCAACAGAGGCATTGCCGATATAAGTCAGGTGTCCAGCTTTGGTTTCTTCACCGATTTGTGCTGCCTTAACTTCGACAAAATTACCAATATGTGCCCCCTGAGCGATGTGTGAACCTGGTCGTATATGGGCATAAGGCCCTACAGTTACCTGATCAGCAAGACTTGATTCTTCTATCATTGATTGTGTGATGACGGTCTGCTGTCCGATAGTACTGTTAACAATATAGCTGCCGTTGGTTATCAGAGAACCTTGACCAACCTTAGTCTTACCTTTGAGAGAAACATTGCCTTCAATGAGGACATCTCCTGCAATCTCAACTTCGCTGTCAATATAAGCAGTATCTGGGTCAGAAAAAGTTACCCCATTGAGCATATGCCTTTTATTAATACGCTGGCGCATAACTTTTTCGGCCGTTGCTAAAGCAAAACGGTCATTGACACCGAGGCTCTCAGCAAAATCTGCCAAAGTATAGGCACCTACTTTTTCTTCATTGTCGCGGAAAATAGAAATAAGATCTGTCAGATAGTATTCTCCCTGCGCATTATCAGTGTTAAGTTCCTTTAAAGCCGCAAATAAGCGCTGATTATCAAAAACATAGGTCCCTGTGTTAATTTCCCTGACCTGCTGTTCAAAGTCTGAAGCATCTTTTTGTTCAACAATTTTTGTCACTTCGCTGCGGTTATTGCGGATAATACGGCCATAACCAAAAGGATCATCAGCCATAGCCGTTAGAATAGTGGCGACATTTTTATGCCGTCGATGGTAATCCAGCAGATTTTTCAGACTTTCACCTGTAATTAATGGTGTATCGCCGGCAATAATCAAGGTTTGTCCCTTAAGACCTTCCAGAGCTTCCGCTGCCATCATGACAGCATGACCAGTCCCTAATTGTTCCTTTTGCAGAGCAAAGGCTGATTTTTCAGCAGCAACTTCCTCAACCAATTCTGCCTTGTGACCAATAACAGTGACTGTTTTGGCAGGGTTAATTGCTCCGACACTGGCAAAAACGTGCTCCAGCATCGTCAGTCCTGCTACTTTGTGCAGAACTTTAGGAAGGTCGGACTTCATGCGGGTTCCTTTTCCCGCTGCTAAAATAATTGCATAATTGTTCATTTTCATGTTCCTTATGTCTAATAGAATAATCAACTCATTATAGCATATTTCTGCTGTTTTGCGGTAAAAACAGCTGTTAAAAAATTTCCTCACAGAAAAGAAGCAAAAAAAGCAGCTTCAGCCGCTTCTTCTCCTCTTATTTCTCAAAGGAAATCCCGCACTTCTGGCAGCTCTTCCGGCCCGTCACAGATGACAGCTCAGCTTCCCACTCATAGCGGCAGCTCTCACAGCGAAAACGCCCCTTGCTCTTATCAGACTGTAACCCAAGAAAGGCTACATGAGCGATACTCAGATCCAGGCGCCGCTTGAGCATACTTAACGCTTCAGCCTGCCGGCGCTCCTTTTTCTGCTGCTCCTGCAGCTCCTCTACAGCCTGATTGTAGGCAGTGGTCTCTTTTGTTCTAGCCTCCTCTAACTCATCTTCTTTCTGACGAATCTTACGCAGCAACTGGTCACGCTCATCTTCTAAGGCCCCTATCGTCTGGCTGGGCATAGCCTCAGGCAGATCACGGCATTGCTCAAGCAGCCAGTTAGTCAAAGTCTCTGTCCGCTTAGAGGCCTCCTGCTGCATATCCTCGCAGCGCCAAACAGCTTCGTCTATGGCTTTGACCCGCTCCGAATGCTCCTGTGTCAATTGCTCTTCTTTATCTATCATCTCTTCCTCCCCTTTTAAGCCCGTATCAAGCTGCTAAAGTCTGCCTGAGGCCATTCGGCCAGATAGGCCGCTGCACTGTCGGCTGCCTGACCCGTAAAACAATCCGCCAGCTCAGTAGCTATCGTCCCCTGTGCTAAAGTCTGCAGTTCAGAAGCTTTCGTCTCTAAGCGGCTCTGTAAATCAAACGATTGGCTCTCCCAATCGCCTTGCTTTGCCAACAAAGCCCCCTGAATGGCCAAACGCTCCTGCGCTTTCTTAGTCTCCTTGGCCGCTTGGACAAGCGTGTCTAAATCAGCCGTTACTCCCATAAGATTCCCACTTTCTATGCTTCAGTTACAATGCCCTTTATGCACCATCTGCCTACTTGTTGTTAGTCGAAAACAAAGCTGCCCCTTCCTGATCCGCCGCTGTTAAGTTATCAGCTGCTGCATCCAGCTTATCCGCAAAAGCCATCATCCTGTTCTGGTAGGCATCAGCTTCGGCCAGATTTTGGGCCTCTGCCTGACTGTCCCATAAATTCTCCATGGTGTAAGGACTCAGCAGTTCGGCCACCTCACTGTCCGTCAGTTCTTCTGCTATTTGGTACATAGCCTGATGCGTCGCCGTGATGTCAGCTTGCAGAGCTTCTTTTGCCTGAGCAATCTCATCTTTAATCTCTTGAACTTTAAGCTCGGCCTGCAGCCTGGCTTTCTCAGCAACTGCTCGCAACAGCTCCACCCGCAAGCTGACTCTCTTAGACCCTGTCGCTGTTTTCAGCTGACTTCTCAGCTCCTTAACCGTCTTCTTGTAAGAGCTCAGCAACTCAGTCTGGCTTGGTCCAGCCGCAAAGTCGCCGTAGGTCATAACATATCTCAGCAGATAAAACCGGTAATCAGTGCTGTTAAACCAAGTGCTGGGGTCTTTAATATCCCAGTTTTTCGCGGCTTCTCTAGCCTTCTTTCTGGCCACCTTTATCACCTGCTCCTTGGTCATGCCGGAAGCAAACTGGCCCTTCTTCACATAGTAGTCAATGTCCAGCTCATCTCCTTTTATGTGAAAGAACTTTGGATTGTGGTCGCCGATGGGATCGTTGAGGCCCTGTGTCCCCTCAACAACCACTACCTTCCCATAAGGAATCTCACCTTTGCCGCCATCAAGGTAGGTCAAATCTTTTCCGGAATCCGAATAAACTGTCGCATGGTCTTTCAGATAAGCCAGCTCACTGTTAGAAAAGGCACCGCTCTTTACCGCTTGGGCTGCCGCCCAGTCTGTGAAGTTGGTAATCTTTGGCACTTGGTATTTGGCGCCGACTTTAGCCACACCAGGGCCGGACTGGCTGAAACCGGACATGTTGGAGACTGTGCCCTTATGCACTTCCAGCTTTTTCACCGTCTCCTGATAAAACTGGTCAATGGCTTCGGTCTGGGCAGTCAGCTGCCCGTCGGTCAGGCCGAAAACCCCGCTGGCCTCGACAGCATTTTTGGTCGATTCATTAAGACCGGGCTGGGTCCCTGCCACAACGATAGCCGTTTGGCTGTAGTCTACTTGGCCATCTGAATAAACCGGAGCTACAGCTAAAGCTTGAGTAGTATCGTTGACACTGTTAACGACCTGATATTTTTTTCCTTTTGCTTTAACAAAACTGCCCTCTGCCTTATTTGCTTGGTCTTTAACAATACCTTGAATATCTTGAAGATTTTTATCACTTAATGCCATGTTGTATAATCTCCTTTTTTAATTTCTATATTGTATTTTACTTCTGCTTGGGAACTACCAATTTCTCCTTTTTCTATTCCTTTTAACTGTCCATCATTGATTAATGCTTGGATATTCTCATCAATACTGCTACTTGAAAGAAGTTTTGCTTTATCAGGCAAGTGGGTATCATTAGAAACTTCTATTTCTTTATCGTTATCAAAATCTTCTAGGTAGATTATTTCATTACCACTAATATCAAAATCAAGAATGACTCCACTATTTAGCCCATAACTTGTATAACTTGTATTCCCTATTGTACTTCCCAATAAGGCATGGTTTCCCTCGCTATCATAAATCTTAGGAACAACATGCATTCTAAACATCGTAAATTTTCCATCACCGTCTATATAAATTGGTGAGAACTCGATTTTACTGACACCGGAATAGTTCTCTTTAATATAAGTGGCAATCTGTTCCTCCAGCAACTGAAAGCCGTGCTGGTAAAGCTGTTCAACCTTTTTCTTTTGCATATAACGATTATACCCCCAAATTCCTGTGATAGCGATGAGAACCACAGCCAGCAGTCCCCAAAACACTTTTGCCGGTCTGCTTAACCTTTTCTTTTTAGCCATAGTTTACTCCTTATTTTTTGAGACAACACTATTCATTCGTTTTAATTTTTATCAGTATAGCATAGCAGTTTCAAAAAAGCAAGTGACCTTTGCCAGCATTTTTGGTCGATTCATTAAAACCGGGCTGGGTCCCTGCCACAACGATAGCCGTTTGGCTGTAATCTACTTGACCATCTGAATAAACCGGAGCTACAGCTAAGGCTTGAGTAGTATCGTTGACACTGTTAACGACTTGATAAGTTTTTTTATCCTTAGTTATAAAAGTATCACCACTGGGGATAATCTCTCTTTTTCTAAATTATCTTTTAGTCCATTTTGTAACTCCTGAAGATTTTGATCTGTCAATGCCATTGATTATTTCCCCCATCTTATTTCTGTATTATATCTGATAAGTGTATTAGAACTACCGTCTTTACTTGCAAATACTCCTTTCAAATGGTTAGCTTGTACTAAGCTAGTTATATTATCATCTATGAAATCATTCGTGGAAAGTTTTGCTTTAGCAGGTAAATGGTCATACTTAGACACATCAATCTGATTCCCATTAGCTGAATTATCTAGATAGATAATCCAATTACCATTAATATCAAAGTCAAGTGACGAAATCCCATTAAGTAAACCATGTTTAGCATATACCCTATTAGTATTTTCAACACGTCCACCAAGTTTTGCTTTATTTCCATAATTGTCATAAATAATAGGAATAACATAGGCCGTTCTCATCGTAAATTTTCCATCACCGTCTATATAAATCGGTGAGAACTCGATTTTACTGACACCGGAATAATTCTCTTTGATGTAAGTGGCAATCTGTTCCTCCAGCAACTGAAAGCCGTGCTGATAAAGCTGGTCAACCTTTTTCTTTTCCATATAGCGATTATACCCCCAAATTCCTGTGATAGCGATGAGAACCGCAGCCAGCAGTCCCCAGAAAATCTTTGCCGGTCTGCTTAACCTTTTCTTTTTAGCCATAGCCTGCTCCTTGTTCCCTGTAGACAACTTCAGTAATTCGTTTTAATTTCCATTAGTATAGCATAGTGTTACTGAAAAAACAAGTGCCATTTGTCAGCATTTTTAGGCCCCTGCCACAACGATAGCCGTTTGGCTGTAGTCTACTTGGCCATCTGAATAAACCGGGGCTACAGCTAAGGCCTGAGTTGTCTCATCTATACTGTTAACCACTTGGTAATATTCGTTTGTTTCAGGGGTTTTAAAAAAGCGCACAGAACAGCAGGGAGGAGTTCTGTGCGCTTTGGTTATTTTTTACTTCTTAAATATTCCTTTTATGATCTACCTGTACCGGCTGTTTACCATTAAAAAAATGAGATAAATGAAAGTGAGACCAGCTAAAATGAAAAGTAGTTTTGTCAAAAAAGGAAATAGGGGATTAAAAGACAAGACACTGGCGGACAATAGCAGCATCCCAAAGATAAAGGCTACAATAAAGCGATTAGCAAGCCCCTGCAGAGTTCTTATCCTCTTGTTATAATCATGGATATCATGATTTATAAGCAGCTGACCGTTAAGAAGCTTTTCAGAAAGTTCATTGATTTTTCTGGGGACAGATTTCCCTTTTTTCAAAAGATAAAACAGCTCAATAAGCAGACTTTCCCGGTTAAGAAACTGAGTCAGTACCTCATCTCCCATATTCTCAATAAAATAATGTTTGGCCAAAGTCATCAGATTCACATCAGGAGCTAATTCTCGAAAAATCCCTTCAATCTGGAGGACAGCCTTGCCCAAAACCGTAATCTGCGGCGGAGCTTTAAGGTGATTGCGCTGTGAAACATTGAGCAAGTCCGACAGCAAATCTGCAATAAATAGATTTCCCAAATCCAAATTAGCGTATTTGGCCAACATTTGCTCGATGTCCTGTGCAAAACCTGCTTTATCGATCAAGCTGCTGTCAGCTTGTGTGACAGTTAAAACAGCCTTAGCCATGCCATCAACATCCTGTGTTGTAAAACTGTAAAGAACATCATTAAGGGATGCCCGCATATCATCCTGAAGATGCCCCATGATACCAAAGTCAATAAAATAAATTTTATTATTATGGATAAGAAGATTCCCTGGATGCGGATCACCGTGAAAATAGCCGTCTTTAAAAACCTGTTTAATAAAGCTCAGCATCAGCTTTCTGCCGATATCTTCTAAGTCATAGCCCTCCTTAATCAATTCATCATAGCGATTAATCGGAATCCCAGGAATATACTCCTCGACAATCATATGCCGAGTCGTGAAATCAGTAAAAACCTGCGGAACAGCCAGACATTTAACAGCCTGATTTTTCTCAGCAAAATCCAGCATGGCCTGTGCTTCTTGGCGAAAATCAATTTCATCAGCCAAGCTTTCTTTCAGCTGCAGCAAAACCTCCCTTAAATCAATTGAAGGCAGAAAGTGCTTGGGGATTCTTTTGGACAGACGCAGCAAAATAGCAATATCTTCACTAATAATCTCTGCCAGATGGGGGCGCTGAATCTTAATAACAGCCTCCTGCCCTGACAGAAAAACAGCCCGATGTGTCTGAGCGACTGAAGCACTGGCCAGCGGCTCCTGTGCGACTGTGCGAAAGACATGGCCGACAGGCTGCCCTAATTCTGCCTCAATAGCCTGCAGTGCCAGATTTGCAGGCAGCGGCAAAACAGAATCTTGCAGCTTGCTGAGTTCTTTAATGTAGGGCTCAGGCAGTAAATCGCTGCGTGTCGACAAAATTTGCCCGATTTTAACAAAACTTGGTCCTAATTCTTCAAAAGCCAGCCGTAATTTTTGCGGTACTGTCTGTTCATCAAAACTTTTGCGCCTTTCTTTTAAACCTGTCAGACCGACAGCAGAAAACGCCCTGACAATTTCCCGCAAACGCTTATTCGCCATCCCATTTCCCTTTATATAAGATACAAAGGCCGTTTAAAGAGCAAAACAAAAATAGGAGACTGGACGAAGAGCTGCTAAGCTCTAGGACAGGCTATCTTTTTTGCACAGCTCTTAGGCCGTGTTCAATCAATAAGATACAAAGGCCGTTTAAAGAGCAAAGCAAAAATAGGAGACTGGACGAAGAGCTGCTAAGCTCTAGGACAGGCTATCTTTTTTGCACAGCTCTTAGGCCGTGTTCAATTCACAAGATACAAAGCCCGTTTAAAGCTCACAGCAAAAATGACGGTAAGCCAGAAATCTTTGATTTCGTAGGCGCACCTCTGCCAAGACGACTAGAAGGGTGCGGTCGGCCGCAGGACGACAAAGCCTTCAGACGTCTACAGCTAGCTAACTTGAAATCAATTCTAAACTTAGCCATATCTTTTTCCCGCAGCGTTTAGGGCGTGTTCAATTCCATCAAGATACAAAGGGCGTTAAGAACGCAAAAGGAAAATAGGAGACTGACCGATGAATCCAGAAAGATTCGAGGTCAGGCTATCTTTTTCCCGCAGCGTTTAGCCCGTGTTCAATTCATAAGAAACAAACTGCTAGAGTTCAGTCTTCTTTTTCAAACCGTTTCAGCAGTGCATCTAGTTTCCCTTCAAGACGTGCAACATCTTCCTTGCTGGCATACTGGACCTGCTGCTTTTGCTGATCAAATTTCTCAAGAACTTCCTTTGCTTCTGCTTGGCTTTTGCGTTTCAGTTCACTCTGCAATTCCCTGCCTTCTTCAACTGTCAAACGCCCTTTAGCTACTAAGTCTTTAACAAAGCCATCTGCCTTTTCAAGTGTCATCGATGTCAAACCGATACCGGCAAGTAAAACTTTCTTCAGTTCATCCATTTTTTCATTACCCCTTTCATGGTGTCACAGTTCGGCTATAGCCTGTGCAATCGGCGTTTGGCCATCTGCCATAGGAATAACTTTTTTAAAGGTATTAGGCTGGTCTAACAGCTCTGCTAGAACTTTGGCAACATTAGGGATAGAATTCTGTCCCATAGCAGCTGCTGTGAAATCAACTAAACCGCTGCCGTCCTCAGTTTCAACAAGATTGCCCGGCTGTAAAATCGTATAATCCAGTTGGGTGTTATGAATCAGCCACTCATCAGCAAAAAATTTAGCAATAATATAGTTTTTCAAACGGTCAATACCTGCTGCCTGCCATTTTTCAGGTTCTGTAGACAAAATAGAACTTAGCATGATAAAGCGCTTAATACCTGCTTTTTCCGAAGCCTGCATAACCTTAACAGCTCCGAAAGCATCTGTCTGCAACAAGTCCTTTCCTCTGGATCCGGCTGTAAAATAGACAGCATCCATTCCCTTTAATTTTTGACTTAAAGCCTCTACTTCATCGTGTAAATCAAATGAAACAGGGTGGATGTTTTCACCTTGAAGTACTTTTTCAGGTGAACGAGCTCCGGCAAAAACCTCATGGCCTTTTTCAGTCAAATCTTTCAGCAAACGTTCAGCAACCCGTCCATTTGCTCCGACAACAAATACTTTCATCTTTCCATCCTCCTCTTTAAAAAATACAAAGCCTTCAGACGTCTACGGCCGGATACTGATGAAATCAGCACTCGGCCTGACTAGTTTTCCCAGTAACTTTAGGCCGCTGTATTCAGCTTTTTGGATTATTATAGCACAAAAAACGGGAGATTTCTTAGATGAAACACTTTGCAGCAATAAGTAAAACTGCTCTCATCTATGCTGCTTACTATTATAATTAAAAAACAGAAAGTCTTATTCACTTCCTGTCTATTAAAGTAGTAAACTTAGCGCTCTGATGCTGTAAAGTCCTTAACAGAAAAATACGACTAGCGGTTTTTTACACCATCTGCCTATTCTTTAACTTCTTCAAAACCGTAAATTATCAAACTTAGGCCAAATAACCGCGGGGACATGTCTTTAATATCAGAGAAATCCATTGCAAACCCTTCTACTTGTGCCAAACGTTCAAAATCAGCCTTTTGCATATCAATAACAATACTCACAAGCCATTTATAATCAGCTGTAAGTGAACCTGTAACCGAGACACCTTCGATGGTCATTAAATCTGACATTCCGGAATCGTCGCTTAAAGACTCCTCTAAAACTTCCTGAACGGTCGCAGGATCTAAAGCACGCATTTGGGCCTGCTGTTCTTCGGGAAAGGTGTGAGTCATATCTATTTTAATCGTTTGATACTCTGACCCCTTATATGTTAAGCTGACTAAAACATCCTGCTCAATGCCGTTTGACTCTTGAGTGTATTTGTATTTATCAGTCGTCTCAACTGCCTCAGTTGTCGTTTGCTCAGTCGTTGTGCTTATTTCTTCTGTTGCTGTCATACTTGAAGTGCTTCTTTGACTAACATGCTGTTTAGATCTTGGAAGGGGGATACAGGCCACCAATCCCAGAGAAACAAACAACAGCAGCAATCCATAACTTATCTTTTTCATCTCTTCTCCAACTATATAAAATACTAAGCCCGTAAAAAGAGCAAAGCAAAAATGGCGGTAAGTCCGAAATCTTTGATTTCGCAGACGCACCCCTGCCAGAACGACTAGGGAGTGGGACAGAACCCCAGACCACAAAGTTCGTTGTCCCACCCCCGCAAAGCCCAGTAGGCCATTTAAAGCTTTGAAAAAGCGATAAAGTGCCACTAGACGACTAGTGTCTTGCACAAAACACTATAACAAACATTAAAGACTATTTTTTAAATCGTCCTTCAGACGGCTACGGCTGGCAAGCATGCAATCAATAAATCTCAGACGATAAGATATCCAGATATCCCCTTGCCTTCATTTCCGAGTTGATGCTGTCCTTTATAGACTATTTCATTATACCTAGTTAAAAAGTATTTGACAAGTTTATTAGAGAAATTAAATTTTTATCTAAATAGAATGGTTAATATTAGAAAATACTAATGATTTATTAGCAAGGGAAATGTCTTTCGATATATCTGCTGCTCAATAATAACATAATAAAAAACTCTGCAGAAACTAAGGAGATTATATATTTTCTGCAGAGTTTAGTAACAAAATTAATAATATAAGGATTCCCCGTTTGTTGCGATGACTTCTTTATACCAATCAAAAGATTTTTTCTTATAGCGTGCTAAGCTCCCTGTGCCGTCATCATTGCGGTCAACATAGATAAAGCCATAGCGCTTGCTGAGCTGGGCTGTTGAAGCTGAAACTAAATCAATAGGTCCCCAAGTCGTATAGCCCCAAAGTTCAACGCCATCTTTAAGCGCTTCACCTACTTGCTGTAAGTGCTTTTTCAAATAATCAATGCGGTAGTCATCTTCGACGGTCGGACCGTCCGGACCATCAACTAGGACATCTTTGGCTCCAAGACCGTTTTCAACGATAAAGAGCGGCAACTGATAGCGATCATAGAAATCATTAAGAACCAAGCGCAGCCCGACAGGGTCAATCTGCCAGCCCCATTCAGAGGACTCCAAATAGGGGTTTTTAATACCTCCCATAATGTTGCCGCGGCCGGTTTCATAATCTTCCGGATTGTGGGCCTGAGCGACACTCATATAATAAGAGAAGGAAATAAAATCGACTGTATTCTTCAGGATAGCTTCATCTCCAGGAGCAAATACAATGGAGATGTTGTTTTCCTCAAAATAGCGTTTGATGTAGTTAGGATATTTGCCGCGGGCGTGGATATCAGAGAAAAGATAGTTTTGATTTTCAAACTCACGCGCAGCCAACTGATCCAGAGGATTTGCTGTATACCCATAAGCAGGCATGGCCAGAACCATACAGCCGATTTTAAAATCAGGGTTAATCTCATGGCCGATCTTAGTCGCCAAAGCAGAAGCCACCAACTCATGATGCACTGCCTGATACAAATCCTGCTTAGACAGTTCTGCAAAAGGCGTTGCAATGCCTCCCGACATAAAAGGCCCATGGAGAACGGAGTTAACCTCATTAAATGTCAACCAGTATTTCACTTTATCCTTATAGCGATTAAATACTGTACGAACATAGCGTTCGTAAAAGCCGATTAACTGGCGGCTGGCCCAGCCGTTATATGTACGGGCGAGATGAAGAGGTGTTTCATAATGGGATAGAGTCACAAGAGGCTCAATATTATATTTAGCTAATTCGTCAAAGACTTTATCATAGAACTGCAGCCCCGCTTCATTAGGCTCTTTTTCATCACCTTTAGGGAAAATCCGACTCCAAGCAATGGACAGCCTAAAAACTTTGAAGCCCATTTCGGCAAAAAGAGCAATGTCCTCTTTATAACGATGATAAAAATCGATTCCTTCAAGTTTTAAATTATCAGGAGTCGGCTCATCAGTAATCAGAGGATCCAAATCACCGATATTTGCCGGCATTCCGCCCTGCGGAGTAACGTCCTGGACAGACAGCCCTTTGCCGTCAACGTTATAAGCTCCTTCAAACTGGTTTGCAGCAGTGGCTCCGCCCCAAAGGAAATTTTCTGGAAATACACTTTGAGTCATTTTATACTCCTTTTTCGTTTTATACATTTAAGTATAAAATGTTTTTAAGGAAAATGCTTACATTATCATTTTAGAAAATAATACTATGCTACGAAAAGAAGCAGCTTCATGACCGCTTCGAAGAAAAAATTCTTTGTGAGGGCTGAAGATTGTGCCTATGAATCAGGGACGAATGGCGTTTTTTTTGCTATAATTATACTATAATATGCCAACATAGAAAGGATTGTCCAAAATGATTGTGAAAAATGATACTTTTAAACAAGAAATGGAGGACAGACCACATTTGCTGCCCTACAATTTTTTTGATACCTATGTCGAAGACGGCCGTCCTGATGTCCTTTTTCATTGGCACCCGGAAATCGAAATTAATTATGTTTATGAAGGCTCAGCCAGATATCATATCGATTATGATTTTTTCAACAGCCAGCCCGGTGATATTATCCTCATCAGACCCAATGGTATGCATTCCATTCATCCGATTGAGAGTAAAACACATCACACCGAAACGTTTCAGTTCCATTTAGATATGATTGGCAATTCTGTTGTCGACCAGGTCAGCCTGCGTTATCTGCAGCCTCTGCAGACCAGCAGCTGCAAATTTGTTCCCAGAATTCAGCCCGATATGACCGGTTATGAAGAAATTAAAGAGGCTCTTTTTCAAATTTTCAGCCTTTCCCGCAATGAGGGGCGGCATTTTGAAATTCTTCTCAAGGCCAAGCTCAATGAGTTGATTTATCTGCTCTATTACCACCACTATGTCCTGAAAAAAAACACAGATGATACTTACCGTAAAAATGAACGTATCCGAGAGCTGATTGACTTCATTAACCATAATTATCAGCATAATCTTTCAATCAGCTATCTAGCTGACTTTATGGGCTACAGCAAAACACATTTTATGACAGTCTTTAAACAGCAGACCGGCACCTCCTGTACGGAATTTATCATTCAGGTCAGACTGAATAAAGCCAGCGATCTGCTGCTTAACTCAGCTGATCCGATTCTAGAGATAGCCAGCAGCGTTGGCTTTAACAATCTGTCCAATTTTAACCGCCAGTTCAAGAATTATTTCCATGTCACTCCCAGCCAATACCGTAAGCAATTCAGTAAAGCCAAAGGCAGCCTGACCCCAATCAGGTCAGCAAGAAATCAGCAAAAAGACTGAAAAAGAATGATTCTTTTCCAGTCTTTTCTTTCTTTTACCAAAGCTATTCTAAGCTAGTTGCCGGCTCCTGACTGCTCGTCAAGCAGGCTGCTGAACCAGCGTCCATTAAGGACAGTACTGTTGAGCTCTTCTTTCACATCGTCCGAAAGACTGCTGTCTTTGGCCATTTTATCCAGAATAGTCTGAGCATCTTCTGTATCTGCAGCCGCTTCGATGAGGGCTCCTTTTTTATCTGCCGACAGAGATAAAACCGACTCATTTTTCTGACTCCACTGCGGCCATTTAGTCAGGTCATTGCCATTTGGATTATCAGAGTGCAAAAAGTTTTTTAGATATGCTTTGAAATCCGCGGATAAGTCTTTGGCTCCTTGTCCATCAAAAGCTTTGCCAATGATGCTCTCATAATTGGACGGAGTCTGCAAAAGCGGCTCAAAGATACCATGAAAGGCACCAAACGTTTTAGCCAAATCAGGTGTTATCTCTTGGTCATCACCATATGAAATCTCACCGATGTAAATAGGTGAATCATAGCTGTCTCCCAGTATGCGAGCACTCTCTACTGTATTAGATAAGCGGTAAAGCTGGCCGCCGTACTTTTTAACATAATTAAACTCAGCTGTCTTTTGCTTATCATCAAAAAGGGATTTATCGCTAAAGTCAGCTGCAAAGCGCTCATCATAGGCCGCAAAAAGTGAGAACTCACTGGTGCCTGAAATCAGCAATAAGGGAACATCATTGTATTGGTCTGTTTCAAATCCTTCCGTCGGAAGCACCTCACCGTCCTTATAGAGATGCGGGAAAACGCGCATACGAATCGCGGCATTGCCCATCAGCCCGGCCAGCCGCTCAGCAGACAAACCGTAAAGATAGTCAGTTACTTGGCTGTCAGCAGTCAGCAGCCAAGATTTAGCTTCAGCTTCGGTTTCTTTCACCTGATCCTCAACAACAAGGGGAGCAAGCGCTTCGGCAAATATGTCCTGACTTTCTGCCTCATCAGCCAGTGTCATACCGCCGCTGAAAGAAATGGCTTTCTGATATTTTCCAGCAAATATAGGGGAAATCAAACTGGCCATGACATCGCGGCCGCCGGCAGAAAAACCGACTAGAGTGACATTGTTTTTATCACCGCCAAAGGCAGCAATATTCTCTTCCACCCAATCTAGAGCAGCAGCGATATCCAAGAGGCTGTAATTGCCCGAATTTTCATTATCATTGCCATTTTTCAAGGCTTGCAGAGGATTAAAACCCAGCGCTCCCAGTCGGTAGTTGACAGAGACATAGACAGCGTTTAAATCATTAACAAAACTGTTGCCCTTGATTTCCTGAGAACTTCCTGTCTGATTGTTGCCGCCGTGAATGTAGACCACAACAGGCAGGTCTGCTTCCTTGCTGTCCGGTCGGACAACATCTAAGTTCAGCGCGTCTTCTGAACCGACAACTTCACCGTCTGACAGTTGAACAGCCGTATTGCCGTATTCATCAGCTTTGAATGTTCCCTCCCAGCTCTCTGCTTTTTGCGGCTCTTTCCAGCGCAGCTGACCAACCGGTGCCTGAGCATAGGGGATACCTAACCACTGCATGGCCTTATTTTCTTTATCCCTAGAACCTTTAACCTTACCGGCAGCAACAGTTTGTGTTAACGATTGGTTAAAATCTGCACCAGACTTTTTGCTGTCACTATTGTTACAAGCGGTCAGGGAAGAAAAACCAAGCAAAACAGCCAGCAGGACTAAATAGAGTTTTTTCATAGCATCTCCTAAAAAATTACTTGCTTTGTGCATTCAGCCAGTCAAAGATATTGTCGTATTCTTTTCCGCCGCTTTCTGCTGTAGCAGAACCGCCTTTATTCTTATTATTAGCTTTAAAGCCTGTCAGCTCATCAGCTTTCTTAACCGCTTCTGCATCTTGAACGCCGGCTACTTGGTCATTAAAGAAATAAACCCAAGACCAGTGACCGAGATACTCCGTATCTTTCATATCTGACCCTTCAACGGTTTCATAGTAAGAGAACCATTTATTTTCAGCACCGCTGTCAACCAAAGCTTTATAGATTGGCAGAGAGTAGGCAGTAGGATCTACTGTTGTATCATTAGCTGAGTGGACAAACCAGATAGGGATATCTTTTAGTGCAGATACTTTTTCATCATCAAAGTAAATATCTTCGGTAGGCACCATTTCCGTACCTGACAGACTTTCTTCGCTTGGTACTCTTGTGTAGCTGTTATCAGCTTCACGTTCATATTCATAGTAGGAATAGGCTGTCGCCAAAGGAGCCAAACCGGCAAAATAATCCGGATTATGGATAGCAAGGTTGAGTGTCATATAACCACCGTTTGAACAGCCAGCTAAGTAAATCCGGTTCGTATCCACATCAGCATTATTTGCCACATAATCCTTTATCGCATCCATCAGAATTTCTGTGTAGCGAGAGACGCCGGCTCCGGCTCCATTAGTGCCATCGCCTTCATCCATCCAATAAGTCGGAGCCTGAACTACTAAAACATAAGCTCCGGTTTGTTTACCGGCGGTAAAATGTTTTTGGATATCTTCTCTGGCTAAGGCCACCACTTCATTGCCTAGAAGCGAAATATCTGGATCTTCTCCTCCTTCACCTTGGCCATGGAGCCAAATAATCAGCGGATTCTTCTTTCCTTTAGCTAAATCTTTTGGCTCATAGGCTGCATAATTTAAGGTCAATTCATCCTGACTGTCAGTCATCGGATTAGTATAAGTTCCGCTGAAGCTTCCCCGGTTTTTAAAGACGGCAGCTTCCGGAGCAATGCGATTGTTAATGGCATCAGCTTCTGTACTGAGACTGGCTGTCTGGTCGTCGGACCCTACCTCCAAACCTTTAATTGTCACCTTATAATCACTCGACCATTGATTTTGAAAAATGTCCATATTATAGGTAAAAGGCGATGCCTCTCCTGCATTTTTTTCCGCATCAAAACTGACCGGCATCTGAATCGTTACATATTTACTGCTTCCGCTTTTAATTTTTTTCCCGTTTTTATTGGACAGATAAACGCTCTTGATTTTTCTATCGACACCCGCAGTTGTCACTTTAACATTATCTTTAGAGACTGAGCTTACCTCACTATCTAATTCAACAATAACTCTTGGAACAGCCGGGCCAAATTCATAGCCCTTAACTCCAATAGAAACCTTGTTAATTTCCACATCTAAATCCTTTGCAAAAACGCGACTGCCCGCCATAAAAAGACTAACAACAAATAGGCTCAAAGCAACTATAACCGATACTTTCTTCATCATCCTCTCCTCCAATAAGATACAAAGGCCGTTAAGAACGCAAAGTAAAAATAGGAAAATTGACGAAGAGTCGTTAAGACTCAAGGAAATTTTATCTTTTTTACACAGCGTTTAGGCCGTGTTCAATTCATCAAGATACAAAGGCCGCTGAGAGCATTGTAAAAAGACGATCAGTCAATAACTGATAGCGATCCTTGTGCTGCCCTTTAGACAAGCTTCTGTTTCTTATCTTTCATTTTTTTTACTTCTGTTTGTCTGCTATACCCTCCTTCCTCTATTTCTGTGTAAACAGACGGTGACTGTTTACAGAAAACACAATATGCTTACAAAGACAGCTCAGCTGGATTAAAACCGTTTTATCTGTATAATAGAACCTGACTCTTTTCTTGTCCCAGTTAAGTTTATCATAGCTTTTTAAGACTGTTTTTGCAAACGCTTACCGTTTTTTCGTGGGATAATATCACTTTTCCTTACTTTTGTATAAATTTCAGAGAGTGAGAAAAAATTTGTCCCAACCTCTTTGTTCTAAGAGATTTAAAAATCACTTGACCGGCCGATCAAGTGATTTTATCTCTGTTTATTTTACAGCTGTCAGCAGATAATCTCCTGCAACAACATCTTTTTCTTGAGTTGTTAAGATATCAGTAAAGGCATCGCTGTTTGTAACAATAACTGGTGCAGTTACCGGCAAACCGGCAGCTTTAATCGTTTCAATGTCAAAGGACAGCAGTTTTTGTCCTGCTTCAACTTGGTCACCGACAGCAACAAAGGATTCAAATCCTTTACCATCAAGAGAAACAGTGTCCATACCAACATGAATCAAGAGTTCAGCACCATTTTCAGTCCGCATACCTAGGGCATGCTTACTAGGAAAGACTAATGTTATTTCAGCTTTAACTGGTGCCAGCACTTCGCCGATAGTCGGCTCAACGGCAATCCCTTTGCCCATAGCACCGGAAGCAAAAACTTCATCCGGAACATCAGCCAGATCAACAACTTGGCCAGTCAGCGGGCTGGAGAGGATTTCTTGTTTAATTTCTTTAAGAGGAGCCGCTTTTTGGGCTGATTCATTAGCATCAGATGCACCGGCTTCTGCAGCAGGTCCACCGTACAGATAAGGGATTTTGACAAACTGTGTCAAAATAAAACCGAGCACAAAGTTAGCGACAATGGCAATTAAGAAGTGAATCAGTGTCATGGCATTATCAGGCTCAATGAAAGATGGGATGGAAAACAGTCCTAATCCACCCATAACCTGCATATGCACATCAAAAAAGGCCAGATAAGCACCGGTAAGTGCACCGGATATACATGTCATGATGAATGGCAGTCGCATTGGCAGGGTAATCCCGTAAATTGCCGGCTCAGTGACACCAAAAAGAGCTGAAATGAAAGCAGGAATTGATAGCTGTTTAACCTTATCTTCCTTGGTTCTAAACATAATATTAAGGAGCGACCCGGCTTGAGCAAAACAGATAGCAGCTGTTGCAACCAAGATGACACCAGGTCCTTTTTGCAGTTCCAAGATAGCCAAAGGCACCAAGCCCCAGTGCAAACCAAACATAACCAGGACCTGCCACATAGCACCAAGCACCAGGCCGTAGACAACGGGACTGAATCCATAAATTCCTGTAAAGATGACACCAACCAGATCAGACGCCCAGCTCATCACCGGACCGATAGCTAGGAAAGAAAGCGGTACTGTGACTAAAATAGTAAAGAAAGGAACGACAAAGACTTTGACAACATCAGGGATAATTTTTTTGAAGAAGCCTTCGATTTTAGAGCCGATCCAAATAGCTACAATAATCGGCAGTACAGTCTGCAGATAGCTTGATGCCGGAAAGATAATCGGAAGCCCAAAGAAGGTCGCGTAAATCGGTGATTCGATAAAAGTCCCTTTAAATAGGGTGTACAGCGGCGTTTCGCCAGCAAAGCTGAGAGCGATATTGGGATAGACAAGTGCAAAACCAATAGCTAAAGCAGTGAACTGTTCCATTTTAAAACGCTTAGCTGCAGTCAGTGCCAAGATAAGCGGTAAAAATTGGAAAAAGCCATCCCCGGCTGCATTCAGAATAACATAGGCGCCATCAGTTTCAGGAACACCTACAGCCGCCATAACGGCTACTAAGCCTTTAATCATACCGGCTGCCGACAGGGCACCAAGCATCGGTTGGAAGAGGCCGGAAACAAGAGCGATAAAGCGGTCAAGAAGATTGCCTTGAGGAACATCTCCCTCATCAACATCAATACCGCCGCCTCCAGTAATTCCGGCTACTTCTGTTACTGCTGCATAAACATCAGGAACATGGTTGCCGATAACCACTTGGTACTGTCCACCTGCTTTGACCACAGTTACAATACCGTCTCGTTGTTTGAGATAATCATCATCTG
This sequence comes from Streptococcus huangxiaojuni, assembly GCF_040930515.1. NCBI lineage: Bacteria > Bacillati > Bacillota > Bacilli > Lactobacillales > Streptococcaceae > Streptococcus > Streptococcus huangxiaojuni. The sequence continues at coordinate 47,914 of NZ_JBFQEG010000012.1, forward strand.
CTTTGCTTTCATCTTTCAGTGAAAAGCGCAGACGGGTCACACAGTGAACCAGCTTAGCAATATTGTCTTTGCCGCCGACATGGGCAACAATATCCTGGGCTAATTCAGTATAGTCTTTTGCCATTATAGGTCCTCCTAAAATAGTTATTGGATAGCTCTTAAGGGCATAAGAAAAACCTAAATAAATACCAAACAACCTCAAAAAGCAAAAGTCCAGCTATGCTTTTGATGTTATCCTGCATATTTATTTAGGTTTTGCCTGCCTACCAGTAACAATCCTTATAATCTATCATAACAGATTTTTATATTTTTGCAAGCGCTTTTTTTATTTTTTTGCTTCTTCTCTAATTAATGGTATCCAGTCTTTGGAGATGAATGGTCAGATAGACCTGCTCATCCCGGCTCATAGGAAAATCGTAGCGCGTTTCAACGTAATGCTTGATCTTCTCCGAACAGAAAAATGCTTGAGGATAATTTTGCTTAACCTGCTGAAAAAGAAAGGCGTCGTTCTGACCTTGAACCAAACCGTTAACAACTCTTTGAGCAAAATACTGAACATGTGTCACAAAGCGATTGTAACTGACAGCATCTTCATCGGCTACTTTCCCGTAATGCAGACGGACAATGTCCAAAATAGCGGTGACAAGCCGTGTAATTTCTTGACCTTCCGCCAAGAGATTAGAGTCTTTTTGAGCATTGATGAAATGCAGGGCGATAGCAGATACTTCATCTTCCGGAACCTCTATCTGCAGCTTTTGGGCAAGAATATCCAAGGCATCGCGTCCGACTTGAAATTCCTTGGGAAAAAACTTGCGAATTTCCCATGACAAAGGATTAGGGACAGATAAATTCTCTGAGAGACGCTGAAGTGTGTAGTGCAAATGATCAGCTAAGGCAATATACAAAGAAGTATCAAAGACTGTCCCTAAAATTTCCTGACCATGCTCAATAATAGCCAGAACACTCTCAGTTTCCTCAGGGCTCAAGTCCACATATACACGGGACAGCTCATCTGCCTGCTGATTATCTTCCAGAATGAATTTTTTCTCTATCAAAGAAGAATCAAGAGATTGTCCTGCTTTTTTCTGAAAACCGAGGCCCTTTCCCATGACAATCATTTCTCTGCCTGTGCTGCTTTTGACTTGCACCACATTGTTATTATAAACCTTTTCAATTTTCATTCAAAGATTTACCTGTTCCTTTCAGACTTATATTATACGTATCATAGCAAATCTGCCTACTTTTTTCAAGATACTGCAAAAATGGACAAGCAAATTTCAGGAAGCCTGCTGCTTCCTTAGTCCTATTAATTTCGAACACTATTATTTTCGGTACATTTTTACCTGCAGATAGAAATCATTGTAAATGCCCAGCCAGTCGGAACCTAGATTATCATAGACCTCAAGATTATTCAAAACGGACTTATCGGGATAAAAAGCCAGATTATTTTTAACAGCATCCGGCAAAAGTGCTTCAGCAGCCGAATTTGGGGTCGAATAACCAATGTACTGGGCATTCTGAGCCGCATTTTCCGGCTCCAGCATAAAATTGATAAAAGCATAGGCTTCATCATAGTGCTTAGCAGTTTTAGGAATAACAAAATTATCAAACCATAAATTGGATCCTTCACTGGGAACAATATAGGCAAGATTAGCATTAGCCTCCAGCATTTCGCTAGCTTCTCCCGAAAAAGTCACACCGATAGCACTGTCTTCCTGGATCATATAAGTCTTCATTTCATCGCCAACAATGGCTTTAATATTCGGCACCAAAGCCTGCAGATGCTTTTCAGCTTCCTGCAGCTCTGCCCTTCTTTTCGTATTCAGACTGTAGCCAAGACTGTTCAAGCTAAAGCCTAGAACCTCCCGGGCGCCGTCCACAAGCATAATCTGATTTCTATACTCTTGACGCCACAAGTCATTCCAATGCTGAGGATAACTGTCCAAAAGCTTTTTATTATAAACAATGCCCACAGTTCCCCAAAAATACGGAATGGAGTAGTCATTAGTTTTGTCAAAACTCTTCCCTAAAAACTCCGGAGCAATATTATCCAGCCCCTTAAGCTTAGCTTTATCCAATTTGACCAGAAGCTCTTCATCTATCATCTTATCAATAATATAATCACTGGGAACTGCCAAATCATAAGTTGTCCCCCCTTGCTTTATTTTGGTATACATGGCTTCATTTGAATCAAATGTTTCATACTGCACTTTTATCCCAGTTCTTTCAGTAAAAGCAGTCAGTAAAGCCGGATCAATATAATCGCCCCAATTATAAATAACCAGCCTATCTGCGGCAGAACCAGACTGCTTTTGCATTAAGACTAAGAGTGACCAGAGCAGAAAAACAATTGCACAGATACCAAAGAGAAAAGAATACAATTTACGCATCCCTATCACCTGCTCTTTCCTGCGAGATAAAATAATAGCCGATAACCAAAAGAATACTAAAAAGAAAGACAACTCCTGAGAGCGCATTAATTTCCAGAGAAATTCCCTGCCGAGCCCGTGAATAAATCTCAACTGACAGAGTTGAGAAACTGTTACCCGTCACAAAAAAAGTGACGGCAAAATCATCTAAAGAGTAGGTGAAAGCCATAAAATAAGCAGCTATAATACTCGGAGTCAAATAAGGCAGCATGACTTCTTTAAGCATCTGCAAAGAAGTCGCTCCCAAATCATAAGCCGCCCGAATCATATCAGTATCCATAGCCTTTAAACGAGGGAGCACCATCAATACTACTATAGGAATGGAAAAAGCAACATGACTTAATAAAACCGAAAGCAGGCCAAGCGAAAAACCAACACGAGTAAAAAGCAGCAAAAAAGCTGCACCTATCATCACATCAGGAGCAACAAGCAAAACATTATTGAAAGACAGAAGCGCACTCTCATATTTTTGCTGCTTTTCCCAAATAAACATTGCACCAAATGTTCCAACAACTGTAGCCAGCAGAGAACTCAGAAAAGCCAAAAAGAAAGTCTGTACCAGAATTAAAAGCAAACGCTGATCAGCCAGCAATGTCCGATAATGCTCCCAAGTAAAACCGGTAAAACCATTCATATGACCAGCTTGATTAAAAGAATAAAAAATCAAATAAAAAATAGGCAAATAAAGAAGAAGAAAAACAAAAACTAAATAAACAAACGCAACTCTCTTCATCCACTTCACTTTTCTTTCTAAAACAAGATACAAAGGGCGTTAAGAACGCAAAGAGAAAATAGAAGCCTGACCGCTGAGTCACTAAAGACTCAAGAGAAGGCTATCTTTTTCTCACAGCGTTTAGCCCGTGTTCGATTCCACCAAGATACAAAGCCCGTTAAAAGAGCAAAGCAAAAATGACGGTAAGCCAGAAATCTTTGATTTCGTAGGCGCACCTCTGCCAAGGCGACTAGAAGGGTGCGGTCGGCTGATAAGACGATAAAGCCTTCAGAGGGCTACGGCTGACGGTAAGCCAGAAATCTTTGATTTCGTAGGCGCACCCCTGCCAAGGCGACTAGGACGGGTCAAGCAAGGGGAAGGGAACCATCTAGCTGTTTCACTTGGATTTGGTTTTATGTTCACTTGTCAGCCACATGACAGCAGCCATGGCAAGAATTAAAACAAGACCGATAGTTGCCCCCATTCCCCAGTTTTGTGTTGTCAGAAAATGCTGTTCAATAGCCGTTCCCAGAGTAATAACACGATTTCCTCCAATCAGTCTGGTTAGCATAAATAGACTTAAGCTGGGAATAAAAACAGACTGAATCCCGCTTCTGACTCCATTGAGGGACAGCGGCAATATAACTTTTTGAAAGGTCTGCAGCTCATCAGCTCCTAAATCCCTGCTGGCATTCAGCAAATCCTGATCAATAGCGTCCAGAGCGTTAAAAATCGGCAATATCATAAAAGGAATTTCAATATAGGTCGCAACAAATAAAAAAGAAAAGTCTGTAAAAAGAAGCTGCTTAGGCCCGATACCAATAAAGGTCAAAAAGTCATTGACCGCTCCCTGCTGGCCAAAAATCCCCATAAAAGCATAAGCTTTGAGCAGCAAATTAATCCAAGTCGGCAGCACAATCAGCATCAGCCAAAGCTGCTTATGTTTCAATTTCCTCAAAATCAGGGCTGTCGGATAAGAAATAAGCAAGGCTGCGCAGGTAATCAGGGCAGCATATAAAATGGAGTTCAGGCTCATTCTGAGATAAGTCCATGACCCAAAGAAGGTTTGATAATTGGCTAGAGTAAACTGCCCCTCTACATTAAAAAAAGACTGATAAATCAGTAAAATCAGCGGTGCTAAAACAAAAAGAAAAAGCCAGAGAAAATAGGGCAAAGAAAAAAGATTAAAGCGTGTTTTCATTTTTCCCCTTTCGCAATGGCATTAAGCAATCCTTCTTCATGTTCATCCAAATCAACATACTCTTCAATCCGAGCTTCAAATTCTGCCTTGCTTTCATTAAGCCGCATAATATGAATGTCTTCCGGACGAAAATCCAGACCGATAACTTCGCCTTCGATAGCCTTACGGGTGGAATGAATCAGCCATTCATTATTCAATTCATCATGGGCAATAATTTCATAATGAACACCGCGAAAGAGCTGAGTATCGACTCTGACCTGAAGTTTCCCTGCTTTGGGCAAGGTAATCTGTAAATCTTCCGGCCGAATAACCACTTCGACTGCCTCCTGAGGCTCCATTCCGCCATCAACTGCTTCAAAGCGCTTACCGTTAAACTCAACCAGATAGTCAGCAATCATCGTTCCCGGCAAAATATTGGACTCACCGATGAAAGTCGCCACGAAATGATTAATAGGCTCATCATAAATATCAACAGGACTGCCGGCCTGAACAATCTCACCATCATTCATGACAAAAATCCAGTCACTCATGGCAAGTGCCTCTTCCTGATCATGCGTCACAAAAACAAAAGTAATGCCCAGCCGCTGCTGCAGGGTCCTAAGCTCATACTGCATTTCTGTCCGAAGCTGTAAATCCAAAGCTGAAAGAGGCTCATCCAGAAGGACAACTTTAGGACGGTTGACAATCGCTCGGGCGATGGCAACGCGCTGCCTTTGTCCGCCGGATAGTTTTTGAATCCGTCGTTTTTCCAGTCCTTCCAATCGGACCAGCTGCAGCGCTTCTTGAACACGCTGGGTGATTTCCTGCTTATTCAATTTTTTTAGCTTCAAGGGGAAGGCAACATTTTCAAAGACTGTCATATGCGGAAACAGAGCATAGTTTTGAAAAACAGTATGAACATCACGCTTATGCACAGGAACATCATTAATCCTCCGGCCGTCCAGATAAACATCGCCGCTGGTCACATCCAGTAAACCGGCTATAATATTCAAAATGGTTGACTTACCGCTTCCTGAAGCTCCAAGCAGTGTGTAAAACTTCCCCTTTTCCAATTCAAAATTAATATTTTTTAAAACAACTGTTTCGCTGTCTTCAAATACTTTTGTGACATTCTTAAAAGCAATGATTGGTTCAGTCAAGTCTCACAGTTCCTCCATAGACAATCTACCACTGTTTTTTCTCGCCGATAATTCTTACCTCCGGCTCCAGCCGAACCCCTGAATGAGCTTCCACTTTCTCAATGACATCAGCAATCAAATCTTCATAGTCCTGAGCGGTTCCCCCAGCAACATTAACCATAAAACCAGCGTGTTTGCGGCTCACTTCAACACCACCGATCCTATGACCTTTAAGACCGGCTTCACTGATCAGCTGGCCGGCAAAATAACCTAAAGGCCGTTTAAAAACCGAACCGCAGGAAGGGTATTCCAAGGGCTGTTTTAATTCGCGCAAATGGGTTAAACGGGCCATTTCCTGACTGATTAGCCTATAGTCCCCAGGTTTTAAAGCAAACTTAGCCGAAATAACAACCTCACCGCTGGCCTGAACGGCTGAACGCCTATAGCCAAAGCGCATATCCCGATTGTCAATCGTTCTGACATCTCCGTTTTTAGTTAGGACCTGGGCTGACAGAAGGATATGGGCAATCTCACCGCCATAAGCACCGGCGTTCATAAATACAGCACCGCCGACACTTCCCGGAATACCACAGGCAAATTCAAAACCTGTTAAACTGTGAAATTTTGCAACACGGGTGGTTTCAATAAGATTCGCTCCTGCTTCTGCTTCAATGATATAACCGTCAACTGTTGTCGTATTTAATTTATCAAACATAATGACAAAGCCGCGAATACCGCCATCACGAACAATAATATTGCTGGCATTCCCCAAAACCATCCAGTCAATCCCTTGATGATTGGCATATTTAACCACTCTGGATAATTCATAGCGGTTGCGCGGAAAGGCTAAAAAGTCAGCCGGACCGCCTACTTCAGTATAGGTATACTTTTTTAAAGGTTCGTTGACACGGATATCTATCCCTTTTAATTCATTCTCTAAAAAATCAAACATTTTTCTCAATTCTGTACTTCTCTGCTGTGATATAAAATTGGTCATCACCGATTATCATTATAGCAAAAAACACCTTGTTTGGATATAGCTTAAAAATAAGTTGCAAGATTCTTTTTTCATGCAAAAAACGGTCTTACAGACTAATGCTAACCTTTATCACATGATTGATCACTTATTTTTTTCACCCCAGTTACGTCCAAACCGCTGATATAAGTTTTAAGCGGAACCCCCTCCAAAGTCAGATAAGGTGCTATCTCTTCCAAAGGCAGCAGCACAAAGGCCCTTTCTGTCATGTAAGGATGGGGAATCTGAAGATTGTCTTGGGCAATTACGGCTTCCCCGTAAAGCAGCAGATCAATGTCAATCGTCCGTGCACCCCAGTGCTCATGGCGTACACGTCCTAAATCTTCTTCAATCTTTTGGCAAGATAGCAGCAGGTCTTGAGGGGGCAAGTCCGTTTCAAGTTTACAGCAGAGGTTGAGAAAGTCAGGCTGGTCTGTTTTCCCCCAAGGAGCTGTTTCATAAAAGGAAGAGCAGTCAGTCACCTGCGTAAGCGGTAAAGCATCCAATGCTGCAAGAGCATGGCAGAGATAGGACTTTCGCTCTCCCAAATTGCTCCCTAAACTTAAGTAAACACTTGTCATGTCCGGCTCCGTTCCAATTCAACCCCGACAGCTGAGTAATGCCCGTTAATCGGCGGATTCTTCTTACGTATTGTCAGTTTAACCGTCTGAACTGGCAAAAACTGCCGAAAAATATCAGCAATAATAACACCGGCTAATTTTTCCAGAAGCTGGTATTTTTCATGTTCAACATGCTTTTTAAGGCAGTCAAACACCATACCATAATGAACAGTATCTGTCAGACGGTCTGTTTGAGAAGCCTTTTCTAAGTCAAGAGACAGTGTACAGTCAACAATAAAAATCTGTCCCAGCTTTTGTTCCTCAGTAAGGGCACCATGATAGCCATAAAAATGGCAGCCCTGCAAGTATATTTTATCCATAATCCTCTTCAAAACTAAACAGCTGACGCCCTCTTAATCCATCAAACAGCAAATAAACCGTTATCTGACTTCAGACAGCCGCTAAAATCCATTATTGCCAATCTTCTTTATTCCTTAAAAGGAGACAGCTGGCTGATAGCCGTAACAATATCACGGTTGGCCTCAACATTGTGCACCCGAACCATACGGCAGCCTTTTTGCAAAGCCCAGGCCGAAAGGCCAGCTGTTGCCATGTCCCGTTCAGAAGGCTTGGTTTGGCCGCCTAAAAGGTAGTCGACAAACCGCTTGCGGGAAACGCCGAACAACACCGGATAACCGAGCTGACAAACTTGATCTAAACCTTTCAGCAATTCAAGATTCTGCTCAACATTTTTTGCAAAACCAAAACCGGGATCAAGCCAAATATTTTCCTTACTAACCCCAGCTGCTAAAGCAGCCTCGGCACGTTCAGATAAAAAGCGGCAGACATCCTGTGTCACATCGCTGTATATTTCCTCTTTTTGATTATGCATCAGCATAATAGGAACATTTTTTTGAGCTGCCAAAGTCAGCATATTCCCATCATAAAGACCGGCCCAGACATCATTTATAATATCGGCACCGGCCTCTAAAGCAGCTTGAGCAGTCTCGCTTTTATAGCTGTCAATACTGATTAGACAGTCAAAATTTTCTTTGATGGCTTTAATAATCGGCAAAACACGGCGCATCTCCTCATCTGCTGATACAAAATCAGCCTTAGGCCGTGTAGACTCGCCGCCGACATCAATAACTGCCGCACCGGCCTCCAGCATTTTCCGAACTTGCTTTAATGCTGAATCAACATTCAAATAATTCCCGCCATCCGAAAAAGAATCCGGAGTGACATTTAACACCCCCATGACACAGGCGTTACCTGAAACATTATGACAACCAATCCTCATCTCTACACTCCATAGTAAGATACAAAGCCCGTTTAAAACGCAAAAGGAAAATAGGGGACTGACTGACGAATCGCCAGATTCTAAGTCAGGACATCTTTTTCCCGCAGCGTTTAGGGCGTGTTCAATTAACAAGATACAAAGCCCGTTTAAAAATCCGTAT
>NZ_JBFQEG010000013.1:0-55862 GCF_040930515.1 Streptococcus huangxiaojuni
CATTTCATTTGGAAGGTCTCCTTTCAATTGGATTTGGAAGTTTTCTTGACTACTGTAAGGTTCCCCAGAAACACCTTGTACCAACAGCCTCGCATAAGAGAATTCTAGTCACTGGCTCAGCTGCCGCCTGTACCCTACTAGGTACAGAAGTGAGCTTAGTGGAAACAGCTAGTGTGTTGGAAGTAGGGACAAGGCTTGGGTAACAGACTTTAAAATGAAGTCTAAGCAACAAGGAGAGAAAGAAACAACCATGAGTCCATTCCATGACTCTATTGTTCTGGAAAACCTTGCAATAGTCAAGTTAACGTTATAACAATTATTAAAAACTTGGGATTGAAAAATCCCCATAAACTTATTTTACGAGGAGAAGAGGAAATGAAAACCATTTTATTTGTTGTCGGCTCACTTCGCGAGGGCTCTTTTAATTTGCAAATGGCTCAGGCTGCAGAAAAAATTCTTGCTGGTAAAGCTAAGGTAGCCTACTTGGATTACAGTCAAGTGCCTCTCTTTAATCAGGACCTTGAAACACCGGTTCTGCCGGCAGTTGCTGATGTTCGTAAGGCTATTCAGGAAGCGGATGCTATTTGGATTTTCTCGCCTGTTTACAATTTTTCCATTCCAGGCCCAGTGAAAAACTTACTGGACTGGGCATCGCGCGCCGTTGATCTGGCTGATCCGACAGGGCCGTCAGCTATTGACAGCAAAGTAACAACAGTGTCTCTTCTGGCTAATGGCGGTCATGAGCAAACAGCTGCTATTTATCGTGACCTGCTTCCTTTCATTCGGACAACTTTTGTAGATCAAGTGACTGCATCGCGAATTAATGATGAAGCTTGGGCAAGCGGAGAGCTGACCTTGAGTGAAGAAGTGTTAGAAGAACTCGGCAAACAGGCAGATGCTGTCTTGGCAGCTATTAATAATTAGTCAAACAATCTGCAGACCAATCAAAAAAACTCACATCTGTGAGTTTTTTTGATTTTATTATTCATAATACTGTGTTAAAGTCAGGGCGCTTTTATCCATCACATTATTATATTCCAACAGCCGGTACTGGCTGAGAAGCTGGCTGTCTGCAGGGGCTTCCTCAGAATAAGTATATCCGTCATCATAATAGCCCCAAGTCGTCATGATAGGAATTTGCTGCTGCAGTTCTGACAGAAACTGATAATAAGACGACACCGGCAAAGGATAGTCTGTCTGTGACAGAATGTCAAACAGATAAGGAACAAGATAATTGGGACTGATCTGAATTTCTTCTTTCTGAGGCAGATCAAAATTAGCCCACATGACAAAAGGAGTTTGGTATTTGGCGCTGGGATCATTGGCATCTAATGCCGGTTCAAAATAGCTGTTAGAAAGGCCCGGCTGATGATCGCCGTACATGATGACCACAGTCGGTTCATCAGAAGTCTTAAGATAAGTGATAAAGTCGCTGAAAGCCTCGTCCGATGCTTTGACGCTGGATAAGAAATCAGTCGCACTGCTGTCATCATCTCCATTGACAATAGAGACAGTCCGTGGGCTTTCTTCTTCCGGAAGACCGTAACTTTCGTGTCCCTGCATGGTAACAATAAAATTAAAGAGCGGCTCCTGCTTATCTTCAATCAGTTTCTGACTGGCCTGATAAAGGCTGGCATCACTGACATAGCTGCGCAGATTCTGAACCTCAACAAGATCTTCGATGCTGGGTGTCGAATTGTTGAAATAGCTCTCAGCAAAATCAAAGTAGCTGTAGACTAAATTGCGGCGATAGAAATTTTCCAAGTAAGGATGAACTGCCACACTTTGGTAACCATAACTGTTTAAAGCACTGGTGATATTATTTTTTGGTGAGGTAATCAGCTGCTGATAAGGAAAAGCATTTGGCGGTAAGATAGCTAAACTGTTGCTGGTCAGCACTTCATATTCCGTATTAGCCGTACCGCCGCCCAGTACAGAAGCGTAGAGTGACCCCTTGATTGTATTATCATCCATAGAGTGGATAAAGGCCAGCGGATCAGGGTCAAATTCCAAAGACGTCAGCTGCGCATAATCGGTCAGCGACTCATTTTGGATAATGACAATATTAGGTTTCTGCTTGGCAGTCTCCGTCTTTCTCGGATATTGACTCAAAATATCCTTGACAGCATCAGTGCTGTAACCTTCCGGTTCTGTGACGTGCGATACTTCATAAAATCTGACAAAAGAAAGAGCAAATCCATGTTCATAATATGTTTTCTGCATTGCAAAAAAGAGCAGGCGCATATCCACGCTGTCAGCAACATGGTAAACCAAGGGTCTGGCCACAAAAAATGCGGCAAGTATACCGACAAAGGCGGTTATTATTTTCTGATAGACAGTTTGACGCACAAAGGCCAGCCGGCTGGGCAGTTTCTGCCAAACAGAAAGTGGCTTTGGTCTTGCAAATAGTTTCCTGGAAGATGGCAGCAAAGCCAGCGCTATGCAGTAAAGAGCGCTTAGAAAAATGAGTCTCGGGATAATCAATTCAACGATGATAGTTGTGTTTTGCGCCACATTTAAACCGTCGCGAATCTGCAGAAAATGGTAAGCTAAAAGAGGTGTTGATCTGAGGGCAATCAATACCTTATTGACGATCCCCATGGTAAGAGCGGCAACTGCAGCCAGCATGCTCGCCAAGCGCAGGGAAGTGGTTATCATAGCCAGACTCAGCCAAACGATAGTAATAATAGCCAGATTGGCCGGAATATCGGCTGCATTTAAATTAGAATCATAAGCCGAAGGACTCTCCAGCAGGTAAAAGGTTAAGAGCGGCGCAAGAGCGATCAAAAGCAGATAAAGAATCTGCCCCAAAAAACGCCACCTTTTTTTGACGAAATAAAGCAGGACCTGTCCCAAAATTAATGATAAGAAGGTGAACAGGCTCAACACCAGCATAGCCTTGTCAAAGCTGTAGAGCGTATTAGAAAAGACAAAGCTTTGCGGCAGCGTGTAAGCTAATCCGGCTGATAAGGCATAACAAGCTGCAGCCAGCAGTCCAAAGGCCAGAAGGAACTGCTGGATGCGCATTTTTTTGTAGAGCTCCAGCCGGACAAAGACAGGCAGCACTGCTGCTAAAACGATGATTTGCAGCCACCAGCCAGCATTTGCAGCACTTAAGCCGTAATGCTGAGGGAAATCAATGGTTAGCAGTTCATAGCTTTCCTCTTCCTGATAAGTATTTATCTGCATGTAAAGGACATCATCAAGATAAATCTGCAGGTAACCGCCTAAATAATAACGGCTGTATTCAAAGGAAATGTTTCTGACCGGTCCATCATGCTGGATTTCCATAGTCGGATTTTCCAGATCATCTGTGGCTTCTGTTATGTTAATGGGAATAGGTACGGCAGCGCTGTATACACCCCAGTCATTGCGAATAATTTCTTCATCATTCAGCGGCTGCCCCTCCAAGGCAATTTGCCGTGTGTTTCCGCGGTAGCCAGCTGCTAAAGGGTCTTTTTGCTTGGCTGCGACAATCTTGATATTGCCGCTGTTATCAGCTATTTTTAATTCATTGCGCAGCAAAAAGACATAGGAAAAAAAGGCTAAAGCACAGACAAGGCTGATGAGGAATTTCTGCCGCTTTTCAATCCAGTTGACAATTCTTTTCACAATGCTCTCCTTGATGTTTTATTCAATAATCAGCAAGCCCTCTTTAACAGCAAAAGGCTCGGCTTCATTGATGCGGTCATAGAACATAATACCATTTGTGTGGTCAATTTCATGCTGAACGACAATAGCTCGATAGCCCTTTAGCTTGACCCTTTGTTTTTCCCCGTTTTTATTGTAGTAATCAACGGTTACACGAGCATGGCGGATAACATATCCGGGAACTTCCCGATCAACGGACAGGCAGCCTTCGCCGTCAGCCAGTGCAGCTTCTTGTACGGAATGAGCAACAATCTTGGGATTATACATGACTTCCTGCAAACTATAGCTTTCTGCCGGTGGGTTGCCGTCTTCATCCTCTGGATTAGGAATCAGCACGGCAATAATCCGTTTAGAAATATTGAGCTGGGGAGCAGCCAGACCAACACCGCCCCGCAGGCCCATTTTTTCAGCTGTCGCAGGATCCTGAGAGTTCTTAAGAAACTGCAGCATTTTTTCCCCCAGAATAATGTCCTCGTCCTGTAAGGGCAGGCTGACATCATTAGCCCGTGCCCGCAGAGTAGGGTGCCCTTCACGAATGATATCATCCATTGTAATGACATGGCTCGGCCGTATTAATTTGTCCTGTACTGACATGCTGTTCTCCTTTATTAATGCGATATTAAATTATTTTTGAATTCAAACAAATCTACTATATCACAAAATGCCCTGTAAATAAAGAAGAGAGTTCTAACTGACAAGCTGTTCTTGTCCTGCTGCCAAAGCCTTTCTATCTTTGAATTTTTTAGCTGAGATATAAAGAAAGATCCGACAGTTAGTTTAATTAATGTTTGACGGGCTTTTTTGAATTTGTTACAATAGGAGCAGTCGCAAAGACTAACTAACTTTTTCTTGGTTCCGGGATATGCCAAAACCCAGAACTCGGATGAAGCAATAAAAGGAGAAAAATTATGGCAATCTCAAAAGAGAAAAAAAATGAAATTATTGCACAATATGCGCGCCATGAAGGCGATACGGGCAGTGTTGAAGTACAAGTAGCTGTTCTGACTTGGGAAATTAACCATTTGAACGAGCATATCAAGCAGCATAAAAAAGACCATGCGACTTACCGCGGACTGATGAAGAAAATCGGCCACCGCCGGAACTTGCTGGCTTACCTGCGCCGTACAGATGTCAACCGCTACCGTGAGCTGATTCAGTCCTTAGGACTGCGCCGCTAAGCAAAAATAATTATTTAAAGAACCTAAAGCCCGAACAAACGATTTTGGCTTTAGGTTCTTTTTTTAGACAATGAAGGCCGGGATGACTGGAAAGCAGCGGCAGGCCAATAGTACAGAAGTACTTCAGACTATTGGAGCTTCCTTTCTCTTTGATTTTATTTGACAGCTTTTATATTATGCCTCATTCAATCAGTCTTATTTTTAAGAAATCAAATCCTTCTTATCCCTGTCCTGTTGGGCCTTGAGCCGGCCTCTGGCAAAATAAATGAAAAAAATCACAAAAAACACTTGATTTCATGCAGGGAAAATTATATAATAACAAGTGAAAAAAATCACAAATGAATTTTCTTAGCTTGGAAATTCAGCCATCGCTATTTTACAAAGGAGTTTTTAATGGTTAAAGAAGCAAAAACAGACGTTAAAAAAGCAGAACTTTCACAAGAAGAGGCTGCGGCTCAGTATACGAACGGCTTAGTTGAAAAGGCTTTGGCTGCTGAGGCGGTTTATGCGACTTATACACAGGAGCAGGTGGATAAAATCGTTGCAGCTATGGCCTTGGCGGGTTCTGAAGCATCTCTTCAGCTGGCAAAAGAAGCTCATGAAGAAACCGGCCGTGGTATTGTTGAAGATAAGGATACGAAAAATCACTTTGCTACAGAGTATGTCTACGAAAGAATTAAAAATGAAAAAACTGTAGGCATTATCGGTGAAGATAAGGTTGCAGGCGGCGTTAAAATCGCAGCTCCTCTGGGTGTGCTGGCCGGAATCGTGCCGACAACCAATCCGACTTCAACAACCATGTTTAAGATTTTAGTAGCTCTGAAAACCAGAAATGCTATTGTCTTTGCTTTCCATCCAGCGGCTCAAAACTGTTCAGCACATGCAGCCCAAATTTTATACGATGCAGCTGTTAAAGCCGGTGCACCTGAGAATATTATTCAATGGATTGACACTCCATCAATCGCTAATACCAGCGCTTTGATTTCCAACAAAAATATTGCTTCTATTTTGGCAACAGGCGGTCCGGGCATGGTTAATGCGGCTCTTAAATCAGGTAATCCATCTATGGGTGTCGGTGCCGGTAACGGTGCGGTCTTTGTTGATGCGACAGCCCATCTCGACCGGGCAGTCGAAGATCTTCTCCTGTCAAAACGTTTTGATAACGGTATGATCTGTGCTACTGAAAATTCAGCAGTTGTTGCAGCTCCGGTTTACAAAGAGTGGCTGGAAAAAATGCAGGAAAAAGGCGCTTATCTGGTTCCTAAGAAAGATTACAAAAAACTTGAAGATTTTGTTTTCAATGATGGTCACGGGGTAAATGGACCGGTTGCCGGTATGTCGGCGCAATGGATCTGCGAACAGGCCGGAGTGAAGCTGCCGGAAGGCAAAGATGTCCTCTTGTTTGAACTGGATAAGAAAAATATCGGTGAAAAACTGTCATCTGAAAAGCTTTCTCCTCTCCTTTCTGTTTATAAAGCTAAAGACCGTCAGGACGGTATCGAAATCGTAGCTGCTCTTCTAGATTATCAAGGGGCAGGCCACAACTGTGCTATTCAAATCGGCTCACAGTCTGATCCGTTTGTCACTGAATTCGGTGATGCTCTGAATTCGTCTCGTATCTTGGTTAACCAGCCAGACTCAGTCGGCGGTATCGGAGATGTTTACACAGATGCGCTGCAAGCCAGCTTAACTCTTGGAACAGGATCATGGGGGAAAAATTCATTGTCTCACAATTTATCAACCGGCGACCTTTTGAATGTAAAAACTGTTGCTAAGCGCCGCAATCGTCCGCAATGGGTCCGTCTGCCGGAAAAAACTTACTACGAAAAGAATGCCATTTCTTACTTGCAGGATGCCTATGAACCAATGAAGCGCGCGCTTATCGTAGCTGACCCTGGTATGGTTCAGTTCGGTTTTGTTGACACAGTTTATGCGCAGCTCGCTTTACGCGATGAAAAGGTTGTGACATCTCTTTATGGCACCATCAAACCAGATCCGACTTTAGGCCAAACTATCGAAATTGCCAAACAAATGCGTGATTTCAAACCGGACACCGTTATTGCTATCGGTGGGGGTTCCGCAATTGATGCGTCTAAGATTGCTCGCTTGATTTATGAGGTATCGCTTGATAAGGAAGCCGGCTGGCTCGACAGTTATGATAATGTAAGCGAGTTCTTCCTTGAACTGCAGCAAAAATTCATTGATATCCGTAAACGGATTGTCAAATTCAAACACCAAACAGAAACACGCCTCTTCTGTATCCCGACAACTTCAGGGACAGGGGCTGAAGTGACACCGTTTGCTGTTATTACTGACGATTTCACTCATGTCAAATACCCGCTGGCCGACTATGAGCTGGTTCCGCAAGTGGCAATTGTTGATCCGGAATTTGTTATGACTGTGCCAAAACGGACTGCTGCCTGGTCAGGTCTTGACGCTTTGTCACATGCGCTGGAATCTTATGTTTCAGTGATGGCTTCTGACTTCACAAGACCTTGGTCGCTTGAAGCTATCAAACTGATTATTGAGAATTTAGAAGATGCTTATAACTATGATCCTCAAAATCCGACTTTGCGCGGAGAACAGGCTAAAGAAAATATGCATTATGCTTCTACAATTGCCGGTATGGCCTTTGGGAATGCCTTCTTAGGTATTAACCACTCTCTTGCTCACAAAACCGGCGGAGAATTCGGTCTGCCGCATGGTCTTGCTATTGCCATTGCTATGCAGCATGTTATCCGCTACAATGGCGTATCCGGCAATGTTAAACGCTCTGTCTACCCACGCTATGAAGAATACCGTGCACAGCGCGATTATGCTGATATTGCCCGCTATCTGGGTCTGCAGGGCAAAGATGATGCGGAATTAGTCGAAGCACTTTGCCAACGCATCGATAAACTTATGCATGCTGTTGGTGTTGAACCTAAACTGTCTGCTAATGGCGTTACCAAAGAAGCCTTTGATGCAGCTGTTGACCGTTTGGCAAGTCTGGCTTACGATGATCAATGTACTCCTGCCAACCCGCGTCAGCCTTACATTGCTGAGCTGAAACAATTGTTAATTGACCAGTTCTAAGAGTTGATAAAAATGGGAAGTGGGACAAGAATTTCCAATCAACCACTGTGTCAAACGCATATATTTAAAAAAGTAAAGTGAGGCAGGGACTTTTGTCCCAGCCTCTTTTTCTTAATTAGGGAAGAGAAAATCATCTGCTGCTCATTTTAAAGACAGCATTTTTTTGAAAAAGAGACAGTTTTCCGGATTTTTTATTTTGCTTAAATTATGGTATGATAATAACAATACGTGGTTTTATACAAAAACAAGTTTGTAAAGGCCTTACAGATTAGTTTTTGTAGAAAACACGTATGCTATCATTATTATAAGAAGCAAAAACGTCACTATTTCTAAGGTATCAGCCTGCTGACCTTGGCCTAACCTCTGGGTTTTAGCAGCTTCATCCGGATAGATAGTATTTTAAATGTTTTTGATGACTTAAGGAGATGACAATGACAAAACAGGTTTTTCAGACAACTTTTGCCGGCCGGCCCCTCATCGTTGAAATCGGCCAGTTGGCTAAGCAGGCCAACGGTGCCGCCTTGATTCGCTATGGGGAAAGCACTGTACTGACAGCTGCTACCATGTCAAAGAAAATGTCTGCTGGGGATTTCTTCCCTCTACAAGTGAATTACGAAGAAAAGATGTACGCAGCCGGGAAATTTCCGGGAGGATTTAATAAACGGGAAGGCCGCCCTTCAACAGATGCGACTCTGACGGCTCGTTTGATTGACCGCCCGATTCGGCCGCTGTTTGCAGAAGGGTTTCGTAATGAAGTGCAGGTCATAAATACGGTTCTGTCTTACGATGCAGATGCCAGCGCCCCTATGACCGCGATGCTGGGTTCATCACTGGCCTTATCTGTTTCGGATATTCCTTTTGAGGGTCCGATTGCCGGTGTTCAGGTGGCTTACATTGACGGGGACTTTATCATTAACCCGACAGCCCAGCAAAAAGAGCAATCGCTTTTAGATTTAACTGTAGCAGGGACGAAAGATGCCATTAATATGGTAGAATCTGGGGCTAAGGAACTATCTGAAGAGATTATGCTTGAAGCCTTGCTCAAGGGACATGAGGCGATAAAGGAGCTGATTGCTTTTCAAGAGAACATCATTGCTCAGGTTGGCAAGCCTAAGGCCGAGGTTGAACTCTTGCAAGTCGACAGCAGTCTTCAGGAAGAAATTACTGCAGCCTATTCTCTCGAGCTGCAAAAAGCGGTTCAGATTGAGGAAAAGCAGGCTCGTGAAGCGGCTACCGAAAAACTTAAGGAAGAAGTGAAAGCTGTCTATGAAGAGCGGTTTGCAGATGCCGAAGATTTGGATACCATCATGCGGGATGTGGCTGAAATTCTTGAGCAGATGGAGCATGCAGAGGTTCGCCGCCTGATTACTGAAGATAAGATTCGTCCGGACGGCCGCAGGATTGATGAAATTCGTCCGCTGGACGCTGAGATCGATTTTCTGCCGCAGGTTCATGGCTCCGGCCTCTTTACACGCGGGCAGACACAGGCTTTATCCGTATTAACTCTGGCCCCTATGGGGGAAACTCAGATTGTTGACGGTTTAGACCCAGAATATAAGAAACGGTTCATCCATCACTATAATTTTCCTCAGTATTCTGTCGGGGAAACCGGACGTTACGGTGCACCCGGGCGGCGGGAAATCGGACACGGTGCACTCGGTGAGCGGGCCTTGGCTCAGGTGCTGCCTAGTTTTGAGGATTTCCCCTATGCTATCCGTCTGGTGGCAGAGGTACTGGAGTCCAATGGGTCCTCTTCACAGGCTTCTATCTGTGCCGGAACTCTAGCTTTAATGGCTGGGGGTGTCCCTATCAAAGCACCTGTTGCCGGTATTGCAATGGGGCTGATTTCAGACGGGACACGGTATACCATTTTGACAGATATCCAAGGTTTGGAAGACCACTTTGGCGACATGGATTTCAAAGTAGCGGGTACGCGCCAAGGGATTACTGCCTTGCAGATGGATATCAAAATTGCCGGTATCACACCGCAAATTTTAGAAGAGGCTCTGGCTCAGGCCAAGAAAGCCCGCTTTGAAATTTTAGATTTAATCGAAGCTACAATTCCTCAGCCGCGGCCTGAACTGGCGCCGACAGCGCCTAAGATCGATACGATGACAATTGATGTTGATAAAATCAAAATTGTCATCGGCAGAGGCGGGGAGACTATTGATAAAATTATTGAAGAAACCGGCGTTAAGATTGATATTGATGAAGAAGGTCATGTTGCTATTTATTCCAGCGATCAGTCAGCTATTGAACGGGCTAAAGAGATTATTGCCGGTTTGGTCCGCGAAGCTAAGGTGGATGAAGTTTATCACGGTAAGGTTGTGCGCATTGAAAAATTTGGTGCTTTTGTCAATCTTTTTGAAAAAACAGATGCATTAGTGCATATTTCCGAGCTGGCCTGGAGACGGGTGAACAAAGTGGAAGATGTGCTGAGTCTAGGTGATGAAGTTGATGTTAAAGTTATCAAGATTGACGATAAAGGCCGGGTAGATGCTTCAATGAAAGCCCTGCTTCCGCGTCCGCAGCGGTCAGAAAAAGATCACAAAGAGCATTCGCACCACAAACATCATCATAATAGAAAAGAAAAATAGAGGACATGAGCAAAATAGAAGAACTTGATGTCAGTCTGCGAAAGTTTATTGCAGACCCTGACCATTTTTTAGACAGCATTGCCTTAGTCAATGCCCTGCACAGCTATCCTGTTTTGGCCAGTGATCAGCCCTATATTCTTGAAATCAGCGGCCAGCAAGTGACTCCAGTCTTTACCGATTTTACCGATTTAGATAATTTTAAAAAAGAGGAAATCAGTGCCAGAAATCAGCACTGGACCAAGCGATCTGCTTTGACTGTCCTGGAAGAGGGGATTGCCAAAGGCTCTGCCGGTTTGGCTTTCAACTTGAAAAAAACAGGAGATTTTGGAAATTCAACTATTTTTTCAAGCAAGGATATGATCCAGTTTTTGGCGACTTACAGTTCTATTTTGGATCACTTGCTGAATGAAAAAAATCTACAGGCCGATACCATGGATAAATATTATCTGGTGCCTGTCTACATTCATCCGCAGGAAGATAATCATTTTGAACGTCTTTTTCCAATTATGGCTACCCCGGAAGGGGAACGCTATGTCCCCATTTTCTCTAACCTGGTCAGTTTTGCCAAATGGTACAATAAGGAAGAATTCGGAGGTGCCTTCCGACAAGCGCAGGGCCTTGTTCTGACTTGGAAAATTGAAGATATTTATAAACCAAGGGAGGGTCAGGCAGAAACAGAAGAGACCTTTGGTCTCGCTGTTAACCCATTTGATGAAGAGCAAATTTTAATTAATTGGTCGGATATTGATGTTTAAAATAAGGCTAAATGCGAGGGAGTGAATTGATCCAGCAGATGATTTCAGCCCGAACTTGAAAATTAGAGAGTGAGGGAGACCTCTAATTTGCGATTCTGCTTCACTGTTTATCCTGACCGCCGTAGATGTCTGAAGGCTTTGTCGTCCTAGCGGCCGCCCGCACCCTTCTAGTCGTTCTGGCAGAGCTGCGTCTGCGAAATCAAAGATTTCGGACTTACCGTCATTTTTGCTTTGCTCTTTTAACGGGCTTTGTATCTTGTTTGAACTGAACACGCCCTAAACGCTGCGGGAAAAAGATGTCCTGACTTAGAATCTTGCGATTCGTCAGTCAGTCCCCTATTTTCCTTTTGCGTTTTTAACGGGCTTTGTATCTTGTTTGAACTGAACACGCCCTAAACGCTGCGGGAAAAAGATGTCCTGACTTAGAATCTGGCGATTCGTCAGTCAGTCCCCTATTTTCCTTTTGCGTTTTTAACGGGCTTTGTATCTTATTTGAACTGAACACGCCCTAAACGCTGCGGGAAAAAGATGTCCTGACTTAGAATCTTGCGATTCGTCAGTCAGTCCCCTATTTTCCTTTTGCGTTTTTAACGGGCTTTGTATCTTGTGAATTGAACACGGCCTAAGAGCTGTGCAAAAAAGATAGACTTCCCTTGAGTCTGTAGTGACTCAGCGGTCAGTCTCCTATTTTTGCTTTGCTCTTTTAACGGCCTTTGTATCTTATTGGAAGGAGTTGTTATGGGCTGGTGGAAAGAAAGTATTGCTATTGTAAAAGAAAATGATCCGGCCGCCCGTACGTCACTTGAAGTATTGTTGACTTATCCGGGGATAAAGGCTTTGGCTGCACATCGGCTGTCTCATTTTTTATGGGTGCATGGTTTTCGCTTGTTAGCGAGGATGCATAGCCAGTTTTGGCGATTTTGGACGCAGATTGAAATTCACCCGGGTGCTCAAATTGCTGAAGGGGTCTTTATTGACCATGGTTCAGGTTTGGTGATTGGAGAGACGGCTGTTGTAGAAAAAGGGGCTATGCTCTATCACGGCGTAACCTTAGGGGGAACCGGAAAGGATGTGGGCAAGCGTCACCCCACTGTCCGTAAGGGTGCTCTTGTTTCGGCCCATTCTCAGGTCATCGGCCCTATTGAAATTGGAGAGAATGCCAAGGTTGGTGCTGCTGCGGTTGTTGTTGCGGATGTTCCGCCTGATGTCACCGTAGTAGGTGTTCCGGCTAAGGTCGTCCGTGTCCATGGTAAGAAAGATGAGGCTGCTATCAGTCAGCTTGAAGAAGAACGGGAATCAAAATACTACACATCGAAACTGGAAGAAGCGCGTTATGCAAGCTTACACTCTTCTAAGCTTTGATAGTGGAGGCAGCAAGTTATAGGAGGCAGTATGCTGTTGAATGAATTTGATGACAGTCCTGCTATTATCGAACCGACAGACAAAGCTGTTCGAGGCGGCGGAGAGGTCTGTGAAACCATTATTCTTTCTTTTGCCGGTGACATGGTGGAAGAACTGGCTGGGCTTCCACAAGTTCATTTTGGCGGTTATTTGCAAAACCTCAATGGCAAGCAGTCTTGGTTTATCTACCAAAGAAGCAGCCAAAAGGTCGCGGTCTGTCTGGCTCCTGTTGGTGCACCAGCGATAGTTGGTGTTTTAGAAGAACTAAAAGCTAAGGGCTTCCGCAGGTTTATCATTATGGGGTCCTGCGGTATTCTGGATAAAACTATAACAAATCAAACCATTATTTTGCCGGTTTCTGCTCTGCGTGATGAGGGGACAAGTTACCATTATGCTCCTGCCAGCGAGGAAATCAGATATGATGAGGCGTCGTTGGCTATTATGGAAAAGGTTTTTGACAGACATAGTATCAGCTATATCAAAACAAAGACTTGGACTACAGATGCCTTTTACCGTGAAACGCCGGAAAAGGTTAAGCGCCGCATGTCCTCTGGTGCCGCAGTCGTAGATATGGAAGCGGCGGCTATCATGGCTTGGGCAAGATTTCGTCAGGCGGAAGTCTGTCAGTTTTTCTATCCGGCTGATTACGTCAACCGACTTGCTGGTGCTTGGGAAGCAAGGCGCAAAAGTTTGCCTGCTTGGCTGCCTTTATTTGATCTGGCTTTAGCTATTGCGAAAGAGGCTGAAAATGAAGCGATTTTGGAAGAATAATAAATGGCTATCAATTTATCTGATCGGCAGTTTTGGCTATGTTATAGGGCAAATCCAGTCAGGGCATTACAGCTCTGTGTATCCGATTCTGATTTTTATTCCTGTTTTGATTTTATACCTTTACTGGGCAGATAAAAATAGGAAGTGATGGCAGCGAACAAAGAAATAAAGTCCTGTCCTAAGAGTGACCGGAGCTTGTAAACTGACATATATATATTAAAAAGCCTGCAAGAAATTTGAGGGAAGGTAGGTGCCTATGATTAAGATTTATGACACAATGACCCGCAGTCTGCGTGATTTTATACCAATTACCGATAAAACCGTCAATATGTATGTTTGCGGACCGACTGTATACAATTATATCCATATCGGTAATGCCCGCAGTGTTGTTGCCTTTGACACCATTCGCCGTTATTTTGAATACCGCGGCTATACGGTTAATTATATCTCTAATTTTACTGATGTGGATGATAAGATTATCAAAGGGGCAGCTGAGGCCGGTATGGATACCAAAGCATTTTCCGACAAATTCATTGCTGCTTTTATGGATGATGTTAAGCGTCTCGGGGTCAAGCCTGCGACAAAGCATCCGCGTGTTATTGACTACATGGATCAAATTATTGATTTTGTAGAGGTTTTAGTGGCTAAAGGCTATGCCTATGAGACAAATGGCGATGTTTACTTTCGTGTGGCAAGGTCTGAAAATTATGCTAAATTAGCTAATAAAACGCTGGCAGACCTTGAGGTCGGAGCCAGCGGCCGAGTAGAAGGTGAAGGCGATGACAAGGAAAATCCGCTTGATTTTGCACTCTGGAAGGCGGCTAAACCGGGAGAAGTTTCTTGGCAGAGTCCTTGGGGAGCAGGACGTCCCGGCTGGCACATTGAATGCTCCGTTATGGCTACAACTATTTTAGGAGACACCATCGATATCCACGGTGGCGGCACCGACTTAGAGTTTCCTCATCACACCAATGAAATCGCCCAGTCAGAAGCCAAAACGGGTCAGACTTTCGCCAATTACTGGATGCATAACGGATTTGTCAATGTTGATAATGAAAAAATGTCTAAGTCTCTCGGCAATTTCGTAACCGTTCATGAGATGCTAAAGACTGTTGATGGTCAGGTGCTGCGCTTTTTCTTGGCTACACAGCACTATCGCAGACCGGTTAACTTTACAGAAAAAGCGGTCCACGATGCTGCTGTCAATCTGAAATATCTTAAAAACACCTATCAGCAGCCCTTGACAAAAGAAGCTGATACGGAAGAAATTGAGCGTTTTACTGCTGATTTTAAGGCTGCTATGGATGATGATTTCAATGCAGCAAACGGGATAACTGTCCTTTTTGATTTGGCTAAGTGGATTAATTCGGGTCATTATGACCAAACTGTCAAAGAGACTTTTGCGAAAATGCTGTCTGTCTTTGGTATTGTTTTTGAGGAAGAAGTGCTTGACAGTGATATTGAACAGTTAATTGAAAAACGCCAGCAGGCTCGTGCTGACCGTGATTTTGCGACAGCAGATGCTATTCGTGACCGCTTGGCGGCACAAGGCATTAAGCTCCTTGATACCAAAGACGGAGTGAGGTGGAGCCGTGACTGAGCATTTTAATGCTGAGCTTATCAATGGGATTGCTCTGGCTTTTGAAGGTGATGCGGTTTATTCGATGTACATCCGCCGTCATTTGATTTTTCAGGGACTGACTAAGGCCAGTCAGCTGCACCGTCTGGCCACTCACTATGTATCAGCCAAAGCTCAGGCGATGCTGGTCAGCAAACTCTTGGAAGAAGGCCGGCTGACAGATAAAGAAGAGTCTATTTACCGACGCGGCCGCAACGCTAAAAGTTACACAAAAGCTAAAAATACAGACATTATCACTTATCATATGTCTACAGGATTTGAGGCTGTTATGGGCTATCTGCATATGACTGAACAGCACAGCCGTTTGGAAGAGCTGATTGCTTGGTGCATAGCTGCTGTAGAAAATAAGCCCCGATCTTGACAGCTGCCATCTATCTGTAAGAGCAGAAAAAAGACAGTATCTAAACCGTTAGTTTTACAGCAGAAGACAATGCACTCAGACTAGCTTCAAAGATGCGTGTAATCCCTCAGGCGGCAGTTGAAAATACTAGAGGGACTTGCTATAATTTCTTATATGAAAAACAAACAATCTAAAAGCCCTTCCTCTATTGTTTACGGAGTCCATACGGTCATCGAAAGCCTGCAGGCTGACAGTGGCCGAAAGCTCTATATTCAGAATGATTTATGGGGAAGAAACCGAGATAAAATCAAAAATTTAGCAGATGAAAAAAATGTTCCTGTTTCTTTTCTGCCTAAGACAGCCCTATCTGAAATGAGCGGTCAGTCTGTCCATCAGGGGTTTGTCCTGCAGGTAACTGAATTTGCTTACACAGAACTAAAGAGCTTACTTAAGGCCGCAATGCGGGATGATAACCCTCTTATACTTGTTTTAGACGGTTTGACAGACCCCCATAATCTTGGTTCCATTTTGCGAACAGCTGATGCGGCCGGTGTATCTGGGATTATTATCCCCAAACACCGTGCAGTCGGGGTCACCCCAACAGTAGCAAAGACATCAACAGGTGCAGCAGAATATGTCCCCATTGCTCGTGTAACGAACATCAGCCAAACTCTTGTTATGCTCAAAGAACAGGGCTTTTGGATTTTTGGAACGGATATGACGGGCACCCCGTTTTATAAGTGGAACACATCGGGGAAACTGGCATTGGTTATTGGCAGTGAAGGAAAAGGCATCTCTCCCAATGTTAAAAAACAGGTGGATGAAATGGTGACTGTTCCAATGAACGGTCATGTGCAGAGTCTCAATGCCAGTGTTGCGGCAGCAATTTTAATGTATGAGGTTGTGAGACAGCGCTTGACATAGCTGAAATAGAAAGAATACTTTATAATATCTGCTAAATAAATAGATAGCCAAAGATGATTTGATAAGAAAGGTGAGTTAAAAGAGACTAATATGGGATTAAAAATCATAACGGATTCCACTGCTGATTTACCGGAAAGCTGGGCTTTGGAAAATGATGTTCAGATAATGGGGCTGACTGTCCAGCTGGATAATGTGACTTATGAGACGGTCGGACCTGATCGGCTGACAAGTGACCTTTTATTGGAAAAAATGGCAGCCGGTGGGAAGCCGACTACAAGCCAAGTCAATGCCGGACAGTTTGAGACGGTCTTTCGTCAGGCGGCTGAAAACGGGGAAGATGTTCTTTATATCGCTTTTTCATCCGTTTTGTCCGGTACTTATCAATCATCTCTGATAGCGCGTGATATCGTTCGAGAAGAGTATCCGGAGGCTGTTATTGATATTATTGATACCTTAGCAGCAGCCGGCGGAGAAGGCTACTTGGTCATGCTGGCGGCCAAAGCCAGAGCAGAGGGGCAGTCTCTTCAAGACATCAAAGCCTTAATTGCTGATGTGGCTCCGCGACTGCGGACCTTCTTCTTGGTGGACGACCTCTATCACCTGATGCGCGGCGGTCGGCTGTCTAAGACCTCCGCACTTGTCGGAAGTTTAGCTAACATTAAACCTTTGCTGTGGCTGGATGCCAGCGGCCGTCTCGTACCTTTGGCAAAACTGCGCGGTCGCAAAAAAGGTATGAGGGAAATGGTCAAACGGGCAACGGCGGATCTCGGTCATGATACAGCAGTAGTGGCCTATGCAAATGATGATAAAGCCGCTCAAAGCTTAAAAGAACAGCTTCTGGAATATGAAGATATCAAGCAGGTTATCATTCTGCCCTTGGGTCCGGTGATTTCAACACATGTTGGCCCGAATACCTTAGCCGTATTTACAATTGCTAAAAATGCGAGATGAATAAAAGCCCGGCTGACTGAAGGTTCTAATTATCTGTTAAAGATAGAAGGAAGTAAAGAGACTGGGCGTTTGAAGGTATTTTGAGGCAGTGGATTCTGCATGATAAATAAGGTCAGAAATAACCAAAAACTGTTTCATGTTTATACAGGAGAATAAAAATGAAAAATAAACGTTTTAAAAGAGTTTATACTGAAGGTGGCATAACTGTCAGTGAAATCTTTGTAGATCAAGAAACTGGTGTCAACTATTTCTTTCACTCTAACGGCAATGCCGGCGGTTTAACCCCTTTGCTGGATAAAGAAGGAAAAGTCGTTGTAACAGAGATCGCTGATGCTCCTTTCTAAATATGCAAAAAAGCAGCAAATGAGTTTTGAAGTGCAGCCCAAAAGTTAGACACAAAATCTAACGATTGGGGTGCTTTTTGTATGAAATTGACTTATAAAGATAAAATAACGATTTATCACTTAAGAAAACAGAAAAGGCTCGCTAAATGTTTGAAAATAGAGGATTTGAGCAGTATAATTATCTTGTAGGGATAACCATCTCTCTAAAAAGAGAGGAATAGTAGGTGAAGGAGGTAAGTAAAATGCTGACACCTAAATTATTTTCAGATGGCCTATTAGATAACTGGTTTGACGATGTATCAAAAGAATTTACGAATATCCGGCGTAATATCAGCAAAAATGCCGGTCGTGAAATGTTGATGGATGTCAAAGATAAAAAAGACCATTATGACGTGGAAATTGACTTGCCGGGGGTTAAAAAGGAAAATATAACCATTGAACTCCAGAATGGCTATCTAAACATCACAGCCTCAAAAAGTCATGATCGAGAAGAAAAGGATAAGGAAGACAACATTATCCGTCAAGAACGCTATTACGGCACGATGTCAAGGAGCTTCTATGTAGGTGATAATGTAACAGCAGATGATGTTCACGGGAAGTTTGAGGATGGGGTACTTACCCTCACAATTCCTAAGAAAGAACCTACTGAAAAGCTCGATAATCCTAATCGTATTTCAATCGATTAAGACCTTCTGAAAAAAACATAGAGTCTGGGACGACAGTCTCGGGCTCTTATTGTCTATATACAACAACCCCCTTTGAAATCAACGTTTTAAAGGGGGCGTTTGTGTTTATAATCCCCAAAAGGGGCAGAAAAGGGGCAGAAAAATTAAAAAGTTATTTTGTTGAGTTTATGAATAACATCATTGGTCATTTGTTCAGTGACATGAGAATATATTTCAAGAGTGGTCTTTGAGTCTGAGTGTCCTACTCTGTCCATAATAACAGGTAGCGGGGTTCCTATTTCAACAAGTAAAGAAATGTGGGAATGTCTAAAAATGTGAGTGGTTATATTTTTCTCAATACCCGCTTTTTCACCATACTTTTTTAGGATTTTTATAACTCTATCCGGAGTGATTGGTTTTCCGATGGTATTAATAAAAATATAGTCATTATCAAAACCATTTCTGATATTAATAGCTATTTGTTCTTGGATTAAGAGTAACACACTTTCTGAGACAGAAATAATTCTGTCAGATTTCACTGTTTTTGGTTCAGTTCTTGCTTTTTGATGGAAATTATAAGTATGCTTTATATGTATTGTTTGATTAGTAAAATCAATGTCTTCTTTATAATTTAGTCCGGCCAATTCGCCATATCTCATTCCGGTTAAAAATAACACTTTTGCGATTTTGATGTATTTTTCTATTCTATGGTCACACAGAGCTTCTTCTTTTAGATTTTGTATTAACAGCTTGAATTCTGTTTGGTCAAGATACTTGGTTTTATTCTTCTCTAAATCTCTTTTTGTAATGATTTTCCTAGGCATTTCAACGTAAAGCATTTCATTTGTTTCAATATAGCCCATACGGAGAGCGTATTTCATAATCTGATTAAGTTTAACTTTTACTTTGCTAGTAAAATTATGAGACCGTCCTTGTTTGATAAGGTCGTTTATGATACTTTGCAAAAATCGACGGTCAATGTTTTGAACAAGATAATCTTCAGGTATTTTTGTTTGGATAATCTTATTTATATTTTTTGCAGTATAAACAGTTGACTCTCTAACACCTTGAGACCAGCTGTCCATGAATTCGGTAAGCAGCTCTCCAAAAGTGATATTCGTAACGTTTGGTTGTTTTTGAAGCTTAGCATTGATTTTTTCCTGCAGTATTCTAGCTACTTTATTTCTGACTTGCGGTGTGTCTTTATCCACAACCTCATAGACACGCTTTGTTTTGCCTGTGTATGGATCTTTGTATCTTTCCACAAATCTTAGTGTCCCGTTCTTATTTCTTTCTGACCACATTTGCTTTCTACCTCATTTCTTGTTAAAATGGGTATAGTAAAAAGGCCTACTGCAAAGCAGGTTTTATTACTATACGGAATGAAGTCCTACACTCAAGCTTGCCGGCAGGGAGTGTGGGGCTTTTTTTGTTTACTTAATATAATAAGCGCTATCGCACGTTCTTAATCCGTCAATATGTAAACTTAGACTGTCTTTTATACTCCCGCCTAAAGCGTCTAAAACAAAATCCAATCCTTCTCGTCGCGCTAATTTTGCAGCTGGAACAAAATCGCTATCTCCAGCAATGAGAACTATTTTATCAACTTGTTTTTTATAAGCCAAAGAAGCAATATCTAAACCGATGCGCATATCGACGCCTTTTTGTTGTAAATTTAAAGTAAAATCGCTCTCTTGGATATCATCAATTGTAATAGTCTTATTCATTAATTTCTTTGTGACTTTTTCTTTTAAGTTGTAATGGACAGATCCTTCACTTAACTCTCCTAAACGTAAAGCGACTTTTCTTTTATGGCTTAATTCTTTAAAAAAATCTTCCGTCCACGATTTAGTATCACTTTTTCCGAAGTCAACCGTTTTTTGCGTCCCTGGATGGAAAACCTGTTTCTCTATAGGTGGACAATCGTAGTAGAAAATTCTATAGACATCATGTCGTACTTCTTTTCCGAATACTTTATCTTTTGAATGTCTATTGCAATAACTATATAAATTATCGGCGGCCTCTTTAGCGTTCGAATGGCCAAATACTTTCGCCGATCTCTTCCTGTAATAGCCTCCATCAATCAATATCGCTATTTTCATTTTTTTCTCCTAACAAAATACAAAAAAACTCCTGATTTAGGCGCTTCCCTTATGATGGGCCGTCTACTCTCAGGAGTTGTGTTCACTTGTGATATACCTATATACTAAACCATAGTTTAGCAAAAGTCAACCCAAAAGAGTAAAAAAATACCATTTTTTAGTCAATAAAAATTACTTCA
The DNA here is from genome assembly GCF_040930515.1 of Streptococcus huangxiaojuni. NCBI lineage: Bacteria > Bacillati > Bacillota > Bacilli > Lactobacillales > Streptococcaceae > Streptococcus > Streptococcus huangxiaojuni. The sequence continues at coordinate 20,573 of NZ_JBFQEG010000013.1, forward strand.
ATTCGTCTACCCAATCTTTCATGATTTCGGCTAACCTCTATTCCCTTATTTTGTTGACCCTCTTAAGTTCGTTTAATATTTCTTCGTTTTGTCTTATCAAAATCCAGTTTTGCTCTACTATCGCTGATAAATAGGTTACTTTTGCCTGTTCTTCAGCTTTTGCAAAGCTAAGAGCCATGCCAGCCTTAAAAAGCCCATTCCCAGCTAAGTCGTTGATAATACGTTCAACCTGCACATAGCTTTTTTCTGGTAGCTCTGTTATTCCACGACTTTCTATGTATTTTTGAACTTTTGTTTGTTTTGTTTTATTAAACATTATTTCACCCTCTAAACTATTTTTTGGGTCACAGCATTACATCTTTTATTAGTTATCGATTTTACGCTTCATTGTACCGTTCCAAACGCTTTCTTCTGCTAAGTCAGTACCATCTTCGGATCTAAGATATAAAATAGGATTATCACTTTCTTTATACCCGTTTTCTTGCGCCCATCGGCTAAACAGATTATTTTTAACTGACAATACATTATCTGCTGTTTTTTGTATCATAGCATTGCTGGCATATTTGAAATCTTGTGGAACATAAATATAAATCAAGAGATCTTCAGCATATTCTACATGTCCTGATATATTTGTATCTGCTAGTTGCTCACTAAAATTTTGAGCTAAATAATTTGCAAACTCTGCATTTGCCTCTTCTGTATATTTTTTCTCGTTTGATTCTGTCGTAGTAGCTTCTGTTGTCGCCTCTGTTGTTTGAGTAACTTCTGTTGTTTTGGCAACCGTCGTTTGTTGCACTATGGTTTCAACAGCTGTTTCTTGCTGCGCTTTATTGCGATCTGATATTAATCCAAAAGCGACAAACGATATAATCAATAAGCCAATTGAGTAATTGCGATATTTTTTGTTCGGCTGTTTTTTGATAAAATACCACGCACCAAAACCGCTAGCTAAAATTAAAACGGTGAATAGATTTTGCACTTTTTATCTCCTCAAAACTCCACAGTTTGTCTTATCCGATTAATCTAAATCAAGCTTCACAATCTCTTTTGATGATGTAAAGCTTAAACTAGGTGAGATTTCCAATTCTTTATCCCCGGTACCATTAACGCCGAATGAAATTGTGGCGTTTTCGTATGACCGGCCGGGTGAGATGGTTTCAAGGGTCATGTCAAGCGGATAAGTGTCCATCTTATTGCTTCCAACGTACAACTCTATTTCATTGCCTATTATATAGTCTTCGTCTGACAGATTGTTAACATTAAATTTGACGGTGAGAACCTTTTCTGGCTCTTCGTCCGCGAACTCATTGCGTTCTTCGGTGTATTCTGCTGATGTGATGGTGATTTCTGCTTCATCGTCAAACTTAATCGTATCACCTACGGCATAAGTTTTTTGAGATTGAGCGGAAGCGCTTTGCTCTTGACCTGATGAAGCGGTGCTTGAGTTCGTATCTGTTGAGCAAGCGACAAGCACTGCTGCAGACAAAAGAGTAACACCCCAAAGACTAATCTTTTTCATTTTATATTTCCTTCCTCAGCTTTTAACGTGGTTCCGGTTGCACGTAATATATAGATAGGCTGAACCTACGTATACCAAAAATTAAATCTCTACTGTTGAGTCTGTTCCAACCACACTAAAGATGCGTATGTGCGTATCTCCAGCGGGCGGAAAATCAATAATGATATCTTTATATTTCGGATTGATGGACACTAATCTTAGCTGTCCTTTTTCCGTATATACTTTCTTAAGATAGGTCTTATCACCTACAGTCACTGCACAGACCTCCCCGGAATAACTAGATAAGCCCTTATCAATCAAATAAACGATGTCCCCGCTGTGGTATTTCGGCTCCATACTGTCTCCATAGACAAACGATGCCAAATCATGTTTTGGCGGCTTGTTATCAACGTATACCGTTTCGGTATCGTAATCATTAAATGCATAACCTAAGCCAGCCGCTAACTTAGTAGTGGTTAGCACCTCATACAATTCAACGGGTTCTTCAACTACACTTTCAGCTTTCTGTTCTTTAAGCTCTTTATTAGCGTAATTCAGCACTCTTTCTTGTCGCGGTGGGTGAAGCTCGTTGTATATTGATTGGATGTCGGAGTATTCTGATGTAAGCCAGTGTTCTGGCTTAACGTTGATTTGTATATTTTGGTCGTCATCCAAATTTTTTACCAATTCGTCCACTGATATATTCATTCCTTTAGCAACTTTTTCTATAGTATCAAAAGTTGGTATGATAGGCTTTTTGGATTTCGGATGCTCGTTTTTTTCTAGCATTGAAATATAACCTTTTGTTAACCCAGAAAGCGTCGCAAATTTATCCATAGATAAGCTATGCTCGTTTCTGTATTGTTTTATAAAATCACCTAAAAGCATATGTTACCTCGCTTTCTACTTTTATTGTTTAATTTATTATACAATAAAAATAAAAAAATGTAAATTTTTTGTTTAATCTGCTTGACAATATATGTTTAACGTGTTAAACTATATACGTAAGGTTGAGTTAGACCTTACAAATCAATGAAAAGGAGGTCAGCAGATGGCTAAAACAAAAAAGCCTAAACACAGAGAGCTCGAACTTGAAATAAAGGTTCTCTGGTTTAAGCTTAAAATCAAATACTTAATCAAGTGGTAACTTGATTGAGTAGGGGGGTTAGCAGCCCCCTCCCCTTAAGAGGGGGATATGTTTAAGTATAGCATATTTGCTGACTTCCTGCAAAGCCACAAGAAAGGAGCGATTATGAAGTTAAAGAAGTTGTTATTTGGTAACATCAACTATAGCCATAAGGCGGCTGACGGGTCTAAAGAAGTAAGCTTTAGCTTAAAAGGCGGGTTATTACCTGGTTTGTTAGTGGTGGCTGGAACAGCAGCCTTGTTGGTTTGGTTTTGGAGCTTGGTGTTTTAAGAGGAGAAAGAATGGAAATCATTATTAGTGTTTTGGTATCATTTAGTGTTTCATTTATTCTAATGAAATGGCATATCAATAATATTGAGAAGATTTATTCACAATATTTCGATATGGAAGAATCAAATCTAAAAAAGTTTACGGATGAAATTATAGGCAGACTCGACGAAAATTAGTCCCAAAAGGAGTTATTTCTATAATTCCTTGTTCTATTTTTAAGGTTTTACCGCTAGATGGCTCTAATTGTTCTTTTAGTTCATCAACTAGGTTATTATTTTCCAGGAAGGCATAGTGAGTCTTATCCGACAGTGATTTTGAAAAGTCTACTGTAATTAGTCCTAAACGCTGTAAATTTACGATGGAAGCACCTTGAGAGTCTACATTCAATCCATTAGGATTGCCAAGGAAAATAAACTCCTTGTAAGGCGCAACCTTTCCATTTTCAAAACGGATAGAATAATTTACTATTGGAAATGAAGTTTCATACTCAGATATAATTTTAAAATTTTCGGCATCTATAGGGCTGAGTTGTTTAATGATTTCAATGAAAGAGTGATGAACAAAATCATTCTGCTGTCTATCAAAAGAAGACGCTAAAAGTTTTGAAAACATTTCACGTAAGATTGCTTCGTCTATATAAAATTTAGATGCCTCTAGTCCAGGACCCAATATACTAATCTGTGGTTCTTGCAAATCTTCTTTGGGAATTGTAGATACTTTATCTGTTATAGATTTAGCATAAGCAGTATTGTTTTGATTTCGCTTTTCAATACGATTTACAAAAAAAGTATCAACAGGCCCAAAGACATACTTCCACAAATTATTAAAAGTTTGCGCCGGACCTTCGGCCCCTTTAGTAGCCATAGTTGTAGCGAAAGAGGTTAATATTGTAGGGACCAAATCATTCATGAACTTCTCCAATCATTTTTATTTTATTTCTAATTTGTAAACCATAAATATATAATAGCTTAATTATATTGTTTTGTCAATATGTTGTGTCTGTAAAAACAAATGAACACAACATATAGTGTTTATTCGAAAACCAAGGAGTGTGAAATGTGGGAGAAAATTAATAAAATATTGCAAGAAAAAAAGACTACAATGTATGCAGTCAGCAAAAAGGCAGGAATTAATCAGAATGTGTTGATTGACTTGAAAGCAGGACGCTCTAAGCGTGTCTATTTTGATAACATGGTAAAGATTGCTGATGCATTAGATGTCAGTCTAGATGAATTTAGATAGTTTTAGTTGTATTGTTTTGAATTTAGAAAGGGGGTGGGAGTGTGCAGAAAATTAAATTAAAAGAGGCTCGAGAGAAGAGCGGCCTGTCACAAGAAGAACTTGCCGAGAGGTCGCAAGTCTCAAGAACAACAATCTCTCTTTTAGAAAACGGCAAAGAGACGACTGTTAAACTGCGTACATTACAACGATTAGCAGTTGTATTGAATATCGCTTTAAGTGATTTTTTTTAAAAGAAATAGTTTAACGAGTTAAACCAAAGAAGGAGCTTGAAAGGAGACTGAATGAGACCAAAACATTACCCGTACAGCGGAAAAGTTAAAGCCTCAACCGCTGAAACAGTCGAGGCTTGGGGAAATGCTTATTCAGATTTTGTTGACAATAATCAAAAACAGCAATTAAAAGATGAACAAGCGTTAAGGGAAGTTATTCAGAGGCTTTGTTCGCAATGTCATTGAGTGTTTTGGCTGCTTTTTCGGTAGCAAGTCTATCTATTTGCAAATCTTTAGCAGCTAGCAATTTTTCAATGGCATCAATAACAGCAGTAGTTGCAACATCAGCCGGGTTCTCCTCAATGAACTCAGCGATTAGTTTGTAACTAGCCTGTTTGAAATTTTCGAACTCACTCATAACTTATCCTCCTTTCTAACAGGATAAGTTAATTATAGCAAATAAAAAAACTTAGAAAGGAGCGGTATGGAAGAAAGAAAAAAACTTATCGCTGAACAAAAAAAGCGCATAGAGCATTTCCAATGGATAGCAAATTGTTTAGCGATAGAGGGCAAAAGTCTTTATCTAGAAAGCGACTGGTTTGATCATCCGGTTTTTATTTCAGAAGCAGATGCAAAAGCAGAAGTAGAGTACGCTCAAAAGAAACTTGAACTACTTTATCAAAAGTCTTCTATTAGACGTATTTTGCGATTATTGCACCAATTATTCCACCGATAACGAGGTTGAGTATCCAAAATATTAGTTTACCATATGTTGTTTCTTGAAATGTTGCTAGTAAGCCCGATAGTTTCACGCCTCGAATTTTCCATTTTGGGATGTCCGTCTTTAAAGTACCATCTATCAACATGGTTACAAATGTTGAAAAAAGATTTGTTTTACTAGAAGTGGACATGCTAAGTTCGTTATACTCTTGATTATTAAAAGCTTCAGCTTCTTTCTCACCAGTTAAAAAACGATAAGGTTTGAGGCCATTCTTTAATGCTAATTTTTCGATATGTGGATTAGAGATATAGCCTCCGCCGAAATACAGCTTTAGTAGATGAGCTAAATCTATTTTTTTATCATCATCTATAACTGTCGGATCTCCTCCAAGAACTTTGAAGCGATGTTCAAGTGCGTGAAAGCCAAATACTGTGTCTCTCATATTCCAGTGGATCCAGAATTTATCACCATTTTTACTGACGTAAGAGAAGAAGTCTTCAAGTAATTCTTTTTCTATTGTCTGAGAACTTTCGTCAGTTGTTGAGTGTTGTCTTTTTTCAAGATATTGATGCATTGAAAAATTAATAGTTTGACCATCGTTGTATTTTCGGACAGAGATAGATGCAATTCTTGGACTTTTACCATTGAGATTATAAAAACTTTCGCAAGAATAGTGAATGATGAGATATTTATCAGGTCTTCTTTCAATTTCTTTTAGCACATTAGAAGCTTGTTCATGGTCAGTATATCGAGACATTTTTTTACCTCTTAATTAATTAGTTTATTAAATTATATCAAATCCAGAAAGGAACCAAAATGAAGTTGACAGAAGAAGAAAAAGAACTAATCAAGAACTTGACTTTTAAGGTCATACCGAAAAAATCGGCGATTATCCAAGGGTCAGAAGAGAAAGACCCCGACTTAGGAAAAACAGTACTTTGAGAAACAGCAAAAAAAAGCGAGTGATAAAATCACCCGCTCAACAAAATCATTTAGTTAAATTATAACACGAAAGGAGCAAGTCATGCAAACAATGGAAGTTGTAAGGATCCATGATGTGATTATCGAAAAAATCGCTGCTAATGATGAAGAACTATCTCGTATCTTTGGATGCACAGAACGTCAAGCAAGTGACAGGCGCAGAGAAATGAATAAGCTTCCAAGCCAAAGTGATGTCTTACGTGATGGTGGTGCTTTGGTAACTATCAAAGGTTTTGATGCTTATTTGAAGTATAGAGGTACACCTGCTTGGAAGAAAGAAATGGAAAAAATCAAGAAAATGAAGAGGAGTATAACATGACAATTTTTAATTGGATTTTTAGCAGCAAGAAAGAAGTTTCACGGCCTAAAAAAGAATATCCCAAAGGCTTTATTGACTTTGATACAGGCCGCTATGTAGAGGTTGACCCGGTGACTAGAAGAGAAGTCTTTATTGATTAGGAGGCGGAAGAAGATATGAATGAAATCTTTAATTTTCACGGTCAGGAAGTCCGAACCGTAACCATTGACAATGAACCTTATTTTGTCGGTAAAGATGTAGCTGATGTGCTTGGGTATGCAAAAGCAAGAAATGCTATAGCTACTCACGTTGACTCAGACGACGCCCTAAAATGGGGCGTCACAGACGAGCTAGGAAGAAAGCAAGATACAACTATCATCAACGAAAGCGGCCTTTACTCTCTTATTCTATCTAGCAAGCTACCACAAGCCAAAGAGTTTAAACGGTGGGTCACATCAGAGGTTTTACCAACTATCCGAAGAAATGGAATGTTTGCAACTGATGAGCTGCTAGATAACCCTGACTTTGCCATTGCGACCTTGCAACGGCTCAAGGAAGAACGTGAGGCTAAAAAGTTGTTAGAAGCACAGATTGAGGCCGATCGTCCTAAGGTGCTGTTTGCTGATGCTGTGAGTGCTAGTCAGTCATCTATCTTGGTTGGGGAGCTGGCTAAGCTACTCAAGCAAAACGGGGTAGAAATTGGAGCTACACGCTTGTTCAGTTGGTTAAGGTCTCACGGTTATCTTATCAAGCGTAACGGCCGCGATTGGAACATGCCTACTCAAAAGAGCGTAGAGCTTGGACTAATTAGGGTCAAGGAAACAAGCATCACCCACTCTGACGGCCATATCACGGTAAGTAAGACACCACTAGTAACTGGCAAAGGTCAGCAGTATTTCATCAACAAATTTCTCAATCAGGAATATCTTCCAAATTGAGTATCTGAAAGGAGCAAGTACATGAGGTATGCAGTATATAATCAGGAACACCCATAAAAATTACACATCTTTGAATAATGCGTTTACTCAAGACGATAGGCTCGAACCTGCCACAATCGGTATTTTAGCAGTAATCTTGACTAACAAGCCTGATTGGGTTGTGTATCCTGAGGAAATTGCAAAACGCTTGAACATCAGCAGGCGCACAGTAGATAGACATTTCAGAATACTTGAGAGAAGTGGCTATTTATTTTCAGTAAGAATTAGTCACGGTAGAGGTAATGGAACAGAGTTTAAAAGGTTCTTTTCTGACACTCCCATGACAGATAGTTACAAAATTTCTTTGAAAAATAAGTTAATTGAAGAGTTATCCACAGGTATTTTAGAGGAATGATTTTACACTTGGAAAATTTTGCCATGTTAAAAATTGCCATGTTAAAAATTGCCATGTTAAAAATTGCCCTCTAATAAATACTAACTATATAACAAGTACTAACTTAATAATAATAACTAACAGTGTAATAAAGTGGTGGTGGTGAAGAATAAATAACGCGCGCGCGTATATTATATTTATATAGTTATTATATATAGATAATAGGAGCAGTCATGGACTTAAAAGAGCTTATAGATAATTTTGAGAGCAACTATGGCAGAATGCTGTCACCTTTTGAGATAGAGGATATCCAGAAATGGGTAACCGAAGATGGCTACACTATCGAACTCATCAATGAAGCTCTCAGGATTGCTATTAGAAATGGAAAATACTTTACAAACTATATCGCTGGGATTTTGATAAGGATGAAATCAAGGGGCATCACAACAGTGCAACAGCTGAAAGCAGCAGAAGCTGAGAAAATTCAGAGCACTAAAACTGTTGAGGTCTCTAACGAGTTTATTCAAATGTTAATCTATGCTGCAAAAATGTGGATAGATGAACCAGATGCTGAAATCCAACGACTTGAAGAATTAAAGGACAGAGGTTAAATCATGGATAGAGGACTATTTGGTACTTTTGACTATGACCGTGATTACTTGCGGCCTGATGAGATGACAGAAGAACATGACCCTGAGGAATGGGTGTTTCGAGGCGGGCAATGGATCTATGTAGGAGATTAGCCTATGGAAAGAGAACGGTATGACGACAATGCTTACTGGCGGGAACGTTATTTAAGGTTAGTCTATGATTTTGCAGAAGCAAATGAGGAGCTAATGAATAAAGTAGTGAGCCTGCAGCAAGAAAATAAACGCCTTAAGCGTGAGAACTGGAACTTAAAGAAAACGAAAGGAAAAATAAAATGACTAACAATCAATTAACTACACAGGCTAAACGTGATATCGCTGTTGATACTAGCGTTTGGACACCACAGGACATTAAGCGATTTTTTGACCCGCAAAATTTATTATCTGATAAACAAGTAGGACAAGCCTTATCTCTCATCAAAGGTCGGAACCTGAACCCTCTAGCCAATGAGGTCTACATTGTAGCCTACAAGAAGAAATCAGGAGGCACAGAGTTCAGCCTGATTGTTTCAAAAGAGGCTTTTCTCAGACGTGCAGCACAAAGTCCAAATTATGAGGGATTTGAGGCGGGTGTAGTAGCGGTTGATGATGAAGGTGTAATGCACGAACGCAAGGGAGCTCTCTTGTTGCCTGGAGACACATTAGTTGGGGGCTGGGCTAGAGTTTATCGTAAAAATTTTAAGGTTCCAGTGGAAATTTTTGTCAGCCGTGAAGAATATGATAAGAAACAGAGCACATGGAACGCCATGCCAGCTACAATGATTAGGAAAACAGCTCTAGTAAATGCACTCCGTGAGGCTTTCCCCGAAGACTTGGGCAACATGTACACAGAAGATGATGGCGGTGAAACTTTTGACCGTATCCGTGATGTAACACCGCAAGAGAGCCGTGAAGAAGTCATAGCACGTAAGATGGCACAGATCGAACAGATGAAACAAGAGCAAGCTCAGAAACAAACTGGGCAAGCAGACACTAGCCCTAGTCAACCAGCTGATGAAGTCCCTGACTATGTCGAGGAACAGGGAGAGTTGTTTGATAAAGAACTAGAGTACTAAAAGTAAGCTAAGCTTTGCGAAAGAAACAAAAAGAAAGCGAGAATAATATGCAGGAATTACAAGCTAAAGTAACACAGGCTCAAGTTGAAATTATTGACCGCGAGAAGTTTGAGCAAGGTATTAATGAGGTTGTAGTCAAGTACGAAAATTATACGGTCACGGCCTCAACCATCAAAGAAGATAAAAAGGTGCTTGCTGATCTACGCAAACTCAAGAAACAGATTTCTGATGAGCGTATCAAGATTAAGCGTGAGCTATCACAGTCTGCTGATGAGTTTGATAAGTACATCAAAGATACTAGTGAGCCAATGAATGCCATCATTTTTAAAATCGCAAAAGACGTAAAAGAATTTGAGGAACATCAGAAAGCTCTTAAACTGGACACAGTTAAAAGTTACCTGGCTAATAAAGCATCTGAATATATGCTAGACCCTAGGCTCTTTGATGAAAAGGCTCTTGAATATATCAAAGCATCTGATTTCATGGCGGACGGCGTAACCCTCAAGAAAGTCACTATGAAATCTCTTGAAGATCTAGTAACTTTCGAATACCAAAAGCAACAAGAGCACGAAAAGGCAAAAGCAGCCATTTCAGGACAATGTGCAGAGTATGGCATGACGGACCAGCCTTATATACGTATGCTGAAAGATTTGACACTTGTTGAGGTGCTGGAGCAGATTAAGTCTGACTATCTCTTCGAAAAAGAAAAGCAAAAAATGCGAAAAGTTGAGGAAGCACGAGAACGACTTTTAGCAGCCAAGCAAACCAAGGAACAAGAACAGGCTCAGAAATCGTCAGAAACGCCCCAAATTAACCCAGAAACGGGCGAAATTCTGGAAGGTGGGGAAATCCAAAATAACGAAAACGAGCTTACAGAGGACGAGAGAGGGCAAAAACGATACACGCAAAAAATGACCCTAGAAGTGTATTTTACAGATACAGCCCAAAAAGACCTTTTTAAAGCCACTCTTGAACAAGCAGGCTTTGAGCATAAGAAAAATTACAAGGTCAGCGGTTATCAGCGTATAGAGCCATTAACTCAGACTGAACTAAATGAACAATGTGGGTGGTAGTTATGAGTAAGAGTAAACAAGTAAGACAAATATTTGATGAGCTGGACCCGCTCAATCACGGAATAACAGTAGCTATACATCAAAACAAGGACGAGTGTATAGCACTCTTTCACATGCCTAAGCAGTCTGAAGCTAAAAACTTTGATTTTATTGGCTGGAATGACGATGTTAGAAATAGAACTAACTATCATTCAAAAAATGATTTACTTGATGCCTATGTTGACAAGGTCCGGAAAGTTACTAATGATTGGATTTGTGTTGAGCTATTACCATTTTAGGAGATAAGGAATGATAAAATCAAAAGAAAGAGGCAGAACATGATTAATAGTACAACGTTAGTTGGCCGCATGGTGCGCGATGCAGAATTGCGCTATACTCCAAGCAATCAGGCTGTAGCAACTTTTACTTTGGCAGTCAATCGCAATTTTAAAAATCAGGCCGGAGAACGTGAAGCTGATTTCATTAACATTGTTATTTGGCGGCAGGCCGCAGAAAATTTAGCTAATTGGGCTAAAAAGGGGACTTTGCTTGGAATTACAGGCCGTATTCAGACCCGTAATTATGAAAATCAGCAGGGTCAGCGTGTTTATGTGACGGAAGTTGTTGCTGATAACTTTCAAATATTGGAAAGCCGTAGCAATCAGCAAGGGCAACCAAATAATGCTCAGAACAGCTCACAGGGCGGCTATTTCTATCCAGGAGGTTCACCCCAGAATGAGTTTGCCAATGGTTCACCACAAGACAATGATCAGGAGTCTTTCGGAAATTCATCCCCCTTAAATATTTCTGATGATGATTTGCCGTTCTAGGAGGTGCTGATGAAAATCTATTTTTAAGGGGGCGCTTGAATGAAATTAATCTTGAATATCGAACCGAAGCCACAATCACGGCCAAGGTTTGCTAGGCGTGGGAATTTTACCACAACCTATGAAGATAAGGATATGAAGATCTGGCGTAATCAATGTAGGCTGCTCATTGCAAATCTCTACATGGGCCAACATGTCCTTGAGGGAGCGCTGAAGGCGGGGGTGAAATTTTATATCAAGCCCCCTCAATACATCTCAAAACCAAAGAAAAACCAGCAGGCACTTATGGATGAGACTATCCCGGTAGGGAAAAAACCGGATTTAGATAATTATATTAAAGCTCTCTTTGATAGTGCAAACGGGATACTATACCAAGATGACGGGCAAATCGCAGAGCTTTATGCATCGAAATTTTATAGCATTAAACCGCGAATTGAATTGAAAATTGAAAGGAAAATATAATTTTTATGTACACAGGAAATCTAGGCTCAGAAAAACCAAATGACATTATCCACAGGCCAAAACACTATCAAGGCCGCTATGGTTTAGAGGCAGTAGACGTCATCAAGAATTTTGGAGCTTCTCCAGAATTTGAAGAAGGCTTTTATTGGGGAAATGCAATCAAGTATATGCTGCGGTATCACTCGAAAAATGGAGTTGAAGACCTAAAAAAAGCCCGCCAAAATTTGGACTGGCTGATTGAGAAATTAGAAGGAGAGGCGAAATGGAAGCAATAAAACCATATACAAAACAAGAGCTTAAAAAGTTTTTTAAAATCACTAGAACCATACAACTGGATTTAATGGGAGACCATCAAAATAAACTGTATCAGATGGCGTTTATGATTTTAAGAGGAGTTATTACCCCGGAAAAACTAGTGGAGCTATTGAGGCAAACAGCGGATGACATAGAAAACGAAATTAAGGAAGGAAAATAAAAATGCATTTAAACACAAAATATATTGGATTGGTTAAACAGTGGGCAGTTGACAAAGGGCTAGATGATAGAACAATCCGCCGGAAGCAATATTTAAAAATCATGGAAGAATTCGGGGAACTCTGCTCTGGATTGAACAAAAAGCAACCTGAAGTCATTGAGGACAGTATCGGAGATCTGTTTGTGACTTTGATTGTTTTCGCAATGCAAAACGGGTCAAGCTTACCTCTTAAAGTTGATTACAGACCAATCGATGACACAGCAGCTATGATGGGGTTAGCAGAGGAGCTTGGGCGTCTAGGTGGCATGTTTAAAGATTTTGATAGGCGCATTCAAAAAATTTTAGATAGACTCTATATTGTTGCAACAAATAACAGACTTAATCTAAACAGTTGCTTAGGCGCTGCTTACAGTGTCATAGTCGCTCGGACAGGCGAGATGGTTGATGGTGTATTTATCAAGACGGAGGATTTATAATGACAGATATGATTAAAATAACTTTCTTATTGCTTATTTAGTTAATAGTACTTTCTAAAAAGTAAAATAAAAAGCCGGCTATTAGCCGACTCCTCTAAATATCTCTAAGATTATTATATCATAATTTCGGAGGGAGTATGGCTAAGGAATTAACACCGGCGGAGAAAATGCTTAATGAGCTGAGACTGATACCTAAAATGATCACTGTACTAAAGCAAGACCTAGAAGCCACCAGAAGCGCCGTCTTAACTTCTCCGCAGTGGTCTGATATGAAAGTACTAGGCGGCGTTAAAAAGACGCAAGAAGACAAAAATATTGCGATTATCGACCTATCAGATTATAACTCAGCAGAACTAAAAAAACTAGTTAATCGAAAAGAAGAAATAATCAAAATTATTATGCAAATGCCAGACATGGTTTATAGGCATGTGCTGCTAACAACTTATGTCTCTTGTAACAGCTATGAAGAAGCTATGGATAAGCTGGAAATAAACAACCGCAATAAGTATTTCATGCTGAAGCGAAAAGCGACAAAAAGCTTAGATAACCTGCTCAAAAAGTCCATTTTTGATACTAAATGATACTAATTGATACTAAATGATACTAATTGATACTGATTTGATACTAAATGATACTCAAAAATACTGAGTAATGAGGTATTATAGTATTATCAGGAAAAACAAAAGGGGAGCACTTAGTCCTCCCCTCTTTTATATCACGCGCATTTTTTCTAAACTTAAAAACAAAAAAGCGTAAGTAAAAATTCTTACGCTTTCCGCCACATTGATTTGTGACGTTCCAGCAATCACTCCTTTACTTACAGCATACCACGCAAGCGTGGTTTAGCTGAGTGAAAGGAGGTGATTCCGTGGAACAACTAATCCTTGTTCTCATTTTACTATTTTTGCTAAAAAATAGCAATAGTAAATAGGGCGGAAAGCATAACCCCCCGAAGGCCTGACGCCCTTCGGGGGGGATCTCTAATAGCTCTTGTTTTGCGCGTGCTTTCAGAATATGCTAGATGAAGTCGCTTAATGCGGCTTTTTTACTGAATAAAAATAGAAATAAGGTTTGATTTAAGCTTAATATTCTTTAATAAAGGAGGCGGTGATAATGATAACGAACAAACAGCGAAAGGCTATTGATTTGCTGTTTGAAGGAAAGCTCAAAGACTATGAAGTAGCAGCTGAAGTTAAAGTGACACCTCAAACGCTTGTATCCTGGAAAAAGAAGCCTGAGTTTGTCGAGGCACTCAGAGAAAAAAGTATGAACTATGCGCAGACAACAATGATTTCACCGCTTCTAAAAAATCAGTTTAAGCTGGCATTAGCAGCTAGGTCTGAGATGGTGCGTTTTAGCGCGACAAAGGATTTATTGGATAGGCTTAATTTTACGATTGGAGAACAAAATATCAATCTTAAAGCTGAGCTTTCTGGTGCTATTGCATTTATAGAGGACGTACCCGAAAATGACTGAACAACTTGTTAAACGTGTTTCGATGACTAAAGTTTTAGGGAGCGGCTATAACCGCTTTTTTCATTGTCGTAATTTTTATAGGGTGGTTAAAGGCGGACGTGCCTCAAAAAAATCAAAGACAGCAGCACTTTGTCATATCCATGATATCTTAAAATTCAAATGGGCTAATTTGCTGGTGGTACGCAGGTACTCAAATACAAATAAACAGTCAACTTACACAGATTTAAAGTGGGCTACTAATCAGTTAGGCGTTAGTGATTTGTTTCAATTTAACGAAAGTCTACCAGAAATCACTGTTAAAGCAACAGGACAAAAGATACTTTTCAGAGGACTTGATGATCCACTGAAAATAACTTCAATCACTGTTGATGTAGGTATTCTTTCTTGGCTTTGGGTAGAAGAAGCGTATCAGATTGAAACGCAAGAAAAGTTTGAAACACTGATTGAGTCTATACGCGGCAGTGTAGATGATCCAACGTTTTACAAACAAGTCACCATCACATTTAACCCTTGGTCGGAAAGACATTGGCTAAAATCGGCATTTTTTGACAAAGAAACACGTAAGAAAGATGTTTTTGCGTTAACAACCACCTATAAAACTAATGAGTGGCTGGACGAACAGGATATCGAGCGTTACGAAGATTTATGGCGGACTAATCCTAGGCGTGCTGCGATTGTCGCTAATGGTGACTGGGGTGTTGCTGAAGGATTGGTTTTTGATAACTATGAAGTGCGTGACTTTAATATTACAGAAACAATAAAACGTGTTGGTGAGACAACGGCGGGGTTAGATTTTGGATTTACCAATGACCCAACAACTTTTCCAAGACTAGCTGTGGATTTAGAAAATAAAGAATTATGGATTTACGCCGAACACTATGAGCATGCTATGACTACGCAAGATATTTTTGATATGGTTGAACGTGAAAATATGCTTAAGTCTTATATTTCAGCCGATAGCGCTGAACAACGCTTGATATCAGAACTAAGAGCTAAAGGCGTTAGAGGCATAACTGCTTCTATTAAAGGACGGGGAAGTATTAATGCTGGTATTGATTTTATGAAACAATTTAAAATAATTATACACCCATCTTGTACAAAGACTATTGAAGAATTTGATACTTATGTGTACAAGCGAAATGAAGATGGGGAGTGGCTAAATGAACCGGTAGATGCAAACAACCACATCATAGACGCGATAAGATATGCGCTTGAAAAGTACCATATCCAAAACAAGAAAATAGATATAGACAAGACCTTGGCAAATGTTAAAGGTCTTTTTTAAATGGGAGTAAAAATGTTAAAAGTTAATGAGTTTGAACAAGGATTTGATACGCCGGCTTCAGCAAGAAGGGATAATTTGATATTTGATGACAAAGCAAATCAACATTTTGTTTATCATGATATAGACGAACTATTAAAGAGTAATAAAGGGCGTAAAAGTTTGCGTGATATGATTGAGGTTTTTTTGACATATCAAAAACCGCGCTTAGAGACTTTAGACGCGTATTCGCGAGGTAACAACGAAACCATCTTATCGGGGGCCCGCAGGGTAGATGAACGTAAGTCTGATTATCGAGTACGGCACAATTTGGCGGGTTACATTTCAGATTTTGTAACTTCATATGCGATTAGTCAGCCTGTATCTATCAGCATCAAAAATCAAACTGATACAACAGATGAGATTGAAGTGATAGACTGGGAAAATGACATTGTTACACTCAATTATGAATTAGGCTATGATGCCAGCCGATTTGGCCGAGCCTTCGAACTATTGTTTAGAGATAGTTCAAATATTGATAGAGCGGTAATTATTAGTCCTCTTGAAATTTTTGTCATACGCGATGACACTGTTGAGCGTAATATTATTGCAGCAGTGCATCTACCAGTCATTGATGGGAAAATCAGAATGTCTGTGTATACAAAAGATGATTGCATAACTTACAAGCCGTTTTCTAACAATTCAATTAGGCTGGTTGAAGAAAAAAGGGTACCACATCTATATAAAGACGTGCCAGTTGTAGAGTGGTGGAACAATCGTTTCCGTCAAGGAGATTTTGAAGCAGTTTTGCCATTAATAGACGCATATGATGCGGCACAGTCTGATACAGCTAACTATATGAGTGACCTTAATGACGCGACACTTGTTTTAAGAGGAGATTTAGAAGGCGCAGGATTAAATGGTGAAGCGATTGTCAAGATGGAAGATGCCAATATTCTACTTCTTCAATCCGGTGAAATTGATGGTAAGCAGACAGACGTTTCAGCGGATTATATTTATAAGCAATACGATGTAACAGGAACTGAGGCTTATAAAGAGCGCTTGCTGAATGATATTTACAAATTAGCTAAAGTGCCGAATTTGACAGATGATAGTTTTAACACGACATCATCAGGCATTGCATTAATGTACAAAATGATAGGGTTGGAGCAGAACAGAGCATTCAAAGTATCTTTCTTTACTCGCGCTTTACGCCGTCGATATGAACTAATAGATAACTTACGCAAACAGGTTAATCAGCCAAGGCTGAATGCGCAAGACCTAATATTTACTTTTCACGCTAACATTCCTCAAGATGTTTGGGCTGAAATTAAGGCGGTTATCGAGGCGGGCGGGTACATCTCGCAGCAGACCTTACTAGATAATGCAACTTTTACAGATTACACCGAAGAAGTCAAAAGAATAGCAAAGGAAAACGGTGCAAGTGATTTAGAAGTAAATAGTTTAATTGGTGGCGATGATGGTGAAGACAATTGATAATAAGCGTTATAACGCAGAGCGAAAATATCAATCTGAGATAGCCAAGCGAAACTTAGAGCAAGATGAGGTTTTGAAATCGCTGTATGAAGAGTCACGTAAGCGGGTGCAGCAACAGATAGACAATTTTTATTTTAAGTATGCGAGCAATAACGGTTTAAGCGTAGCTGAAGCCCGCAAACTTGCTAGCGAAATGGATGTCACTAAATTCAATGATAGAGCGCGTGAAGCTGTTAGAACAAAAGATTTTAGCAAAGATACTAATAGCTTTTTGCGCTTATATAACTTAAAACTTAAAACCAGCAGATTAGAATTGCTAAAAGCTGAAATTGATTTGGAGGCTAGGAGCTTAACTGCAGATGCAAATAGTTTGTTTGACAAGGCTAGGCAAGATACTCTCATCAGAGAATTTAAACGACAAGCAGGAGTGCTTGGTATATCTAAAACTAGCGTACCGAATAACATTAAAGCAATTCTTAATGCAGATTTTTATGGGGCAAAATTCTCAGAGCGTGTTTGGGGGCCTCAAGGTGTATATAGTAATTTACAACGTGATTTATTCGGGTCTCTAAACAGGATATATACTGACATGGCAGGTTACAAGAAAGAACGAGCGTACTTATCGCAACGTTACAATGTTAGTCTATCTAATGCGCAGAGATTGTTAAAGACAGAGATGTCACGTATCCGGGCGGATACAGAACTCAAGATGCTAAAAGATAATGGATTTACTCATATGATTTACGTCGCTGAGTCCGGAGCATGTAGAATTTGCGCACCCTTAGACGCAAAAGCAATCCCTATTGAAGATGTTAGTCCTGGTGTTAATATGTACCCCATGCACCCAAACTGTGTATGCAGCGCTTACGGTCATATCAAAATGGATTACAAATCAGGCGGAAGCTCATTAGACCGTGAGGCAGTCAATGGTGTTTGGGACTCTAACGATTTTCCAGAAGCTAAAACTTGAAACGATCTAAATTAATCAAGCACCTAGAGAAATCTAAGTGCTTTTTTGTATCCGCAAATTAAAAAAATATGCCTTGAAATCAAGGTTTTTTATTTTGCCCAAACCGTGCTAGTGGCATAAAACCTTGCATGAGTTCGGGGAGGTTGCCCGTAAAAAGCGTAAAGAAAGGAGCCTAAAAATGGCAGAAGAGAACATCACTATTGATGCAGAAACCCAAACTGAAGGAGCTAGCACTCAGGAAAAACAGGTTACTGTAGCAGAAATGCAGCGCAGAATTGCGAAGGTGGAAAAGCAGTATCAGAAGGAATTGGAAAGCGTAAATAGCGAGACTGATAAGCGGATTGCTGAAGCTTTGGAAAAGTATAAAGCGGAAGCAGAATTGAGTGGTAAAGAGCTTGAAGAGTACCGCAAAAAAGAAGCTGAGCGTGAGAAACAAGAGCTACTAGCAAAAATTGAAAGCCTAGAAAAAGATAAGACGCATAAAGAGCTGACCGATGAAGCTATTAAAACTTTAGGGACACGCTCACTGCCGGTAAATGAAAAAATCTTAGGTTTTGTTGTAAAGGAAACTGCAGATGAAACATTGCAGGCTATTGATGATTTAGAAGCTATTATATCAGACGTTAAAAGCCAGTTTGCACAGACTGAGCCACCAAAAACAAGTAACTCTGCATCTGCGCCTACTGAAAATAGAGGTGATATTTTCCGCAAGGCTAATATCAGAAATAAACATTAAAAAAGGAGTTTAAACAATGACTGTACAAACATTTAATCCAGAGCATGTTTTAGTTTCTCAGCAAAAAGATGGGACACTAATCACGCCTTATACTAACTTAATTTTAAAAGAAGTTGCTGAAACATCAGCAGTCATGCAGCTAGGTAAATACGTTGAAATGAGTGGTAAGCAGGAAGTTACTACATCTATTCAAACAGATGGGATTTCTGCTTATTGGGTAAATGAAACTGAGAAAATCCGTACTAACAAGCCTGAAGTTGTGCCTGTTAAGCTGCGTGCACACAAACTGGGTGTTATTTTACTTGCTTCTCGTGAAGCTCTGCAGTACACTTGGGCACAATTTTTCGAAGATATGAAACCGCAAATTGTTGAAGCATTCCGAACTAAGATTGATGAAGCAGGGATTTTAGGAGTAAACAATCCATTTGCTAATTCAGTTGAAAAAGCAGTTAATGCCACATCTAATGTTATTACTGGGGCTGTTAACTTTGATAATGTATTAGCGCTTCAAGATAAGCTTTACGATGCAGATGTGGAAGCTAATGGTATTATCTCTAAAGTTCAAAATCGTTCAGCATTACGCGAAGCGCGTGATGGAAATAAAATTTCTATTTACGACCGCTCAGCAAATACTGTTGATGGAATTCAGGTTGTGGATATCAAATCAGCTAAGCTGCCTAAAGGTACTCTGTTTGCTGGCGACTTTGACCATCTTATTTACGGTGTGCCATACAATATCAGCTACAAAATTTCAGAGGAAGGTCAGATTTCGACAGTGACGAATGAAGATGGCACACCTGTCAATCTCTTCGAACAAGAAATGATTGCTTTGCGTGCGACTATGGATATTGCTGTGATGGTGACAAAAGACACTGCATTTGCTAAGCTGTCCGCTGACGGTGCTCCTATCGTCTAGTTGGAGGCTCTTATGAGTTTTAAAGTAGCTAAGGCTTTTAGAGATGGTGAAGATGAACTCCATCTCTACAAAATAAAAGCAGTTTACCCACGCAAGGGATTCAATCCTACACAGGAACGCATTGACTTTTTAGTGTCAAAAGGGTTTATCACTGAAGACAAACATAAAAAGAAAGAAGGTTAAATAAATGGCTGATACTAGACGATTGGAGAAAATTAAACGTCGTTTAGGTATAGAGCCAGACGACAAAACAGAAGACCTGCTAATTACTGATTTGATTGATGACGCCGAGGCGCATTTCAAAGGTTTGACCGGTGCCGAAAGTGTTGCTGATAAATATGCATATATCATTGATAATGTTGTTTATAAAATGTATCAGCGAAAAGG
Source organism: Streptococcus huangxiaojuni (assembly GCF_040930515.1). Taxonomy (NCBI): domain Bacteria; kingdom Bacillati; phylum Bacillota; class Bacilli; order Lactobacillales; family Streptococcaceae; genus Streptococcus; species Streptococcus huangxiaojuni. The sequence goes on from NZ_JBFQEG010000013.1 coordinate 40,487, forward strand.
CAGTGAAGCGGTTGAAAAAGAAACAGTTGACGGCTACTCTGTGACTTACACAGGCTGGGCCGATTTTTTTGAGCCGTACAAACCCATCTTAGATCGAGATTTTGGAGGTGAAGACAGCTCAGGGCGAAAAGCAGGAAAGGTGGTGGTGCTTTATTAAAACTCCACATCGCATAACTTTGTTAGAGAGTTATCAAGAAGCTGTGTACAACCCTAAAACAGGTGACTATGATGAGGTAATAGGCTTGAAAAAAACTGTGCCTTGTCTTGTTAATTTTATCAATCAAGCAAAAAACTTTGAGGAATACGGTAACAGAACTGATAAAGTTATGATTTGCAGGTTTAATAACAGACAGGCCCCCTTTCAAAAAGCTATTTATGCGGGCGAAGAGTATGTGCCAGTAGAAACGATTGATACCCCTAAAAAGTCTGTTCGTCTCAAATGGACAGGAGGAATTGTATGAGTGCTTCTGTGACTTGGCGGGGCATGTCTGAAGCTTTAACCAAGCTTGCTACTGCTCAAACAATGACTGACAAATCCGTACACAATGTTGTAAAAAATGCGACAGAAAAGACAAAAGCAAACGCTAAAGAAAAAGCACCTGTTGACACAGGATTTATGAAAGCTCATATTAAGACATCTTACCCTGCACAAAAAACGGGTGAAGTCCGGTCTGAAGCTGGCTATTCAGGTTTTGTTGAGTATGGGACTAGATATATGTCGGATCAGCCGTTCATGAAACCGGCTCTAGAAGAAGCAGTGGAGGAGTACAAAAGTGACTTACTGAAAGCAATGAAAGGAGCTTTTAAATGACACCAAATAACGCTATTTTTAGGAGCTTATTTTTGGTTCTTTCAGGACTTGCCAGTGTGTTTGATTATTTACCTGACGCTCAAACAAAATACCCATTCATTTTTTTAGGCTCTTCATCAAACACCCTTACCCCTGTTCTTGATTTCTATGGATCGGCTAGGCAGACTATACACGTGTATGCCAAAAGGACGCAACGCAGTCAGTTAGATGAACTTGTATCGAAAATACACAATGAAGCACTGAAACTTCGTAAGGGGTATGGGTATCATCTTGACTTAACTGGATATACCGAAAATCTTATTGTAGATAATAGCGATGTGCAGCCGTTGCTGCACTGTGTTATTGACCTAACTTATACATTCACAAAGGAGGAAGAATAATGGCAGAAGTTATTTCTGGCAAAAATTTAATTTTGTTTTTCCGGAAATATGATAATAGAGCGACAGAAGACGCATCGAAATTGCGCTTTCAAACCGAACACTCTATTTCACTGGAAAATGAGACCGAAGGAACGATTACCAAAGATGGGAATATTAATACTATTTCCGATGGAGAAAACACAATTTCCATTACATCTCTAGCTTATATTGATGATACGGAAACGATTGAAACATGGCGTGAGCTTCGAAAATATTTTAAGCAAAAAGCTTTAGTTGAGGTATGGCAGATTGATACGGCCAGTGCGACTGGCGATCAATACGATGCGGAATACTATCAAGGTTATTTCAGTTCATTCGAACTTTCAGCGCCAGCTGATGACAAAGTAGAATTATCGTTTGAATTTGCTATAAACGGCAACGGTGCCGAAGGCACTGATGTTTTGACCGATGAACAAAAACAAGCTGTTGCTGCAGTTCAATATGAGTATGCTAAGATGGCTAAAACTGGTGAATAATTTTTAGGGCACAAGAGATAACCCTATATCTCTTGTGCTTTTCTTTTGGAATTGAGGAAAAAATGGAAATTAAAATTAACGACGCAAAATATCCGTTGCACTTTGGCTGGGCTTTTTTGAAATATATCAATAGCAAACGCGGTCTGACGAGCGAAGGCGTTTCGATTGGTACAGGAGGAATGCTTGCATTGACAGCAGGCGCTGAGATGAGGGACCCAGAAATGTTAAAAGATATTATTAAAGGTGCGACAGAAACCGATAGTAATAAACCAAGTGATCGTGACATTGAAGCGTATATCGAACAGCTTATTGTTGATGATAAATTTTTACCTGTTTACGATGAAATTTATAGTGAAATAAAAAAGCAACCGGTCTTGATGCAAGCAGCAGCCGGCAATCAGGTAGTGGCGAAAGTGAGCAAGGCATAATCAATGATTATGATGACTTAATTGCTTTGTGCATGGCTAGACACAATTTGACATTGCAAGAAGCATCAAGAGTAACACCAGCACAATTTGCTATCTACTCAAAGGCCTTTAAGATTGAAAGACAAGAAGATGAGTTTAGATGTGCTTTGTCAGCGTGGTTTAGCCAAACGGTTCAAGCCACGAAAGGTAACGGTAAGAACGTTAGGCCGGCTTATCAGAAATTCAGCGATTTTTATGATGAAAAGACTAAATTCGCTGCAATTTTTGACAAAGAACAAACATCGAAGCGTTTAAGTTTAGCGGATAAGAACAGACTTTTAAACAAACAACGGAAAGGAGGAATAAATGGCAGATTTTAGCTTGACCGCTGTTTTAAAGGCTGATACAACAGGATTTAAAGCGGGGATAGCGAGTGCAAAAACTGGATTAGATCAGCTCAAACAGAGTACCGGGGATAAAATGCAAGCGATTGGAAGCACTATAGGAAGTGTAGGTCGCGCAATGACTGCAGGGTTGACTGTTCCTTTAGCAGCTGTAGGTGCTGCAAGTGTCAAGGCTTTTTCTGATTTTGATACGGCATTAGTTGGAGTAAAGAAGACGACAGGACTTTCCGGTGCTGCATTAAAAGAGTTCGGCGGTGACATACTAAAAATGAGTCGGACAATGCCAAACAGCGCGACTGAAATTGCAAACCTGGCAGAAGTAGCTGGCCAGCTCGGTATAAAAGCCGGAAAGAGCGGACAGGGATTACTAAACTTTGCAAAAATAGCTGCGCAAATGGGTACTGCAACTAATATGAGTTCAGAACAAGCAGCAAATGCCATGGCTCGAATTGCTAATATTACGCAGATGCCACAAAAAAACTTTGCCAAATTAGGTTCGACTATCGTTGCACTTGGAAATAATATGGCAACGACAGAGTCCGAGATTACTGAAATGGGGCTTCGTTTAGCAGGTACAGGCTCTCAGATTGGTTTGACAGAAGCGCAAATTATGGGACTTGCAGCTGCTATGAGTTCGGTCGGTATTAATGCTGAGGCGGGTGGTTCTAGTTTTAGCCGGGTTATGCAAAAAATGAATACTGCTGTCGCTCAAGGCGGTAAGAAGTTAAATAACTTTGCAAAAGTAGCTGGTCAAAGCGCAGAACAATTTGCACAAACATGGAAAACAAATCCGCAAGAGGCCATCACAAGCTTTATTAAAGGCTTAGGAAAGGTAAAAGATAGTGGCGGAGATGTTACGGCCACATTAAAAGAATTAGGTATTAATTCAATACAAGAAATTGACACAATGGCACGTTTAGCAGGTGCTGGTGATTTAGTATCTGAAGCATTTGGATTAGCTAATGACGCTTGGGAAAAGGGCACAGCATTGCAAAAAGAAGCTGATAGTGCCGCAAGCTCTTTTGCCAGTAAAATGAAAAAGCTAAAAAACGCACTTTTTGAGGCCAGAACGGTGATAGGTGAGCGTTTGGCGCCGTATGTTGAAAAACTGGCCAAATTTATTTCAAATTTGGTTAAAAAGTTTAATGATTTACCGCCGTCAGTACAAGATGGCATTGTTTTGTTTGCAGCTATTGTGGCAGTTGTTGGACCTTTTTTGATAATAATAGAGAAAATAGTCAGCAGTATAGATACTCTGATAAGCGTTTTTAACAAATTAGGCGGTGTTATTAGTTTTTTAACAAGTCCTATCGGGCTAGTCATCGTTGCATTAACGGCTTTAGTCGCTTTGATTATATATCTCTGGAATACAAACGAAGATTTCAGAAACGCTGTTAAGGCAATATGGGAAGCCATCAAAACTAGTTTTATTATTGCATGGGAAGCTATTAAAGCTGCCTGGGGTGTTGCAGCTGATTTTTTTAAAGGTATTTGGGAGGCTATTAAAGAACCCGCAATGGCACTTTGGGACGGAGTAGTTGCTGTCTGGACAGCTATTGTTGAAACTGTGAAAACCATTTGGGGGGCTTTAAGTGAATTCTTCGGTGGTTTGTGGTCTGGAATTGTAGAAACTGCGACGGGTGTTTGGAATAGCTTTGTAGAAGGGATAACACCTATCGTTGAGGCTATCCAAAATCTTTGGGGAGCTTTAAGCGAGTTCTTTTCCACATTATGGACTGGCATAGTTGAGACTGCTCAGATGATTTGGCAAGGTTTAACAGAAATCTTTGCTCCTATTATAGAAGCGATACAGACACAGTGGCAAGTTTTGCAACCTTATATCAGTGTAATTTGGGAAGGGATAAAAGCTTTAATTAGTGCAGCTATGGATTTTATCTCAAACATAATTCAAACTGGAATGTCTATCATTTCCGCAGCGTGGGACGCTGTTTGGAATGCAATAGGCAGTGTTGTTCAGACTGTCTGGAATGTTATCACAACTTTTGTTAGCGATAGTATTAACATTGTTTCTAATATCATAAAAGCAGTGACAGCAGCTATTAAAGGTGATTGGCAAGGTGTTTGGGATGCTATCAAGAATATTGCGACAACAATATGGAATCAAATTAAAAGCGTTGTGACAACAACAATTAATGTCCTTAAAAACACACTCACATCTGTAATGAATGCAATCAGTTCAATGATGAGCAGTGTTTGGAACTCTATTCGTTCTGCTGTAACTAGCATTATCCAAGGAATGGTTAATGCTGCGGTTAATGTTTTCAACAGTTTGAAAAACAGTGTTTCAAATATTGTTAGCAACATTGGCAGTGTTCTGCGCGGACTAGCAAATATTGACCTTGCTGCTGCAGGTCGAGCAATAATTAACAGTTTTTTAAACGGCTTAAAATCAGCATTTGAAGGTGTTAAAAGTTTTGTTAGCGGCATCGCAAGCTGGATTGCAGAACATAAAGGACCTATCCAGCAGGACCGCAAACTGTTAATTCCAGCCGGTAAAGCGATTATGAGTGGTTTTAATCAAAGTTTGATTAGCAAATTCAAAGATGTTAAAAGCACAGTTGCTGATGTTACTAAACATATTATTAACGCTTTCGACTTTGCTGATGGATTTGAAACAGATTTATCAAACACAGTTAATCAAAGTTTATCAAGTAATTTGGATATGCAAATAGGACGTAAGCAGCAACCTTTGCTGCTCAATCTGACGTTAGGCGGCAGAGATTACAGCTTGTTCGTAGATGATATCACAGACAAGCAAGAGACAAATGCACGATTGAGGGCTAATTATTAAGGAGGGGTAAAATGTACGATTATCAAACAATGCATAAGAGCGCTACAGGAAAAGATAATGCTCGTCCCTCTGATGACTTGATGATTAATAGTAGATACGTTAGTGATTTAGTCGATGGCTATAGACAATTATATGTAAGTGGTCGTGGATTAGTTGGACAAGAAATCAATACGGTAACCATTCCGCGCCGAGCAGGCGTTTGGGTTGACGAAACACGAACGGAAGAGATTGAAATAAAAATCTATTATCAATTGACTGCTAAAACATCATCGGAATTGCGCAATAAATTTACATTACTTAATAAAATTTTGCGGGGCGCTGTATCAGGTGCAGGCAGCCCTGCCCTGACCATCTCATTTGCTGATGAGATAGAGTATGACACGACTGCTTATTTAAAAGAAGTCGAGAGTATACCGGAACAGTCCTTATCACTAAAATCAAGTTTCACTCTGCTAGTTCCTGACCCTTATAAAAGGCAAAAAGACAAGCAAATGTCTTCTGGCAATATAGCGCTAACGGAAGCTTATGAAGTTTTACCAGAAAGAATAGTGGCTTATGCGGAAAGTAACACCACAACTATTTCTGTGACTAATGGCAGAACAACAATAGCTTTTAAAGGTCAGTATTTGCTAGGGAGAGAGTTAGAGATTATCTGGAAATCAGATGAGGTTACAGCTACTTTTGATGGTAAAAACATTTTGTACGAAATGACAAATTTATCTATACCAGAAGATTTTTATATCAGGGATAAAGACTTAATCAGGGGGACAAATTTAACAATTCAAACAGTTGAGTGGAGGGACAAAAGGCTATGATTTATCTTTTTGACAACCAAGAACGGCTTATCAAGCTTATACGCCGTACAGCTATTAAGTCTCTGTCTCAAACTCAAACTTTGACTGATACTAAATATGTATCAGATAGAATGACAGCAGAAGTTAAGGTGTTGCCAGATAACTTGCTTGAAGAAGCTGAGTATATTGCGATACCTACGCAGAATAGTAAAAATCAATATCATTTTTACTTTTTGGCAGCGCACGAAACAGACGCCGGAGTAACAACACTTGAAGGAACTCAGGTTGGGATAGAGGAATTAAGAAAAACTACGATTAAAGATATCAGGCCAAACAACAGCTTCCCACGGCCCGTCATTGATAGGTTATTGACAGGCACCAACTGGCAGGCAAGAAATGTGTTTGAAAGCATTAGAGCTTCTACGACATTTTATTATTTGTCAATTTTTGAGGCGCTGCAAAAAGTTTGTGAAGTCTGGTCATTAGAAATGCAGTTTTTCGTTGAAATATCAGGCAACGAGATTACCGCTAAGTATATTGACTTCAGAAAACAAATCGGTGCTAACGCAGGGAAACGTGTTGTCTGGGGACATAATGCCTTAAAAATTATCCATCGTGCAGAGAAAACAGACCTTGTGACTGCTGTTATTGGCCGCGGACGCGGCGAGCAAGTATCTTCAGCAGAAGAGACAGGTAATGAAGCAGATGGTTACGGCCGTAAAATTACATTTGCTGATGTCGTTTGGACGAAGCCGAAAAATCCGGTTGATAAGCCACTTGGACAAGAGTATGTTGAATTACCTAGTGCTACAGCCATTTACGGCATTAAAACACCTAAAGGCATGATGCCGAAAGTCGGAATGGTTGAGTTTGATACAGATGATAAAGCAGACTTATTGCAAAGGACTTATCAGTATTTGTTAGAAAAGTCGCACCCACAAGTTACGTTTAAAACCACAGCTGCATATCTAAATGCTGGAATTGGAGATAGAGTAAGGGTGGTTAGACGTGATAGAAATTTAGATTATACAACACGAGTCTTTGAAGTCACAATAGATCGTCTGACAAATTTAGCATCTGATATTAAATTAGGAGATAGGTTAAACGTTTCTGAAGCTCTCAGAGCCCAACAATTAGCTAGACAGTTATCTGATACAGTTATTCGTAGCACTAACAATCATGTAACAGCTTTAATCAGCGCAAATGGCCTTAATACCAATTGGTACAGCGATGGAACTCCACCAGCTGAAAAAGTAAAAAGTGGCGATATCTGGTATAGGCTAGACCCAGAAAACGAAACTGAACGGATTATGTATTATTGGGACGGTGAAAACTGGATTGAAATACTTCGTACATCGGATACTGATACTGTTCAAAAAGCCCTTGACGAAATGCAGCCAAAGCTAGAAGAAGCTGCAAATAATGCTGTTGAACATAACCAAAAGTTAAACGATGCATACGCGCAGGCTGAGGTGGCAAATAACTTAGCAGAAGAAGCAAAGAAAACGGCATCTGAAAACAACAGCAAACTAAACGCAGTGAAAGAAACTGTTGATACGTACGTGCGTACTATCGGCTCAACTGAAGGTGAAATTGGAGCTAAAATTAGCCAGCTAGTGATGACTGATAGCGCATTTGTTACTCGTGTTGGCGATTTAACTTTTGGTGAGACTGGCAATTTGATTGCAGATCCAGTTGAATTTACAAATTACGCAGCAATCAATCCAAAAGATAGTTTAAAAATCTCAAAAGTTAACTGGGGATCGTATAAAGGACTAAAAATAGCTGTTACAGATGGCACAGCCAATGTTGGCTTTAAGATACCACTAACTAAAAATGTTTTAAAAGCTGGAACTTACTCGTATCGTATACGCATTGTTGTTGATAAGCTAACTGACTTGATATCAATAGCACTTGGAACTGGTATGCAAACTGATGATAGTCCTATATCTATAAACAGGTGGATATTTACAACAACGGGAAGTCGGGTAGTGATTGGAAGCTTCACTCTTGATAAAGATATGACTTTTGACACCTATCCTTTTAGGGTCTATCTAAAAGGTGATGGTCAGATTGCTGTACAAGAGATTACACTAGTAAAAGGTACAACTGTCCCTACAACATTTATACGCACAGAAGATAGTACAGCAAGCATTTCCGAGGTTAGCCAACTAGCAGGCTCTTGGGCAGTGCGAAATCTCAACTCATCCGGCGATGTGCTCAATCAGATTAACCTTAACAAAGACGGCTCCGTTTTAATCGATGGGTCATTAGTTAGGATTACTGGTAAGACAGTTATTGACGACGCAACTATAGCGTCATCAAAGCTGATTAATGTGTCTGCTGATAAAATAACCACCGGAACGCTAAATGCTGGAAACGTTAATGTTATCAATCTAAATGCCTCAAACATTACCACAGGGACGATGACCGCCAATCGTATTAATGGCGGGATATTAACAGCAAACAATGGCCGGACTACTTTTAACCTCAACAATGGCCGTCTTGATATGGACAATAATGGTGAAGGTTGGGGGACAGCTTATGATGCAGCTGGAATATCTTTTTACGGTGGAAGCACTCGTATGGTGTCTTGGGGTGGTTATATTAACAGCAGTAAAAAACCTATAGGGACACTGTTGAATGTTGCAAAAGGCTATAAATACGCACTTACTTTCGGTAATTATCAGGGCGGAGGCTTTGAATTTAGCGGTGATGATGGGTCTGTTTACATGAACAAAGTACGTGCTAATTATCTTTATTCAGCATATTACGGGACTAACGAGTCGAACGGCTTGCGACTTATCAGAGGACAAACTTATAATGTCTGGGGCACTGGAATAGAAAGCACTGTTAATAACGGAGCCGGAATATACTTTCGGGACGATGGCCGTTTTATTTTAAAAAGCAGAGGGACAGTCTACGATTTTAACGATATGTGGAATACTTTAATTAATACTGTAACAGCCATTTTTAATGCATCTGAACCAAAATACAGTTACTCAGTTTCATTCCCATCTAAATTACCGTAAAGGAGGTTACATGGACATTAATCAAAATATACAAAGCAAACTAGCGTTCGAAGTTGCTCAGCTGACATTGGACAAAGCGACGCTACAAGCGCAGATTGAGCAGTTGCAGGAGCAGTTGAATGCTCAACAGCAAACCGAAAACTATACAGAGGTGACAGATGACTAAGATTAACTACAGGGTCTCAACGCTGTACCCCTCACTGGACAGCGAAGGGAAGATAACTAAGACTAATGTCACAATCATCAGCGATAAGCCGTATATTGTCATCAGCGCTGATTTGTCAGGTGATTTTACCAAAGCATCGGAACAAGAGCTGATACAAGCTGCTTTAGATAATTACTTTAAAAAGCAGTACGTGGACTACGCTATGCCAGAAGCTATTCAGCGGGTGGACGAAATGTCCACCATCATTGATACGGCTAACGCTAAACTGGCAGAGCTAGACCAAGCACTGGAAGCCAGCAGAATGCAAATGGCGGAAATCGCTGAAACGTCTGAAACCTCTCAAATGGTGCTGCTTGATATTATTGAGCAGCTATATGCAAAAGGAGTGATTGCAGATGACGACATTGAGCTATTGGATAGCGAAGCTGAAAGCAGCGACGCAGAAAATTAAGGAAACTAAGGAAGAAGGGATTGACATGATGGTTAAACTTTACGTGATTAATATTTTAGCAGGCCGTTGGCCTTACAGGCGTGTACCGGCTCCACTTAAGCCAAAAGTATATGCACAGCTTGAATTAGCGGTTGAAGACGCAGATTTATTAGCAGAGCTTACTAAAGAGGATTAGGGTATGGAAAGGAGAAAGCTAATTGATGAAGCCTGAGTATCAAGTACTAATTACCTTTATAGGTTTTGCTATCACCGTTTATAGCTTTTACAATGTCTTAAGAGCTAAAAGCATTGAGCAAGCAACAAGAATTAATACTATTGAGCTCAAGGTAGAGCTTTTAGAAAAGAACTTAGAAACACATACAAGACGACTTGATGACCACGACAAGCAGAACCAAGCTTTAGTTGCTTTTGCAGAACAAATCAAAAACTTGACAGAAGACGTAAAAGAACTCAAAGCCATGATTAAAGAAAGAGGAAATGAATGATTATAAACATCATGAAAATGATTGAAGAACTTATCGAAAACATCACACTTGTTATTGTTATTTTAGGGGCGCTGTCCCCTCTTTTTTATCAGTTCTTGCTCTGGCTCAAAGCGAGAACTGCAAATGCACGCATCAAGGTTTTGGAAGATTATGCTATGCGCGTTGTACAAGCCTTAGAACAGTATGCCAATTTTGCAGGAAGTGATAAGAAAAAGCTGGCCCTGCAGAAACTATCAGAATACATAGCGGAAAGCCCGCTTAAATTTAAGGTATCGGCCAATCAGCTGGACGATTTGATAGAAGCAGCGGTCAATAAACTTAAAGACAGTTCAACGCCAGGTGTCAAAGTTGAGCAGGAAACTATCTTTAACGATGATTTAGAAATTGGTGCTGTCACTTTATCAGATGATGAACAAGCAGCTGCAGTAGCAGAATTTGAAAAATACTTAGCCGGAGAAGGTGAGTAGATGAAGAAGAACGATTACTTTATTGATGTGTCCGGTTGGCAACCGGCTGATTTAACAGCGATTTGTCAAGCTGCGGGCACTCAAAACACCATCATCAAAGTATCCGAAGGAACAAACTATGTGTCTGCTTATCGTCAGACGCAAGCTAATACGAGTAATCCGGTTGGCTATTACCACTTTGCACGTTTCGGCGGGTCTACAGCTCAGGCTGTGGCAGAAGCAAACATGCTGCTGACTTATTTGCCAAGCAAGAAAGTTAGTTATCTCGTTTGTGACTATGAGGACAGCGCCAGTGCTTCGAAAGCAGCAAATACAACGGCTATTTTAGCCTTTATGGACAGAGTAGCACAGGCAGGTTATAAGCCTATCTATTACAGCTACAGGCCTTATACTTTGCAATATGTGGATTATCAGCAAATCCTAGCTAAGTATCCTAACAGCTTATGGATTGCTGCCTATCCAAATTATAATGTAACACCAAATCCGGTATGGTCTGTGTTTCCATCAATGGACGGTATCCGATGGTGGCAGTTTACAAGCACTGGGATTGCCGGCGGCCTTGACAAAAATATTGTTTTGATTGACAGTGACAGCGCAGCATCAGCTGCAGAAACAGCAGAAGAAATTTTAAATGCAACAACAGGAGGAAATCATATGTATACAGTAGGAGCTAAAGATAGAGGCATTGGCGTAGTTGACGGCGGTGCCTTTTTTGGATTGCAAAAAGCAACAGACCCCGTTAAATATTGGGACCAAGGAGTGAAACACATCACAGTATCAACAGAAACATTCGATGTACTGCAAGCACAGGCAGTTAATGCTAAAATTTCAAAGACCAATGAATTGCTGGAAAAACTCCTTAAGAAATAGATTGCTGCTTGTAGCAGGCCTAATTGCTTTGATAGCAGCGCCTGCTGTTATTAAAGCCCACACAGCAAAATTCACAGTGCATGAGACTAATGAGTATTTCACCCGCTTAGCTGCAGAAGGAAGCGGTATTGATTATGATGGCGCTTACGGTATGCAATGCGTAGATGTCGCCTATATGTGGTCCGGTCATTTTGTGGATGTGTCTTTGCTGTTGCATGGTAATGCTATTGACTTACCAGCTTCAGCACAGTCATTAGGCTATGAGATTGTTCCGGCTGACAAAAGTCCACGGGTTGGGGACCTTTTTGTTAAAACAGAGGCCGGCCATGACTTCGGTCATACTGGCTACATTTGGCAGGTTGACCCAGATGGCACTATCTGGACTGTTGAGCAAAACATAGGTGATTACAGCAATCTGTACTACGGTACGCCGGCTCAGATTGTGCACAGGGATTTGTCAGACATGGTCTGCTACATCAGAGTAGCTTATCAAAAATAAGCTTAAGCACAAGCAGGCGACAATATAAAAAAAGAAAGCAGGTATCTCCTTACCGTCTTAGCGTTAGACGTAAAAAGCGCAGTCTGCTTGTGTGTTAATATAGTTTTTTCTAATAATTATAATAAAAACTACCGCTCATCAAATGAGCGGTTTTTTGTTTTTTATACTTTTTTTATAAAAAATCCCCCTTTTCTATTGAGAAAACGGATGTAATGTTGTAAAATTAATATATAATAAAATAATGTAAGATATAGGCTATACTATTTGCACAGGTGACAGATGTGGCGCTTGTGTTATTTTTTATTAGTGGATTTGCCAAAGGGAGATTAAAGCCTAATATCACTTTGCCTCTCAAATGATAAAGGAGGTTTTAGCTATGCATAAAAAGTTAGAAGCAGTTATAAAATATATTATTGATGTTAAACGGGTAACAGATGTTACACCAAAAAAATTACAAAAGTTGCTTTACTACGTTCAATCATGGCACTTAGCACTAACAGCTGAAAATGACAATGAGGATGAGTTAACCTCTTCTTTGATGTTCCCAGCTGATTTTGAAGCTTGGGTTCATGGTCCTGTTATTCCAGAAGTGTATACATATTTTAAAGATTATCGTGGAACAAACATTGACCATAGCGGTTTCGAAATTAATTATGAAAAAATCTTGAACAAGGATGAACTTTCTTCAATTGATGAAGTTATCGAAATTTATGGTAATTTTGATGGCAACCAATTAGAGACTTTATCTCATAATGAGTATCCGTGGCAAGAAGCCAGAAAAGGGTTAAAACCATTAGAAAGCAGTCATAAGACCATTTCAACTAAAACAATTTTTCGTTTTTATGCTGAAAGGTTGGTATAATTGTGTCTAAAAGAAAGAAAAGTAAAATTCCTTCTTCATCTCCAAAGGCGAATAGAATACCACAACAGAAAAGCCCTGAAAATGAAATTATCTTTGATTTCTCATATTCTAACTGGATAAAATCTTATTCTAATAAAAGTAAGGATTTTACGAGTTACTTAAAAGATGATAGCATGTACGCTGAGTATATAACGAAAATCTTAAACAAACTGATTCCGACAATAACTAAAGAATGGTCGCCACAAAAGAATAGCCAATTTCAACATTGTCACGAAATTCCTACTAATGATGAAGCATTTCAAAAATATAAGATTGCAATTCAAGACTTACATCGTATTGATGCTGAACAATTATCTCTTTGGCAATTTGGTTTGAATGGCTCTATAAGATTAATTTGTAATTTTTCTAGTAATAGAATTTTTCCGTTATTAATTGACTACCATCATTTAGGATATAGTTCTAAAAAATATAATCAAAAAGATTATAAAAAGTATAAATTTTGTCCTGTAGAAGAATACTCATAATTATTCCTCTAGCTACTTTTGCTAGAGTTTTTTTGAAGGGGCAAAAAAGGGGCAGAATTTACGAAAAGCTCCGAAAAAATGCGTTAAAAAATTGGAAGAACAAACTCTAAAACCTTTATTTTGTAGGGTTTCGCTAATTGATGGAAGAAACCGCAAGACTGTAAATGTTCTCGGGCTCTTATCTTGTTAAAAAAGCAAAGAATAGCTGAACGGCCAAATATGGTTCTGAAGTTTAAAAGCAGCAGCCCGATTTGAGTGTCTATTTAGCGGCATAAGATGGCAGTAAGTGATGATGGTGGAAAGTATTTTGCCGGATAAGCCTATATTTAAGTTTAAAGGATTGGAGCAGGCTTATCAGATTTGAGATATCCGGATAACCTCAGCATCGCTGCAGACCCGAAAGATGCTGGCATTTGGATGTGGGATATGCCTATGATGCTCAAACCATTGCTATTTACCAAGGACAAAATCAATTGACTTCATGATTCCGATAAAATCAAGATAAGCTTGAAGAAGAGGACAGAACTCTGCCGGTCAGACATCGTTATTGGTTTTGGGACAGCTCTTTGAAAATATAAGAAAAAAGTCTTGACTTTGGTCTTAGTTTTTTGGTATGATTATGAATGGTATTGTTTACCCCATTTGAAAGGCCCCGGAACCCTTCAAATACCTTGTGGACCGGAACATCCACTGCTAGTAAACATAAAGATTTGTATAGGAGAAATCATGAATAAAACAACATACATGGCTAAGCCAGGTGAAGTTGAACGCAAATGGTACCTTGTTGATGCGACCGATGTGCCGCTTGGACGTCTGTCAGCTGTTGTTGCCAGTGTTCTTCGAGGAAAAAATAAGCCTACTTATACCCCCCACACTGATACCGGTGATTTTGTTATTGTTGTCAATGCTGAAAAAGTAAAATTGACTGGTAAAAAAGCAAGCGACAAAATTTATTATACGCACTCAATGCACCCTGGCGGTCTAAAACAAATATCTGCAGGAGAATTGCGCTCCAAAAATGCTGTGCGCTTGATCGAAAAATCAGTTAAGGGTATGCTTCCGCACAATACTCTTGGTCGTGCACAAGGCATGAAGCTGAAAGTATTTGTCGGCTCAGAGCACACCCATGCGGCTCAACAGCCAGAAGTGCTCGATATCACAGGACTTATCTAAGAGAGAAAGGAGCATCAATAAATGGCACAAGCACAATATACAGGTACCGGACGCCGTAAAAATGCAGTGGCTCGCGTTCGTTTAGTCCCAGGAACTGGTAAAATTACAGTAAATAAAAAAGATGTTGAAGATTACATCCCTCGTTCTGATTTGCGCCTTATTATTAATCAGCCGTTTGCCGTAACGTCAACAGCAGGTTCTTATGACGTTTTTGTCAACGTTGTAGGCGGCGGTTATGCAGGACAATCTGGAGCCATTCGCCACGGTATTGCCCGTGCGCTTCTTCAAGTTGACCCTGACTTCCGTGATTCACTTAAACGCGCAGGCCTCCTTACCCGTGACGCCCGTATGGTTGAACGGAAAAAACCAGGTCTTAAGAAAGCTCGTAAAGCATCACAATTCTCAAAACGTTAATTATCAGCGATATACCGACGTTTCAAAAGGGGCTGGGCAAAAACTAGCTTCAGTACACAAAAAAACGGGCAATTCCGCAGTTGGAGATGCCCGTTTTCCTGTGCCATGGTTTATAATGATAATAACACAAAACAATTAGAAAGCCATGACCATGTACAAAGAGTATAACACAAATCAGTTGAATTTGGAACTAAATCTTGCTTACGATATTCCCATGAATCATGAGGTTAGACTCATCAGTCTTTTTGTGGACAGTATCCCTAATCATGTTTTGCTGGAAGAAAAGTCTCATACTGGCCGACCCGCTTTT
>NZ_JBFQEG010000014.1:0-54735 GCF_040930515.1 Streptococcus huangxiaojuni
GTGAGAAACCTTTACTTTTGTGCGCTCTAAATTCTATAAATCATAAAACTATTCCAAATTCAGTCATAATAGAGGTGCTTTGGAATAGGTTTTTTGACAGAGTGAGAGCTTATCTTAATGACATTGGATCTGTGTCCCGCCTGATTTTTTGGCTTTTATGTGTTTAAAAGATACCTTCTAACAGACCTCTCATAAAGTCTTCCGAGTTAAATTCACCGATATCATCAATTTTCTCTCCAAAGCCCAATAACTTAACAGGAATATCCAATTCCTGACGGATAGCCAAAACAACACCGCCTTTGGCAGTTCCGTCAATTTTTGTCAGAATCAAACCTGTCAGTGGCAGTATTTTTGAAAACTCTTTAGCCTGACTAAGAGCATTTTGGCCCGTTGAAGCATCCAAGGCCAGAAGAGTCTCATGGGGAGCATCGGGCAGCACACGCTTAATGATTCGGCCGATTTTTTCAAGTTCTGCCATCAAATTATCTTTATTTTGCAGACGCCCTGCCGTGTCAATCAATAACACATCAACGTCTTCAGCAACAGCCCTTTCAACACCGTCGTAAACAACAGAGGCCGGATCAGCTTTCTCTGCTCCGGTGATAACAGGAACGTCCACGCGCCTGCCCCATTCAACAAGCTGAGCAACGGCACCGGCTCTAAATGTATCTGCTGCTACCATCATCACCTTTTTGCCTTCTTGTTTATAACGGTAGGCGAGCTTCCCAATAGAGGTTGTTTTCCCGACGCCATTAACGCCGACAAAAAGCATAACCGTCAGATCTTCCTGAAAATTAAGTTTTTCATTGT
This sequence comes from Streptococcus huangxiaojuni, assembly GCF_040930515.1. NCBI lineage: Bacteria > Bacillati > Bacillota > Bacilli > Lactobacillales > Streptococcaceae > Streptococcus > Streptococcus huangxiaojuni. The sequence continues at coordinate 811 of NZ_JBFQEG010000014.1, forward strand.
AAATATCATCTTTTTCGTAAATATCTACAAGCTTTTCAATGATGACCCGCTTGAGATCTTCAGGTTTTTTAGCATTTTCTATTCTTGCTTCATAGCGCAGTTCCTCCGATAAGGTTGAAGCAACATTAACCCCCACATCCGAAAGGATAAGGACTTCTTCTAATTCTTCAAAGAAGTCTTCATCCACACGTCGAAAATTAGCTAAAAAAGCATTGAGGCGCGCGCTGAAACCTGTCCGGGTTTTCTTAAGGCTGCGGTTATACTTTTCTTCTTTTGTTTCCGCCTGTTCCTCAGATACCTTGCTTTCGGAAGATTCCTCGGCTGCTGTTGGCTGTTCTGATGGAACATCTTCCTGTCTGCTGTCGGATTGATTCTCTTTTTGCGGCTTAACATAGGTGCCATCGGCTATTGCTTTTTCAATGGCTTTCTTTTGTGCATAATAATTAGCCATAAAGTCCGCAGTCGCTTGGTTCGCCTCATCATCTGCGGAATCATCGGAAACTTCCTGATTCGCCTGTCCCTGTTGACTTAGCTTATCCTCTGCTTCTTCAGATCTATAGCTATCCTGCTCTTTCTCTGCTGCATCATTTTCAGACAGCTGAGGCTGCTGCTTTTCTGGAGAAGTTTCAGCCAAATCCACTGTTTCTTTCTCATGATTTAAGTGCTCTTTAGGGGTAGTCTCAGCCTGCTTTGGTCTGTCAGTGTCAGCTGGCTGGGCTTCTGCATCCGAAGAAAAAGGCACTGTTTCTCCAGACTTGTCAGCTGTATCAGCAGATTCAGGAACAATCTCCTCCTGCTGCTTATCGCCAGACTCAGCTGGGTTCTGACTATCTTCTTCTTTTTTGTTTCTACTTCCAAATAAACGGTCAAATAATCCCATCACTAATCCTCGCTTAAAATATAATGGTCAATCGCTTCTGCTACTCCCGCTTGATCATTAGTACGAACGGTGACAGCATCAGCAATATTTTTAGCAGCCTTTGTGCCATTAGCCATAGCGACACCTAAGCCGGCCCAGGAAAGCATAGATAAATCATTTTCTTCATCACCTACCGCCATCACCTGCCGGCTCTCAAGCCCTAAATACTTGGTCAAACGTTCCAGACCTACGGCCTTATGAACACCTTTTGGCATAATCTCAAGAATAATATCCCGCGATTTAAAAACTTCAAATTCCTTGTAAAAATCAGCCGGCAGCTTCTGAATTTGCCGATCTAGGTAAGCAGCGTCAATCACGCTGACTACCTTATTATAGACAATATTATCAGGAACCGCAGCCAGGTTAGCTACTTCGATAAAGGTCAAGAGCGGGTTGGCCTTATGATACAGCGAGTGGTTCCCCTTGCTGGAAATACTGTAGACCGTTCCGTCGCTCAAAACATCCAGCGGCAGACCTAAGGGTTCAAAGACATCATAGATAGCTTCTAAATGCTGGCGGCTCAGTTCACTCTTATCCAGAATTTCACCGGTATTGCGCTGTACAAGACCGCCGTTAAAAGTAATACTGTAATTTTCGGCACCTGACAAATCAAGTTCTTCCAATAAATTGCCGATTGCTTTTAAGGGCCGGCCGGTTGTAATAACGACCTTAACCCCTTTTGACCGGGCAGCTTTTAAAGCAGCTTTATTTTCATCTGAAACCTGCTTCTGACTGTTATAAAGAGTTCCATCCAAATCAAGGGCCAATAATTTAATCTTTGTCATCGTTTACCTAACCATTCTTTCCATATAATCCAGCACGGCACCGTCTGCACAAGAGCCGATAACAGCATCGGCCAAATCTTTAATTTCAGATCTTGCATTGCCAGTTGCAACAGCTGTTCCGGCAAAAGACAGCATTTCAAAGTCATTTAAATTATCTCCGAAAGCCAATACCTGTGAAGAGGCTATCCCGTACTTTCTGCAAAGGTGCTCGAGTCCGACCCGCTTATTGATATTTTTGAGAATAATGTCAACAGAGCTAAAGCCAGTCGTCACTGCACGAGCATAATCAACTTGCTTATTAAACCAGGCTTCTCCCTCTTTAAGTGTTTTTTCTGAAAAATTAGCAGTCAGCTTCAAAATAGTATCTGAAACAGCTGAAAAATCAGAAACATACTGGATATTATCATAATAGCGGCTGATAAAAGAGTAATAGTCACTGCTGGCTTCGGTATGCAGATAAGCGCCCTGCCGCCCGGAAAGCAAAAAGTCATAGGATGACATATAAGGACTTTGTGACAAAAGAGCCGCAATCTCCTGATATTGCTGCGGACTGATACTGGCCTCAAAGAGAAGTTCACCACTTGCTTTTACCAAGCTGCCATTATCTGCAATAAAAGCGATTCTGTCTGTATAAGCTGCAAATAATTTTTCCAAAGTGATAAGTGAGCGGCCGCTGGCAGCAACAAACACTATCTCCTGCTCTTGGAATTTATCCAGCAGGTTGGCTAATCTTTGCCGGTCAAAACTGCCATCTGGGGCTAAAAAGGTCCCATCCAGATCCGTTGCCACTAATTTTATCATACTTAACCTCATTATCCCTCTTTATTGTAGCAAAAATAGTTTGCTTTCTCTATTCAATCCAAAAATTCCATCTTCCAATCAGCTAATAGCTGTTTTTATACAGCTGCAGCCCGAAATGCTTTTTGAATAAACTCACCTTTAATCCAGCATTTCCTCAGCCTCTTTTAGTTTAACAGAAACAATTTTTGATACTCCCGATTCCTGCATTGTCACACCATAAATGCTGTCGGCTGCTGCCATGGTTCCTTTGCGGTGGGTGACAACGATAAACTGACTGGACTTGTCAAAGCGGTTGAGGTAATCGCCGAAACGTTTTACATTAGCTTCATCCAAAGCAGCCTCAACCTCATCAAGGATAACAAAGGGAATAGTTCTAACACGGATAATGGCAAATAACAGTGCCAAAGCAGAGAGAGCTTTTTCTCCGCCGCTCATTAGATTAAGCGACTGAATCTTTTTGCCTGGCGGCTGAACAGAAATTTCAATACCTGCTGTCAGAAGATCACCTTCAGTTAAAATGAGGTCACTGGAGCCTCCTCCAAACATTTGCCGAAATGTCTCTTTGAAGCTGTCGCGAATAGCAGCAAAAGTGGCTTTAAAACGCATTTTTACTTCATCGTCCATATCATGGATGGTCTCAAGCAAAAGATTTTTTGCCCTTACCAAATCATCCTTTTGACTGTTTAGAAAAAGCAGGCGTTCATTAACCTCATCATACTGCTCAATAGCATCAATATTAACAGGGCCCAAAGCCTTTATCTGCCGGCGCAGTGTCTGCAGTTTTTGTCGTGCCAGCTTACTGTCTTCAATGGCTTTTGTTTTCGTTCTGGCTTCATCCAGAGTCATCTGGTAGTCCTCAGCCAGACTGCGGGCAAAAGTTCTCAGCCGCTCTGAAATCTGCTCGACTTCAGCTTCATACTGAGCCTGTTTGCGAATAAGCCGTTCATTTTGCTGGTTTGTCTCTTGGGACCGTAATGCGAGTTCATCAAGTTGGGCTTCACAGTCTTCCAGTTCGAAGCGCAGCTGTACCAGACGCTTCTCATCTTCCTCTTTTCTTGCTTTGGCTTCTGCTAACTGCTCCTGCAGCTTAGGCAGCTCTTGATCAGAAGATGAAGCTAACTGCTCATTTAAAACAGTTTTTAGTTCATCAATATTAGCTGCGGTCTCTGCCAGACTGGCTTCTAACCGTTTTTTATCAGACTCCTCAAACTTTTTTTCACTTTGGAGTTCCCGTTCATCCAGCCGAGCCTGAGCCAGCTTATTGGCCAGCTTATCTGCTTTTTGATTGAGAGCGCCCTTATTTTCTTTGATTTGTTCAATTTCTGTATTTATTTTTTCTTTTTGCTCAGTTATGTCATTTAAAAGCTCTTCAAGCTTTTCTTTTTCGGCTTTTAGATCTTCTTCTCCTTGATCTGTGCTCTTAGCCTGCAGACCCTGATAAACATCCTGCAAATCGCCGAACCGTTCTGACAGCTGACGGTATTCAAGCTCTGCTTTTTGTTCAGCCAGACGGGCTGTTTCACCTTCTGCTTTTATGTGATTCAGCCTTTTTTCCTTTTCGGAGAGAGCCTGTCTTAATTCATCAACCTTTTTTTCTTGCTGCTGCTGTTTTATTTTTTCAGCTGCTATTTCAGCTTTCAAATGTTCCAGCTCGGGTTTAACAAAACTTGTCTGGTTGTGACGGCTGCTGCCGCCGGAAAATGATCCTCCCGGACGTATCTCTGTCCCATCAAGTGTTACCAAACGAACCTGATATTTGAGGAGACGGGCTGCTCGGTTGGCATTATCAACAGTATCAAAAAGAGCCGTCAGCCCTAAAAGATTTTTAAAAATCTTTTCTAAATCCGGTGCAAAAGTCGCTAAATCACTGGCTAACCCCAAAAATCCCTGACAAGAGGCCAATTTAGATAGATTCTGCTGCGACAGCTCTCTGGGCTTAATAGTGGTTAAAGGCAAAAAAGTGGCTCTTCCCTGCCTATGCTGCTTCAAATAAGCAATCGCGCGCTTTGCTGCCCCCTCATCAGCCACAATAATGTGTTGGCTGCTGCCGCCCAGGACAATCTCAAACGCGGTCTGGTAATCGTGTGAAAAATTTAAATGATCACTGACAGCACCAATAATTCCGCCTAGCTTTTCCGAAGCTTGTAAAACAGCTCTGACTCCTGCATAAAAATGACTGTGATTTTTTAAAATAGCCTCTAAACTGTCCTGCCGTGCTTGCTTGGTCTTAAGTGAATCGGCCTGAACAAACATCTTTTCTTGCGCTTTTTTATAGACAGCTTCATCTTCCTGAAGCTCCTGATTTAAGCTGCGGTAGTTCTCCAGCAGTTCCTTAAGTACCTGCTTAGCCTCAGCAGCAGCTGATAAAGCCTTTTTGACTTCCTCCCTGACCGCTGCCAGTTCTTCCTCAAGCTGCTGCATTTCTTCGGCCTGAGATTCCGAAAACTGTTTGTGACTGTCTATTTCGGCTTGGACAGTCGTCAGGCTATTGGATGTATCTGCTTCTTGCTGCATCAGCCGCACATAGCCTTCTCGCAAGCTTTCCAGCATTTGATCCGGATCCGACGAGAATCGTTTTGCTTCGTCTTCCAATCTTGCAATCTCATCAGCCAGCGAAACGAGTTTTTCTGACAGCTCCTGCAAATGTTTTTCCTTATCAGCTATATTTATTTTTAAGGAATCGGCTTCTGCATTGAGCGTTTTTAAGCGCTGATCCGCTTCCTGACGGCGTTCCAATTTCTGACTGGATTCTAAGTTGAACAAGTCAATCCGCCGCTCAGTATCAGCTATTAAGCGAGTGATATCAACTAAACCGGACTGTTTCTTGGACATTTCTTCTGAGACAGTCTGGCGTTGTTTTTTCAAGCTTTGATTGTCCTTTTCTAAATTCTGCCGCTGCTGATAATAAACAGACAGTTCTTTTTTGACATCTTCAAGTTCACGGGTATTCTGATCCAGCTGAAGTTTATCGCTGTCAATATCCTCAACGAGAATATCCAGATGAAGCTGCTTACGCTCTTCTTCAAGCTCTAAAAATGTTTTAGCTGTCTGAGACTGTTTTTCAAGCGGTTTAATCTGTGTATCCAACTCATAAATAATATCAGTCAGACGATCTAAGTTGTCTTGAGTCTGGCTGAGCTTGCCTTGTGTTTCTTTTTTACGTGTTTTATATTTTAAAACACCGGCAGCTTCTTCAAAAATAGCCCGCCTCTCCTCAGGTTTACTGTTAAAAATAGCTTCAACGCGACCTTGGGATATAATCGAAAACGAATCCCGACCCAGACCAGTATCCATAAATAAATCATGGATATCACGCAAACGTACCTTGCGTCCGTCAATTAAATAATCACTGTCACCGCTGCGGTAAATATGCCGTTCAACACGGATTTCATCCTTTGCACCTTTGATAAAACCATCACTGTTATCCAAAACAACCGCTACCTGAGCATAGTTGAGCGCTTTACGATTTTCTGTCCCTGCAAAGATAACATCCGGCATCTTACCGCCCCGCAAACTTTTGGCACTGGATTCCCCTAATGCCCACCTCAGACTTTCAGTGATATTGCTTTTACCGGAACCATTGGGGCCAACCACAGCTGTCACTCCTTTATCAAAGGTAATCTTTGTTTTATTGGCAAAGGATTTAAACCCCTGCATTTCAATCTCTTTTAAAAACATTTCTTCCTCACTGGAATCGATTCAAAGCTTCCTTGGCAGCAGCCTGCTCGGCTAATTTTTTTGATTTGCCGCTGCCGCGGCTGATTTCTTTTTCATTAACAAAAATAGCTACTTCAAAAAGTTTATTGTGCGCAGGACCCGACTCAGCAACAACTCGATAATCAATCAGAACATCTCCTTGAGTCTGCAGGAGTTCCTGAAGCCCTGTCTTGTAGTCCTTAACACGCTCGAAATTCCCTTTTTCAACTTGCGGAATCATCACCTGATCCAAAAAAGTGCTGACAGTCTCCAAACCCTGATCCAAAAAAAGAGCTCCTAGAAATGCCTCAAAAAGATCTCCTAGAATTGTATCACGGTTTCGGCCGCCTGATTTTTCCTCACCTTTTCCCAGCTTGACGAACTGATCAAAGCCGCACTGCCGGGAAAAACCCGCCAGACTTTCTTCACGAACAATCATTGAACGCCTTTTAGACAGCTCACCTTCTGCTTTTTTAGGATATCTGCTGAATAGATACCGTGAAATCAGCAGCTGCAGAACCGCGTCTCCTAAAAATTCCAAACGTTCATTGTGTGAAATGTTTAGGAGACGGTGCTCGTTTGCATAAGACGTATGAGTAAAAGCCGTTTCCAACAGACTTGAATCACTAAAACAAATATTAAAATCAGTAAGCAACTGACGTTCCAACTCCTGCATAAACCTCTCCTTTAACAATAAGATACAAAGGCCGTTAAAAAATCCGTATGAAAATAGGGGACGGCAAGTGATGCTGGCATCACGATGACAGCCATCTTTTTCACTAGGATTTTAGGCCGTGTTCAGTTCCAATAAGATACAAAGGCCGTATAAAGCTCACAGCAAAAATGGCGGTAAGCCAGAAATCTTTGATTTCGTAGGCGCACCCCTGCCAGAACGACTAGAAAGGTGCGGCAGGCTGTAAAGACTGCAAAGCTTTCAGTCGTTTACGGCTGGCCAATTGAAATCAAGTCTAAACTTAACCATATCTTTTTTGCACAGAGCTTAGGCCGTGTTCAATTCCAATAAGATACAAAAGCCGTTAAAAAATCCGTATGAAAATAGGGGATGGCAAGTGATGCTGGCATCACGATGACAGCCATCTTTTTCACTAGGATTTTAGGCCGTGTTCAGTTCCAATAAGATACAAAAGCTGTTTGGAAAGCGTCTGAGAAACAGCGGTGATGAAGACCACTCTATCTTTCTTTTGCTCAATACCTGCGAAACTTCAGCAAGCACTGAAAAACTGTAAAATGTTACAAACCGCCTCTGTAGACACTGTTTCTGGTATCAGCTGCTGTATCTCCTTTTTTTAAGTATTTTAATGACTTAACAGCCCTATTCATTATAGCAAAAATTAATAAAAAAAGGGAAACAGACAAAAACCTGCAAATAAAAGCCGTTTTCACCCTGTCCTGCCCCTTGTCATTCAATAAATAAAATTAAGCAAAAAGCGATTTAAAGAATCCCTGACTCTGAGATTTTTTGCTGTCCGCAGTCTACCGATTCCTAAATTTTAGTCAAGGGAGTAGCGGTATCAGGCGAAGTATCAAAAACCTTAAAGTCAGTACCTGCCCCCAAATCAGCTGATAACAGGCTGTTTTCCATCGTCATATGCGCTAATTCTTTGATATTGTTTTCTTTGCTCAGATGGCCCAGATAAATCTTCTGTGTCCTTCTGCCGATTGTCCTAATCATAGCTTGAGCCCCATCATCATTGGACAAATGACCTTTATCTGAAAGAATACGCTGCTTAAGCCGCCATGGGTAAGAGCCTGATCGAAGAATTTCAATATCATGATTGGATTCAATCAGATAGGCATCTGCATTTTCAATCAATCCAGCCAGCCGATCGCTGACATAGCCTGTATCCGTCAGCATTACAAAGCTTTTATTATCTTTCATAAAACGGTAAAACTGGGGTTCAGCTGCATCGTGACTGACACCGAAGCTTTCAACATCAAGGTCGGCAAAGGTCATCAGACTTCCGCGTTTAAAAATATGTTTTTGTTCCTGATTGATCTGACCGATCATCTGATGATCATCTATTACTTGCCAGGTCTTCTCATTGGCATAAATATCCAAATGGTACTTACGAGCCAAAACCCCCACACCTTTTATATGATCCGAATGTTCATGTGTAATCAGAATAGCATCAAGGTCTTCCGGTTTTCGGTCAATTTCTGCCAACAGGCTGCTTATCTTTTTGCCGGTCAGACCGGCATCAACTAAAAGACGTTTTTTGTCTGTTTCGATATAAAAACTATTGCCGCTTGAGCCTGAAGCTAAGATACTGTATTTAAATCCGCTTTCTGACATAATCAGTTGCTGTCTTCCTCCCATTCTTCATAAATATTAGCAGACTTTTCATATGGTAAAACAATGGTAAAGGTCGACCCTTTGCCATAATCACTTTTAGCCCAAATAAATCCCTGATGCTGCTTAACAATTTCCTTGGCAATAGCCAACCCCAGGCCTGTCCCTCCCTGAGCTCGGCTCCTTGCTTTATCTACTCGGTAAAAGCGGTCAAAAATCAGAGGTAGATCTTTTTTAGGAATTCCCAGTCCTTCATCAGCGACAGAAATAATCAGCTGTGTATCTGTCGTCTTCATACTGACTGTGATATTGGCTCCGTCCGGAGAATATTTTATTGCATTGTTGATAATATTGTCCAGCACCTGTGTCATCTTGTCTGTATCGATTTCAATCCAAATAGGCACAGCAGGATAGTCTCTGACAATTTCATAATATTTTCCGCCAAAACTCTCCTGATTCTTAATGTGGTCAAATCGATCTAAAACAGAGGTCATATAAGCAGTAAAATTAATCATTTCAATGTCTAACTGCGTGACCTGATTATCGATTCTGGATAAATTCAGCAAGTCCGAAATCATCCGCATCATCCGATTGGTTTCATCCAGAGAAACCTTGATAAAACTGGGCGCAATATCCTCTTTCAGCGCTCCTTCATCCAGCGCCTCCAAATAAGATTTTACTGAAGTCAGAGGAGTTCTCAGCTCATGACTGACATTGGAAACAAACAGCCGGCGCTCACGCTCCTCCTTTTCCTGTTCTGTTGTGTCATGCAAAACAGCAACCAAACCTGAAATAAAGCCGCTTTCACGCCGGTTAAGAGCAAATCGGATACGCAGCGTTATAAACTCATCATATTCATTGCGCTGATCTAAAACAATCTCTGGTGTCTTTGATACCAAATCGCTGTAATTATAGGGACTGTCCTGTCCTAAAATATCTACAATATTCAGCTGAAGGGCTTCATCACGGTTTAAATTCAGCTGCTTCTGCGCCATTTCATTAATCATTATAATTTGCCCAGTTCGGTCTGTTGCCAGCACCCCATCAGTCATATAAGCCAGAATACTAGCTAAACGATTTTTTTCTTGGGCTAAATTTTCATGAGTCAGCTGAAAAACTTTGGACAAATCATTGAGATGCTCAGCCAAGTCCCTCATATCTGCATCTCCGGAGACCTTAATATCACCGGTGTAGTTGCCAGTGATTAAGTTTCTGACCTTATCGCTGAGCATGCGGATATTTTTAGAGAAGCGAAAATCCCGGATAGCCAGATGAATAAAATAAAATGCCACAAAAACAAGCAGAAGCAGGATAGCAAATTCAAAAGTATTTAAATTTCCTACGATATTATTATTCATAAGACTTCATATAATATCCGACACCCCGTCTGGTCAAAATATACTCCGGCCGGCTGGGTGTGTCCTCAATTTTCTCACGCAAACGCCTCACAGTAACATCGACTGTTCTGACATCACCAAAATAATCATAGCCCCAAACAGTCTCAAGTAAATGTTCACGTGTCATGACTTGACCGATATGTGTTGCTAAATGATGCAGCAGTTCAAACTCACGGTGAGTCAGTTCCACTTCTGTGCCGCGTTTCAGAGCAACAAAGGCGTCTGGTAAAATCTGCAGCTCACCAATAGTAATTTCTGGCATTTCAGTCGATGCGTTCTCTTCCGCAACCGCCGTTTCAATGTTTTCTGTTCTGCGTAAATGGGCCTTAACCCTAGCCAGAAGTTCGCGGTTTGAGAAAGGCTTGGTGACGTAGTCATCCGCGCCGATTTCAAGACCGATAACCTTATCAAATTCACTGTCTTTTGCAGAGAGCATAATAATCGGAATGTGACTGGTCTTACGCACTTCCTTTGCGACTTCTAAGCCATCCAGTTCAGGCAGCATTAAGTCGAGAATAATCAAATCAGGATTCTCTTCCCCGTACTTTTCCAGTGCTTCACGGCCATCAAAGGCCGTCACTGTATCATAACCTTCCTTAGCCAAATTAAACTTAATGATATCAGAAATTGGCTTCTCGTCATCTACGATAAGAATTTTCTTCATTTGTACACCTCTTCAGGTTTATTTAGCCATTCCCAACGCTCGTCGTTCGGCCATGGCCTGAGTATGTTTTTACTAAAAACCATACACTTTTTAATTATAGCAAAAAAAGCAACTATTTTAAAACATTAGGTATGTAAAGGCAAAGAGCAAATTGTGAGAAGTTTCCGCTAAAAAACCAGCTCAGTATTTCTGCCAATGAAAGACTGCCAGCCTGACTGCTCAAAAGGATTTATCTGAACATTTTTTCAAAAAGCCTTACAAAAAATAACATTCTGCTCTTCTGATGATTGACACGAAAGCCTATCTGTGGTAAACTGTTTTCAGATGTTAGAAAATCTCACAATGGTAAAAGGAGAATTATATGGCCTTTATTGAATATAAAAATGTTGAAAAATACTATGGGGAATATCATGCTCTGCGCAATATCAACTTAGAAATTGAAGCCGGACAGGTTGTTGTGCTGCTGGGGCCTTCTGGCTCAGGCAAGTCAACACTCATTCGGACAATGAATGCTCTGGAGTCTATTGACAGCGGAACACTGACTGTTAACGGGCATGATGTTGCTAATGCTTCTGCTAAAGATTTAGTGCAGCTTCGTAAAGAAGTTGGGATGGTTTTCCAGCACTTCAACCTCTATCCTCATAAAACAGTGTTAGAAAATGTTACTTTGGCTCTAACCAAAGTTCTGGGAAAATCTCAGAAAGAGGCGGAAGCCATTGCTGAACAATATCTGACTTATGTTAATATGTGGGACCGTAAAGATTCCTTCCCTGGGATGCTTTCCGGAGGACAAAAACAGCGGATTGCTATTGCCCGCGGTCTGGCTATGAACCCCGAACTTCTGCTTTTTGACGAGCCAACTTCAGCACTTGACCCCGAAACAATCGGTGATGTTCTTGCGGTTATGCAAAATCTGGCAAAAGAAGGCATGAACATGATTGTTGTTACACACGAAATGGGATTCGCCAGAGAAGTTGCCGATCGTATCATTTTTATGGCTGATGGAGAAATTTTAGTCGATACTACCGATGTTCAAGGTTTCTTTGATAATCCTACAGAACCGCGAGCTAAACAGTTCCTAAGTAAAATTATCAATCATACCAGCGAACGTGTATCAGTGAAATAGGGAGGGGCGCTATGAAATTAAGACCTTTTCTGACAAGTTTAGCTGCTTTTCTGCTAATTATTGCCCTCCTATTTATTGGACAGAAAGATGCTGCCGCTGCCAGTCAGTCAGAACAAATTCAAAAAATTAAAGATGCTGGTGTTCTGAGGGTAGGCGTCAAACAAGATGTTCCTAACTTCGGTTATTACAGTGCTGATACAGGTAAGTATGAGGGCATGGAAATCGACATTGCCAAAAAAATTGCTGCAGAGCTGGGCGTTAAAGTCGAGTATGTCCCTGTCACAACTCAAACTCGTGAGCCGCTTATGGATAACGGACAGATTGACATTTTAATCGCAACCTATACCATTACAGAAGAACGTCAGGCCAATTACAGCATTTCAAATCCGTATTACTATGATGAAATTGGCTTTTTAGTCAGAAAATCGAGCCAGATCAAAACCATCGATGATTTAGACGGCTTGACTATCGGCGTATCACAAGGTGCGACAACAAAAGCAAACTTGGAACTTTATGCCAAAGAACACAATCTGACCTTTAAGTATGTGCAGCTGGGGAGCTTCCCTGAGCTGGCTATCTCGCTTTATGCGACACGTATTGATGCTTTTTCCGTTGATAAATCTATTCTTACAGGTTATGTCAGCAAGAAGACAGAAATCCTCAAAGAAGGGTTTAACACACAAGAATATGGCATTGCTACTAAAAAATCAAATACCGGTGTCATTGATTATATCAATAATCTGCTCAGTCAGTGGAACAAAGACGGAAGTCTCCAGCAAATCTATGATAAATATGATTTGACCCCTGCAACTGCTGAATAGAACAGTGCTTCCAAAAATAAAACCTTTTCTCAGCTGTTTACATACCGCAGAAATGGCTTTTATCTAAGAGTGCTTCTTATCCAAAAAGGCAGCGGCCGCTAATGAGCCGGCCTTTTTCTAAAATTCATTTTAACTTAAACTTCCTGATTTATTTTTAATCTGTAAGCGAATAATCCCGACGATTAAATTAGGCCTCAAACGCTGCGGGAAAAGGGGTATACCTATCAGATCATTGTCAGCCAGCCGTAGACGTCTGAAGGCTTTTGTCGTCCTGGCGGCCGACCGCACCCTTCTAGTCGTTCTGGCAGAGGTGCGCCGACGAAATCACAGATTTCTGGCTTACCATCATTTTTGCTTTGCTCTTTATACGGCCTTTGTATCTTGTGAATTGAACACAGCCTAAGAGCTGTGCAAAAAAGATAAAATTTCCTAGAGTCTTAGTGACTCTTCGTCAATTTTCCTTTTTTTGCTTTGCTCTTTTAACGGCCTTTGTATCTTATTAAAGGAGGATCATGTGGTTATATTAACAACAAGCAGTCCGTTTGCTTTATCACGCTGGAGTGATTTCTTTGCTCATTTTGGAGAGTTTATCAAGGGCTTCTTCTATACATTGGGGATGTCTGCTGCCGCCCTGCTGCTGGCTTTAATGTTAGGCATTATTTTTGGAGCTATGAGCTCATCTAAAAATAAAATATTCAAGGCCATTGCCCGTGTCTATGTTGAAGTTTTTCAAAACACCCCGCTTCTTGTCCAGTTTGTGTTTGTCTACTATGGTCTTGCAATCATCAGCGGCGGTGCGATTATGATTTCAACCTTTTTCACAGCTGTTCTCTGTGTCGGGATTTATCATGGTGCTTATATTTCTGAAGTGATTCGTTCAGGTATCGAAGCTGTCCCGCGCGGACAGACAGAAGCTGCACTTTCTCAAGGCTTTACCTACAGTCAAACCATGAGCTTGATCATTTTACCGCAGGCTGTCCGAACTATCCTGCCGCCAATGACTAATCAAGTGGTTAACCTGATAAAAAACACATCAACCGTGGCTATTATTTCCGGAGCCGATATCATGTTTGTGTCCAAGGCTTGGGCCTATGACACAACCAACTATGTCCCTGCTTTTGCCGGTGCCGCCTTTCTTTATTTTATTATGTGTTTCCCACTCGCAACTTGGGCTCGCCGGATGGAAGAAGAAAACAAGAAATCATATTCACTGTAATTTAAAAAGTGTCCGCAAAATAACAGTGCACTCTATGCCCTTTGTTTAGACGCTTTTATATCCTGATTGTAAGGAGATTCTATCTATGTCATCAGTTTTAACACAAACCAATTTGAATTTTATTCTCCAAGGTTTAGGACTGACTCTTTATATTTCCTTTATTTCTATTGTGCTCTCAACCCTTATTGGAACGCTTCTGGCGGTTATGCGCAATGGAAAAAATAGGCTGCTGCGCTTGATTTCCAGTGTATATATTGAGTTTGTGCGCAATGTTCCTAACCTTCTTTGGATTTTTATCATCTTTTTAGTGTTTCAGATGAAATCAACACCTGCCGGAATCACTGCATTTACCGTATTCACCTCCGTTGCTCTGGCAGAAATTATCCGCGGCGGCTTAAACGGGGTCGATAACGGACAGACTGAAGCCGGCTTGTCCCAAGGCATGACAAATTTTCAGGTTTTCGTCTATATTATCTTTCCTCAAGCTTTCCGAAAAATGCTGCCTGCCATTATTTCTCAATTCGTGACGGTCATTAAGGATACATCACTTCTGTATTCTGTTATCGCCATTCAGGAACTTTTCGGAAAAAGTCAAATCCTAATGGGACGCTACTTCGAGGCCAGCCAAGTCTTTACCCTGTACGCCTTGATAGCAGGAATCTATTTTATCATTAACTTTACTATCTCTGCTTTTTCCAGACGCTTAGCAAAAAGATGGGAACAAGCAGCCGAGTAAATTTATAACAGCAAAGGAAAAATATATAAACATCATATCTCAATCATGGCTACTTTAACGGGTAGCTGTGATTTTTTTGAAAACCAAACTTAGTCGCAATACGCTCTGCTATTTCTCCAGTTTAAGAATCAGAGAATATTTTTTTAGCAACAGGTTGTTGATGTTCTTGGAAAAATTCGACTGTAAAGCCCTTTGTTTAGGGCTTTTTATTTACTTAAAAATAGATTTGTTTCGATTTCTATAATATTTTTTTGCAGCTAGAAATTCTTTATCCATTTTTGTATGGCGTGTTAATAAAACCCAATTAGCATAGAGATAGCTTTATTGACAATTGTAATATCTGTCATATTGCAAATACAAATTAATCCAAACCCCTCTGCAAATTCTTGCTTGTTTCAAATATGAATATTAGCAGTATTTTATATTCATATTTGAATAAATGATGACTTTTATATTTTTCGTGATATGATGTATGCAAGAAGTCGAGGTGATAAATTTGAAGTTAGAACAAATAAGAGACGTTGAAAAGGAAAAGGCTCAATCAAATGCTATAAATGACTTTTTTGATCACTCTTACTTATAGGAAAAATATATTTGTCTGATGTTCAAGTTTTTTAAAAAAAATAAACTCTTCGTTCAACTTACTAGTATTAATTTAGTATCTAAAATCGGAGATAAGCTATTTTATACAGCAATGCTAACAATAGCAACTTCTCTTCCAAACGGAAGCTTAGCTGTCATGATCGTATCAGCCTCAGAGACGCTTCCTATCCTAATTAGTTTATACTTAGGTGCAGTAGCCGATCGACAGAATCAAAAACTACGGTATTTAATAGGAAGCTCACTTTTCAGAGCATTTATGTATATTGGTATAGGATTTATTTTTAGATATCCTCCAACTTTAATTTTAGTTCTATTTACCTCCTTCTTAAATTTACTGTCCGATATTAGCGGAAATTACTCAACAGCATTGTTTTCACCTTTTACAAAAACGCTGATTAAAGCAGAGGACATGGAAGAGGCGCAAGGATTTGTCAGCGTAGGGACTCAGTTAGTTACTGTTTTAGCCACCTTCATTGGGGCATCGTTACTGACTGTCTGTACAGAAAGTTCATTAGCAATGATAAATGCCTTCATTTTTCTAATCGTTGCTTTACTTTACTTGTTACTTAAGCCGTCTCTCAAAAAACAAGAAACTAAGATAAAAACATCTGAACATGAAAAAACATTTTCAATTGTCACATCTAATCTACGTTCTTTTCTATCTGATCATATGTTATTAAATAATTTAATTCAGTTAGCAATGCTCAATGGATTTTTTGGAGGTTTAACCCCTTTATTTGCCCTGTTTATCAAGGATAACAATGACTTAACCCTTTTGAGCAACCCTGTTAAAATTTCTCTCTTGTCAGGAATGATTACTTTATCCATGGTTTTTGGAAATAGTTTAACTACAAAAGTTTTTAGAAAATATTCGACTTTTCATATCAATGTCTGGTCTGATCTGATGATTATTTTAGTAGGAGTCGGTTTCATTTTTAATAATATTTGGATAATTCTTTTAGCCAATAGCTGCCTTGCCTTCCTACTGGGGATTGTTGCTCCAAGGTTTTCTGCAGATGTTGTCAATCGTTCACCAGTAGAAAGAATAGGGGGAATCATTACAAGTGTTAATGCTCTTTTAGTAATCGTCCCCCCACTGACAAGCTTGATATTTCCGATGATATCAACTATCAGTATGATTCTTGCTTACTCCAGTTTCATTGTTTACGCTCTATTACTGATAATAATCAGTCTGTTTCTAACCAAAAGAGGTAGGACAAAAATCGGTAAATCGTCATAAATGACGAAATTTCGGTTTTGTTGTGCCACCTCCTCCACACAGTTGATAGGAAATTCTTATCAACCACTGCACATATGTCTAAAAAGCAAAACGAGGCAGGACTTTTGTCCCAGCCTCTTTAATCTTTCATTAAATTATCAATATTATCTTGAAGAAATGCTGCAACATCTTCGTGTCCTAAATTCCTAACATTGCAGATGTAATCCTCTAAATCTGTCAGCTTAGTGTCTCTTCCTTCTTGATAATCTAAAACCTTTTTCAAAAAAATAAGAACAGTCTTTGCAAACATATCTTGATAAGTCAGAATAGTTTCTAAATGCTTTACAAAATAATCAGCATAATAGTACTGCTTTCTTTCTAACAACACAAAAATAATATTTAGCAAGACTAGCTGAGTTCGATATTTATTATTTAGAATTGATAAGTATAGCGAGTCCCTTTCTGTAAAAGCTTTTCCAAGAAATATGATGTCGCTATTTGACAATACTTGTAAAGTATTACCAAATATATACAATTCATATTCTGTCCACTCTTCAATACTATAAAGATAGGTTGTAATAAAATCTTTATCGCTATCTGAGATGGTATGTTCTGGCTTTAAGTCATGAATAGCACAGTGTATAACAATGCTATTAAGTTTATTATAAATATCATAAGTCTCAGAACTGTCAGCATAAATTGTTAGAAGTTCTTCGAGACCTTCGATATTCTTACTGGAATGATATTGAATAATTAGCTTAGCTTGTTTAAAAAAGGAACTATCTTCATATTGATGATAAGCATGTTCAAATTCGGCTAAACTCATATGAATAGCAGAGATTGCAATCAATAATTTATCTGCTGACAGCATTGTTTGACCATTCTCAAATTTGGATAATTGTGCTTGGGACAACTCACTATTAACAATGTCTTTCATTTTTAGGCCTCTAGCTATTCGCAATTCTCTATAAAGCTCTCCTAAACGAAATGAATCTAATTTTGTCAAAACAATACTTCTCCCTGCTCATCTTAATCATTGAGCGGTTCTTGGCTGCGCTTAAGGATTTCACCGCTTACAGAATCAATATCGTAATCATAATCCAAACCGGCTACCGGATCGTCAAAGTCCACTTCATAGTAAGACCGGTTGTACTCAAATTCTTTTTCAACTCTCAGATTGATAACAGCAGACTCTTCTAAACCGGCATCTGTGAGTGCAATTGCTTTGGCCTGATCTGCCGTAAGTTCCTGATCGCTCTTGTCCGAGCTTGTATCAGAACTTGGTGCTGTGCTCGAGCTGGCACTTGTTGAACTTGATGCAGAAGTTCCTTTTGTTTCTAAATCATGACTTAAGACACTGCCATCTGCCGCATCGATGGTATAGTCATATTCTGTGTCTTTTGTATGAAATTCAACTTCATAGGTAGCTCTAAAGTTTTCAGTGTCCCTTTTTGTAGAGCTGAAAGTGACATCCGAAGCAGTCAATCCCGCATGCTTTAGAGCGATAGACTGTGCTTGCTGCGCAGACAGTTTATAGTGCGGACGCATATAAGCAAAAATAAGCCCGCCAATAACAATAATAATTACTAAAAGCGGAAGACCGATTTTCAACGATCGCCTTTTCATAATAACCACCTTCTTCACCAAGATACAAAGGGCGTTAAAAGCTCACAGCAAAAATAGGAGACCGACCGCCGAGTCACTAAAGACTCTAGGGAGGGCTGTCTTTTTTGCACAGAGCCTTAGCCCGTGTTCAATTCACCAAGATACAAAGGGCGTTCAAGCTCACAGCAAAAATGACGGTAAGCCAGAAATCTTCGATTTCGTCGGCGCACCTCTGCCAAGACGACTAGAAGGCTGCAATCGGCCGCTAGGACGATAAAGCCTTCAGACGTCTACGGCTGGCTAACTTGAAATCAATTCTAAATTTAGATATGTCTTTTTTGCACAGAGCTTAGCCCGTGTTCAGTTCAAACAAGATACAAAGGGTGTTAAAAACGCAAGGAGAATTTGAAAGTGTGCTTCTTTTTATCGCAGCACTTGAATCCTGCTTCATTCACCAAGTTTTTAAAAATGATGGAACAGCTGTGAGCTTGTTCGGCTGCAGTATCTCCTTATTCTCTACTTTTAGTATATCAAAAACCAAGCCCGAAAGCTTGGTTTTTGATTGTTGAAAATGAGGCAAAAGTGTGGCAGTCTGATTAAAGCAAGGCAAATGCTGCAGTCAAGGTTTGAAAGCAAAAAAGACCAGCCGGTTGACTGCTATAAAATAGTATCTGAATGAGCCAGCACCTTAAAAAAGACTGAATCAGGCAGGGTACCGAAATATTTAGTGACCTCAATTATTTTTGGTCAATTTGAAACCATAACCCCAGATTGTCTCAATATAAATCGGCGCCTGAGCGGCTTTAAGCTTTTTCCGCAGACGCTTAACGGTATCATCTGCAGCCCTAGTCTCAACGATATCTTCATAACCCCAGACTTCTGTTAAAAGATCTTTCCGTGCTACAGCTTCTTCCTTACGTTCTAATAGGTATTTTAGCAGTTTAAATTCGGTCTTAGTCAGCTCTATAATCTGTCCCTGATAAAAAGCAGAGCGGCTTTTAGGAGATAAAGCCAGTCCTTCATAAATCAACTTATCCGACTGGCGGCTTGCCCCGTACTGACGGGATAAGATAGCCTTTGCTTGCAGGGTCAGTTTAAGCGGAGAAAAGGGCTTAGCAAAATAGTCATCTACACCGGCTGCAAAGGCAGTTACAAGTTCATAATCACTGTCGTGTTCCGTCAGCAAAATAATGGGCAGTTCATGATGCCGGCGGATTGTTTTTATCAGCTCAAAGCCGTCTTTATCAGCTATTGCGATATCCAAAATCAGAAGGTCTGCTTCTGATTTTGTCAAATGCTCAAGTAACTCATCTCTTGCAGCGAAGGTCTCGACTTCCACCCCCTCTTCACGCAGAAAAAAAGCCAGCAGATCTTGTATTTTTTCTTCACAACCGGCTACATAAACTTTAGCCATTGCTTTCCTCTTTTCTTTAAGACTGTTTATTTGGAAATAGGACTACTGCTTTTCACCGCCTTACCTCGATTAAAGAAGTAAGGCCGGGTAAAAAACAGCACCAAAAGGGTATGCTGCCCATTTTTGCCAATTTAGACCTGTCATGTATTCTGCTGTAAACTTTTAGCAAAAGCTTGTCTGAGGGCTGTCACTTCCTGTTTGGCCGATTTGCCCTTTCTGGCATAATGACCTTTTTTATTCATATAACTCACATCCCAAAGGCTGTGCCAGCGTCTGTAAATCACCTTAGGTGCCCGAAAAGGGTCGCCGGCATTAGCAAGGACCTGCCTGCGAAACAAAGGATCGTGAACCTTAACTGGAAAAACATCCAGCTCTCTGTGACGGTGGTCATTTCGGTCAGCATAATTAAAACTGGCACCGTTAACCAGACCATTGAGTGTCACTTTCTGAGGATCAAGTTCATTGGCAAAATTTCCTTTGCTGTCAAGGATAAACTCTGTATGGAAGCCCATAACAATCTTAAGATTGACTGGTAGAGTGACTTCCTTGGTATTCCGCGGCAATTTATTATGCAGGCGGGAAGATTCTCCTAAGTTAAAATCAAAATGCCGGCGCCAAAAGCGTTTCATCCTTTTGGGCCTCAGGTAACTTAGGAGCGATTCCCTATCTGTACCTGCAGGGAAATGACGGCGGACCCACTGAGCCTGATAAGCAGAGATAGCGTATCGAAATTGGTGTATCTGATGTGCGAGTTCATCATCCGAATGGCTCAGCGTTTCTTTGGGGAAAGCCCGCTGTACAACAGATGACAAGTCCTGCCAAAAAGCATGGTTGGGCGTCAGAGCATCATCAAAAGAAGACAGAAGTCCCTTTGTTTCTTTAATGTCACCGCTGAGTTCTGCAGGCATTGCTGCCAGCTGCAGCAGCTCTTTTAGTAACAAACGGGCAGATTTTTGAGTCAGATTGATACTGCTCTTCTGCCAAAAAGCTAAAAATTTCTGATCACCGATTAACATTTCACCCCCACCACAGCAAGATCCGGTAGGCATTTTAAAACTTTGAAAAAGCAATCAAAATGATGCCGGACAGCTTGTGCCTGTGCAACAGACAAACTAAAATTTGATTGAACGGCTGGGAATTAGCTTCCCCCGCTTTTGCCTTATTTCTATTCCTTATTTTCTTCAAGCGGACGTGAATAACGGGCAATGTCAGCCAAAATCGTTTGTGTAAATTCAGCTACAGTTTCCGTATGAGTCTGCTTGCTGCCGTATCGGCGGACATTGACCGTTCCTTCGGCCATTTCTCTGTCACCAACAATCAGCTGATAAGGAATTTTTTTGGTCTGACTCTGCCGAATCTTGTACTGCATTTTTTCATTGCGGTCATCAACATCCACCCGTACACCGCGATCGCGCAGTTCTTTAGCTACCTCCCAGGCATAATCCGTATGAATATCATTTGAAATCGGAATAACTGTAACCTGATGCGGTGCCAGCCAAGTTGGAAAAGCTCCCTTATACGTTTCGATGAGAATAGCAGTGAAGCGTTCCATCGTTGAAATAACTCCGCGGTGAATCATAACAGGACGGTGTTCCTCACCATCAGCTCCGATATAGCTGAGCTCAAAACGTTCCGGCAGCAAGAAATCCAGCTGAATAGTTGACAGTGTTTCTTCATTGCCAAGCGCGGTTTTTACTTGAATATCAAGTTTTGGACCATAAAAGGCCGCTTCACCTTCGGCTTCATAATAGTCAAGCGCCATATCATCCATGGCTGCCTTCAGCATAACCTGAGCATTGTCCCACATTTCATCGTTATCGTAATATTTATGCTTGTCCTTAGGATCACGGTAAGACAGACGGAAGCGGTAGTCTGTCAGATCAAAATCCTCATAAACATCAATAATCAGCTGCAGTGTCCGCTTAAATTCTTCCCTGATTTGTTCTGGAGTGACAAAAATATGCCCATCATTAAGTGTCATTTCACGAACCCGCTGTAAACCTGACAATGCACCGGATTTCTCATAACGGTGCATCATTCCTAACTCAGCAATGCGAATTGGCAACTCTCGGTATGAGTGGACTTGGTTTTTATAAACCTGAATGTGATGCGGACAGTTCATAGGCCGCAGGACAAATTCTTCACCATCTCCCATGTCCATTGTAGGGAACATATCTTCCTGATAGTGCTCCCAGTGACCCGACTGCTTATAAAGGTCTACAGAAGCCAGAGGCGGTGTATAAACATGCTGATAGCCAGAGGCGAGTTCCTTATCAATAATATAGCGCTCCAAAATACGCCGAACCGTCGCACCGTCAGGCAGCCAGAAAGGCAGCCCTTGCCCCACTTCCTGACTAATCATAAATAAATCGAGCTCTTTTCCAAGCTTACGGTGATCGCGCTCTTTAGCCTCTTGAAGGCGCTTCAGGTAGGCTTTCATATCCTTTTTATCAAACCAAGCCGTTCCGTAAACTCGCTGCATCATGGCATTATTACTGTCACCCCTCCAATAAGCTCCGGCAACATTGAGCAGGCTGAACACCTGAATCCTGCCGGTTGAGGGAACATGAGGACCGCGGCATAAGTCGACATATTCTCCTTGGCGGTAAATGGTTAAACCGCCATCGTCTTCCGAATGTTCTTCGATCAATTCCAGCTTATAGGGGTCGTCTTTAAAAATAGACCGCGCTTCCTCTTTGCTAACTTCTTTACGCTCACTGGGGAAGTTCTCTTTAACAATCTTGCGCATCTCTTCTTCGATACGCGGTAAATCTTCATCACGGATTTGTCCATCTTCATTATCGGTATCATAATAAAAGCCGTCTTCAATAGCCGGACCGACCCCTAAATGAAGGTCTGGGAAAAGCCGTTTAGCCGCCTGAGCAAAAAGATGAGCTGTAGAATGGCGTAAGATTGCAAGCGCATCTTCGTGATCAGGCGTCACGATTTCAATACTGCCGTCTTCAGTAATAGCACGGGTAGTGTCAATCAGTTTCCCGTTAAATTTACCTGCCAAAGCCTTTTTAGCCAGTGAATTACTGATACTTTGAGCAATTTCAAAAGTTGTGATACCAGATTCAAATTCGCGTACAGCGCCATCTGGAAAAGTGATTTTAACCATATAATTCTCCTTATATCAAGATACAAAGCCCGTCAAAAGAGCAAAGCAAAAATAGGAAATTGACGATGTTTCTTTAGAAACAAGGAAATTTATCTTTTTTGCACAGCTCTTAGGGCGTGTTCAATTATCATCATCAATTTTCAGCAATTGTTCTTTGTCAGATAGGAATTGTTCAAGAGCTTCTTGAAGATCGATATCCAGCCGCTGAGATAATTCTGCCACCCACCATATAAGCTCGGCCAACTTAGACTCAAGCTGATATGGTGTTTCGTCATAATAACGCCTTTTTTTAGTCATTACTAAACGAGTAACATTACCAACATCATTTGTCATGGCCAATAAATCTTCTTCTACTGACCATTTTGAACCATGATGCTGTTTTTCTAACTGATGGTAAACTTCTCTAATTGAGTGACTGCGCTGCAGCAGCTCCTCTAATAGCATAATAACACCTCAAAAAAAAAACGGCGCCCGCAAAGGACGTCGTAACGTGGTTCCACCTTTATTTATCTGACAGTTCAGCAATAGCCTTTACAAAAGCCAAAACAAACCGCAGACCTCATTAGGGCTCTAAGGTTGCCACCCTTTTATGTTTGCATAAAAACTTAGGAAGGAGTATTAGATAGCACTCTTTGCACTTCTTCCACCACCAAGCGCTCGCTGTCAAATTTCTAAAGAGTATAAACTGCCTAACATGTCTTCGTTTGTTATTATAGCATGATTTCTAAAATTTTCAAGTCTCTAATCTAAAAACTCCCGAATAGAGCTGACAAGTTTTCCCGGCGCTTTAACTACCTTGACAGATGTTTTGGCCGTCACTCTGACAGCCTTGCTGGGCAGGCTGATTGCCCGCTTAGCCAGACGAAAAGTACGGCTGGACGCTGGTCTCTGCTCACTTTTTACGGTTAAGGAAAACTTCTCTTGTTTTTTAGACTTTTCTGAAATTAGAACATCCAAGTAAAAAGCATAGACAGACTTAGCAAAATGCTGGGCTGAAAGCTCGTACATCTTGGCTTCGTAGGCTTTTTCGGTCATTGCCGGTGTACTGACAATAGCATCTATGACGGCATCAGCCAAGTCCTCTTCTTTGTAAAACAGAGTCCCAAACATTTTATCAGTAATCAAATCATCGAGATAAGGGTTGCCATGCGCAATCACCGGCCGGCCGCTGGCTAAACTTTCCACATAAGTCAGTCCTTGTGTTTCACTGGTAGAAGCACTGATAAAAAAATCTGCTGCTTTGTAGTAGAGCGCTACCTGATCATGAGAAACCATTCCTGTAAAAAGAATAGACTGTCCGAGCTGCAGTTCTTCTGCTAAGTCTTTTAATTTCTCTAAATAGGGACCATCACCTACAATAACTAATTTCACTCGGGGATTGACCGCCAAAATGGCGGGGAACTGCTGCAAAACAGCCTGAATGTTCTTTTCATAAGACACCCGGGACAAACTAAGAAGCATGGTCTCACCCTTAGAAATACCCAATTCTTCCCGCAGATCGGCAATCTGATCGTAGGTAATATCTGCCCGCTTATATTCCTCAACATTAATACCAGTGGGAATAATCCGCTTAGGAATTTTTACATTATAACTTTCTAAGAGATTGTAAACAATCCGTGACGGGCAAATAACCCCGTCTAAATCACTCAGATAACCACGGACAATATATTTGACCATACCCGGCTTAACCAGTCGGCCTTTAGCGATGTAGCCAACATAATCCTCATACTGGGTATGATAGGTATGAATCACAGGAATACGCAAAGCAGCGGCAACCAGCTTTCCCAGCAAGCCCAGACTAAACTCAGTCTGAGTGTGAATCAAATCCAGCTGATAGGCTTTGGCAATTTTGTAGGAAGAAATTAATCCCCTGTAGACAACACGGCGATCCGTAAAGGAAATAAAAGGAACACTCGGCAGACGGATAATAGTCGGATCCTCAAAACGTTTCACATTCCGGTCTGTTGAAGTAAAAATATAAACCTCATGCCCTTCTTTTTCCAACTCTTCCTTTAGTGTCCGGATACTGGTTGCCACACCTGAAACCTGCGGAAAATACGTATCCGTAAAAAGACCTACTCGCATCTTATAACTCCATTACTTTTTCATAAACCTCAACAAGCTGCCGGCCTACCCTGTCCAAACTGCGGCTTTCGGCAACTGCATATCCTTTTTGGGGCTTGTCATTGCTGCCGCCTAAAACAAACCGCAGGGCAGCTACAAAACCAGAAACATCGCTGGCAAACTCAGCTTCACTCTTATCCAGCCAGCCCTGATAAACAGGAATATCGCGCAAAACCAACTGCTGTCGGCTGGCCAAAGCTTCAAGGACAACAATCCCTTCAGTTTCTTCACGGCTAGGGAAAAAGAAGGCATCACTACCGCTCATTGCACCTTCAAAAACATCCCCTTTAATATAGCCGGCAAAAGTTACATTATCAGGATGGTTCTTGCCAACAATCTGGCGAACCCGATGCGGGATAACCAGCTTATTTGTCTCACCGAACCAAATAAAACGGACATCCGGCATAGCTTCGGCAACCTGAACAAATTCATCAATCCCCTTACGGATAAAATAGAGTCCTGCACACATCACAACCTTCTGCTCAGATGACAAACCAAAATAAGCTCTAAAGGTCTTCTCTTTTTCTTTATCCTTTGTATAGCGTGACAAGTCAATACCGTTTGAAACAGCATAAATAGGTTTATTGATGCCATAGCCTTCTATTAAAGTCTTTGAATAGACTGTGGGAGTAATAATCGCATCTGCCTTACGGTAAAAATGGCAGAGATACCTCCTAAATAAAGGGGCAAGCAAATTAGAACCAATAAAAGAATCACGAAAATCTTCTTCTGTCGAATGCCCGTGCATAATGACCTTTTTACCAGCTTTTTGGGCCTTACTCATCAGACGCCAGCTCTTAAATCCGTAAGTATTAATATGAACCAGATCGTAGTCCTCATCAGGATCCGTTGTATAAGCTTGACCAACTAGGTCAAGAGCCCGCTTTTGATGCTTAATAGCACGACCGATTCCTGATTTTCGCAAATAATTCTCAGCCTCTAGATACAGTAAAACCTTCATAGTCCTTATTATATCTCATTTTTCATAAATTTTCAGCAAGAGAACAAAAAAAAATCAGCCCTAAGACTGATAACAAGATACAAAGGCCGTTATAAAGAGCAAAGCAAAAATGGCGGTAAGCCAGAAATCTATGATTTCGTCTGCGCACCCCTGCCAGAACGACTAGGGAGCGAGACAGAACCCCAGACCGTAAAGTTCGATGTCTCGCCCCTGCAAAGCCTAGCAGACATTTTAAAGCTTTGAAAAAGCGACTAAAATGCCGCTAGGCTACTGCGTCTTGTTTATACTTCAAGCAATGACTTAGGCGGCAAGGATTTTTGTCTGCCTTCAGACGTCTACGGCTAGCTAACTTGAAATCAATTCTAAACTTAGCCATATCTTTTTCCCGCAGCGTTTAGGGCGTGTTCAGTTCATCAAGATACAAAGCCCGTCAAAAGAGCAAAGCAAAAATAGGAAAATTGACGAAGAGTCGCTAAGACTCTAGGAAATTTTATCTTTTTTGCACAGCTCTAAGGGCGTGTTCAGTTTAAATAAGATACAAAGCCCGTTTAAAAATCCGTATGAAAATAGGGGAGGGCAAGTGATGCCTAAGCATCACGATGGCAGCCATCTTTTTCACTAGGATTTTAGAGCGTGTTCAGTTCATCAGGCTGTCTTTATCCAGCCAAGCAGATACAGAGCCTGCTTCGACCGGAAATTCGGCCCAGCCGTCCTGACCGATTACCACCTCATCAGGGCAGTTTCCCAAATAATCAATAAAGACTTTGCCTTGATTAAATGTTCCCATATTAACGTTTTTCCAGCCCTTATCACTGTTACTGAGTAAAACAGCCAATCCGTTCGGATGCTCTTCACTGCCTAAACAGGTCCAGGCAATACAGTTAGGATGGTCAAAATAATCAACCTGCTCACCATAAACATAATGTTGCCGTAAAAATGTTAACTTATCTAGAAGCTGGCGAAAATCCTGCTGGGCAAAATCTCCTGAAATACCGAAGTAATCACCGTAAAAAATACAAGGCAGACCCTGCTGGCGCAAAAGGATTAGCGCATAGGCCAGAGGCTTGAACCATTCTTCTACCGTTGACTCTAAAGCCTGTCCTCTCTGTGAATCGTGATTATCCACAAAAGTAACCGCTAAATCAGGATTTGCCTGCATCAGACTGCCATCAAGAACTGCAGAAAGATTAAACTGGCTGCCTTTTTGTCCGGCTTCATAAAAATTCATATGCAGGACGACATCGACCAAACTGAATGATTCTCCCACCTGCTCAAGATAGTCCTGGGTCATAGCCGCATCATTTTTCCAATACTCACCAAAAACATAAAGATCAGGATTGATAGCTGTGCGGATATGCTGAATGAAATCAGACATGAACTCCGAGTCAATATGCTTAACCGCATCCAGCCGGAAACCGCCTATCTGAGTTGCTGTTAAAAACCAGCCCACCCAGTCTTTCAGGTGATTAACCACTTCTGGATGTTTAAAGTCAAGGTCATCATACATCAGATAATCAAAATTGCCATTTTCATTGTCGATACGGCTTTGATCCGCCCAGCCTTTGTTATCTCCCAAGATAAGATAAATTCCTGTTTCATCATGCAGGGCGTCATAATCTACCCCTGTAAAATGGTACCAATGCCAATTAAAATCATTATAAGTGCCGTGCCGTCCGGGAAAGGTAAACTCAGTCCAGGCTTCAATTTCAAAGGGTTGAGACAGCGGGTTCTGACGGTTGTCCGGATCCATCCTGAGGACGGAAAACCGCTCCTTCTTGTCTCCATTAGCCTTATGGTTCAGCACAATATCAGCAATTGGCATAATATCAGCTTTTTTCAAAGACTCAACAAGAGCCAGATAATCTTCTTTACTGCCGTATTTTGTCCTGACAGTACCGTTTTGCTCAAATTCTCCCAAATCGAATAAGTCATAGACACCATAACCGACATCATCTGCACTTGTCCCCTTGAAAGCCGGCGGCAGCCAGATTTTAGTCAGTCCCAATTTTTGAAAAAGAGGCAAATCCTCCTGCAGACGGCGCCAATGTCCCCCATCTGCAGGCAGATACCACTCAAAAGCCTGCATCATCGTTTCATTTACCATTTAGGTCATCTGCTCTTTCTTTAATGAGTTGCTGCAGTGCAGGTTTAGCCCGCCTGATGCCTGAATTCAGCTGACAAACAGAAATAGGCTGCACTTACCGGGTTGTTCCTCGTTCAGTTATTCCATGATTGAGTAAAATTTCTTTTTCTTCCAGTTCTTCCTTATTCATAATTTTCGTCAGCATTCTCATACTGACAGCACCTAAGTCATAAACCGGCTGGCTGATTGAGCTGAGGTTAGGTCGAGTATACTGGGTGATTGGCGAATCATTGCTGGTCATGATTTCAAAATCTTCCGGTACCTTTCGCCCAGCAGCAAATAGACCGTTCAAAAGACCGGCAGCCAATTCATCTTCAGCCACTACTGCAGCGGTAGCTCCGGAATTGATAACACGCTGAGCCAGGTCGTAACCTTCTTTATAATTATACTTAGCTTCAAAAACCAAACCTTCTTTGAAGTCCAGCTGGTTTTTCTTAAGCCCTTCTCTATAACCAGCCAAACGGACTTTCCCGTTGATATCATCAATCAAAGGTCCGGAAACAAAAGCAATGTTGCTGTGCCTCTTTGCCAAGATATCGACAAGATCAGTTGCGGCCTGTTTGTAATCAATATTGACACTAGGCAGCTGGTGTTCCAAGTCAACAGTTCCCGCAAGGACAATCGGTGTCCGTGAACGAGAAAATTCTGCCCGGATTTTTTCTGTTAAATGATGCCCCATAAAAATAATGCCATCTACCTGTTTAGCAAACAGTGTATTGACCACATTTACTTCCTTATCGTCATCTTCATCACTTGAAGCTAAAACGATATTATATTTGTACATGGCTGCAATATCGTCAATCCCTTTAGCAAGAATGGAAAAATAATTATTAGCAATATTAGGAATAACAACACCGACAGTTGTCGTCTTCTTACTAGCCAGACCGCGGGCAACGGCATTAGGACGATAATCCAGACGGTCAATGACTTCAAGAACTTTTTTTCGGGTATTTTCTTTGACGTTCTTATTCCCATTAACAACACGGCTGACTGTAGCCATTGAAACACCGGCTTCTCGTGCAACATCGTAAATTGTGATTGTATCATCTGTGTTCATTAGACTTCTTCCTTTCTATTTGAAAATGACGCTTTCAATGTTATTTTAACACCTTTTGGAAACACTTTCAAGCTCTAATAACCTTTTTTGAAAAAGTTTTCAAAAAAGCATTTTAAATACACTTGATTTTTCCTTTCTTTTTTGAAAAAATAGATAAAAAGATAACTCTTTGCAGTGATCTGCACTCCAAAAGTTAGACACAAAGTTAAGATAATTAATTAGTCATTATTTTTCAAACTCTATTGGTGACTGATATCCTAAGGCAGAATGGAGATGTTTCGGATTGTAATAGGCTTCGATAAATTTAAAGATTTTAAGCTGAGCTTGGTCAATGGTTGCGAAATTTGCATCATTGACAAGCTCTCTTTTTAATGTTTTATAAAAGGATTCCATGAGTGCATTATCGTATGGATTTCCCTTTCGACTCATACTGAATTTGCATTTTTTCTTCCTAAATAAGTCTTGGAATCGTGCTCCGATTTATTGAGAATCTTGATTTGTATGGACGATTAACCCTTCTTTAGCTTTTTCTCTATGAAAAGCTTGATTGAAACCAACTTATCATGTATCCGGCTTCCCCTTGCCCAACCAATAATCTTTCTGCTATAAATATGGATAAATAAGGAGCGCCTGCTTTTGTTGATATATAGGTTAAATCCCCCAGCCGGATTTCATTTTTAGCTTTTGTTCACAAACACTTTGTCGTGTTATTGGGAAACGCTGACGATTATAGTACTTGTGCCTATAGCGACTTCCTTTGGTGTAGAGACTGAGCTGATGAATTAATTTATGGTTAACAGTTAACCCGTTCCTGAGCGATTCGAACGCTACCATAACGTTCTTTATGTTCATCGAAAATGTCTTTAATTATCCCCCTTTAATACTCCATTCTCTATCTGTCTTGAAGAAGGCCGACGTTTTAAATACGCGTAGAAGCCTGAACGTTAAACTAAAAGCGTTTGACAAGCATGATTAATAGTTAGGGTAGCTTGATTCTCTTTTAGAAACTGAAACTTTATTTCCAGCATGGCTTCAAGAAGACCTGAAACTTTTTTAGCAGATCTCACTCCTCTTGCAATATCTTATTTTCTTTTTCGAGTTTTTTAATCTCAAATTGGGTACGACGAAAAGCGTTCCCATGTTTTGG
Source organism: Streptococcus huangxiaojuni (assembly GCF_040930515.1). Taxonomy (NCBI): domain Bacteria; kingdom Bacillati; phylum Bacillota; class Bacilli; order Lactobacillales; family Streptococcaceae; genus Streptococcus; species Streptococcus huangxiaojuni. The sequence goes on from NZ_JBFQEG010000014.1 coordinate 30,677, forward strand.
AAACGCACTTCCCCATATTTTTCGTATCTTGAACCCAACGATAAAGACTATTTGGATGAACACCTAAAATTGAACTAACCATTTTGACAGACTGCTCTTCCCTCGAGAACGAGTTTTACAGCAGATAGTTTAAACGCATTATCAAATACTTTTCTTGGAATAATGACTTTCCTCGTTTTCACTTAATTTCGTGTCCACTTTATTATACCAAGTCCACCTCAAAAGTTAGACTTCATGTCTAACTTTCGGAATGCTGTTCAATTGTTTATAGTGATTTTTTCACTACTCACTTTAAAGAAAGTATATAACTTCATTTATTGATAATTTTTATTAAATAATATTAAAAAGGTGGCAGTCATTGCTGTACAAAGTATTATTCCTATAAAAAAAACGTTCCCAACCTCCATAAACTTTAAACTAAATGAAAATAGCAGATTACCTCCTAACATCAATAATGAAGTTAAAGTATTGACGGCAGATAATAAAGAAGTGCGAATGCTGTCGCTAATATTATCGTGAAATACAGTGTTTAGAGTAGTATCGATAAATTCATACCCAAATCCATATATAAAAAATGCTATAACTACAATAAAGATATTATCTAATTTAAAGAGCAATCCAGTGATAGTTATAAATATTAAATAAATTGGAAGAGACTTTCGCTTACCAATCTTTTTATTTAAAAAATTCATGTGTAGAGATGAGATAACTGAAAAAACTAACGCTAGTGTCATAACAATTGATATATGAAACGAATCCAAACCTTTCTCAACAAGTAGTAATTGAATAAAATTATATAGTACTGATAATATACTTTGGAAAGTAATAATAGCAACAACTAAATACCTTAAACTTAAGTTCATTTTTGTAATTGATTTAAGGGATAAAAGTAGTATTTCAAAGGTAATCAGCTCTTCCTCGTTCTTATTTTTTTTTCGAGAACCCGAAATTGATAATAAAATTAAGAATGCGATAAATTGTGTTGAAATCCCTGCAATAAATATAATTGACCATGAGTGCTGTGAAAGAATACCCCCTAAAAAAGAGCTTAATGCTAAACTACCAATTCCAATAGCATTATAAAGTCCTATTTTTTCTTGATATTGTCTTCCGTCATCATAATGATATAGCAATGTTTGATCACTTCCTGAAACCATAGCAAAGCCTATTCCATATGCAAAAAAACCAATCAGTAACAATGGGAAATTTGGAAATAGTAGCATGATACTCAAATAAATAATATTAAAAACATGTCCCAAAAATAATGTGACTTTTTCACCAAACCTATCAGCAAAAATTCCAGAAGGAAATTCAAAAATGAACATTGCCGTAGATAGCACTGTCTGTAATAATCCTATTTGAATCATTGTTATCCCTTGGTGAAGCAGATACACTGACCAAATGGACCTTTCAAAAAATAACGTCCCCCAAAATGCGTAAAGATATATTTTATTCTCCTTTATATTTAAACTCACTTATTACCTCCATAAATATAGACTCGAATTCTTGAACGCTAATATTAAAATAGTTAGAAAATATATAGTCATCAGAAAATTTGCTACCTAACTTTGCTATTTCTAAAAATCTGTCCGTCAAATATTTCTTTTTGGAAAAATATTTTGCTAAAAAATAAACAACAGTATATGAACTATCGTAGAATGGTGTGAAAATATGCCCCTGCGCCACCCAATTGTATTTATTTTTTATTTTATTATCAAACAACTCGCTATTTCCAAATATTTTTTCTGTTGCTTCATAATAATACTCATTTATTTTTCCTAAACTAATTTCTCCCTCTGAGCTTTTAGAAAAACATTTCATCTCAAATAGGGAATTGATAAGAGTCATAAGAACTTTGTCTTTAAAATCAATCAATTCTCGCTTGACTAAGTAATTTTTAAGATCTTTTCTTGTTTTTTTGAGATATTTTGTTATTTCAAATTCAATATATTGTGAAAACAATTCTGTTATTAGAATACTATGGGATGACTGGCTGAATTCATTATGCTTCGAACTGTAATTCAATATCGCACCAATTGCTTCGTGCCCAAGAGCGTATATACCATCTAAATGCCCATCCCAATTAATTAGAATATAAGGATGCACTGTGTAAACATTGATTGAAAATCCTCCTTGACGTTTACCAATAGATGGCAACCAATCAATCCATTTTTCATCAACAATTTTTAAGAATAACTTTCCCCATTTTTCATCAATACTGCAAAAAACATTATAAACTATATCAATTGCTTCACTAATTTTTATAGAAATATCGGAATAGTTTTCGATATAGTATAGATCTGCATAACTTATCATGTCAAGATTAGTTATAGTTTTCTGTTGAACGAAGATTTTATTGATAATTTTCGTAAGATAAGAAATGCGCTTAATAATTACAGACATATAGTTTCCTAGGATAGTATTTCCATACATTTCATAATAGTTGCTATACCCTTTATTTTGAGACTGTATATTATAATTCAATAAAGTTAATTTATATAGATAATAAATCGGCAAAGAGATGCTACGGTAATACTCAAGAAAAAAGTTATAAGTCATATTCCGCAACTCTGCTGAGTCATCTGTTAAATACTCTAGCTGATTAGTATAATTTAAATTTATTATTCTATCATTGTAGATAATGTGGCCTCTACTATTTTCTGAATAAATTAATTTTTGATATTCTGTTTTTGGAGAGAATTTTTCATAAATAAGACTATTATTTTCCGAGTATAAATTATTAAGATAGAACAGAAATTTTCCTTCTGATTTTATTTTTTTTAATTTATCTATATTATTTCTAAAATAATTCTCTATACTATGTTGAATTTTTATTACCTCAATATCAAATCTATCATATATGTTTGATATTGACTGGAAATTTTTTTGCTCTTTTTCACCTCTACTATTCTTCGAAAGATTCAAAAAAGCATACGAATATAATTTGTTTAAATGAACATAGATATTTTCGATTTCACTTAAAATATAAATAACATTATTATCCTCTGAAAATTCTGGATTAAATTTAATGATAAATTCTTCAATATTTGAATGGCAAGTTTTAAGATCACTCAAGAATGCATTATCATTAATATAGATATCAGTTAAATCCCATGAAAATTTATCTGTTGTCAAAATAGTATTCCTCCATTTCTATAGGCTTTATAACTTCTTTCAATAATTTAAAGTCTTGTATATCAGGAAAAACACTTTTCACAATGTTGAAAAAAAATCCAATTCCTAGACTGCTTTTAATTTTAAACTTAATGAGCTCATTATATCGTTGAAAATCTCTATACATCATCTTAGCTAAAACATATCTGCTATATTTGAATCTTGTAGAGTTTGAAGAACTTATTTTTAATACTCTTTGATATTCTTGGAACGACAGCATATCATTATAGTAATTTTGGGACATTTTCAATTTTTTAGGAAACGGATACTTTTTTGCCAATGCACTCCTTAAAAGTATTAAATAATTTTCATTTTTTACAACAGAATCATATAATATTTTTGTCGCTCCTATGCCTCTAACTTTAGGGTGCAATATTAAGCGAAAAACTAGTCTTAAATTATGATTTATTCTTTCAAGATCTTCCTCTAACTTGTTATCGTCCTGCGGATAAGGAGAAGCAGTTACTAAAATTCCCATTAATTTATTATCTCTATAAAGAGAATAGTATCTAGCATCTCTTCTCTGTAATGTATTTAAAGAAACATCTCCAAAATAATGATACCTCTCCAGCAATTTAAATTCATTATAGTTCCCATTCCTTATTTCAAATTCTTGATGCAAATTAGCAACTTTATAATGCTTAAAACTTTCTAGTTTACTGTTACCATACTCATCAAATTCAATAATAATATCAGGTGATAGGTAGTCCCGTATATCACTATGGCTGGTTATTACCACTATATGTTTATTAAGTTTTCGCATAATCTTTTGCAAATTATAGCTGACAATTTTAGCAGAGTCTCTATCTAATAAAGAGCAGAACTCATCCACCAAAATATAGTCAAAATCTTGAGACAACATATACGCCAACTCAAAACGAAATTTTTGTCCATCAGATAATTTTTCATATGTAGTAAGGTATAAAAAGGCTTCTGATAGTCCTACCATATTAAGATAATAAAGATTCTCTCTAAATGTCCCTGATAATGCTTCAATTATAGGAACCTTTTTATTAAACTTCATATCATTTTCAACAAAGTTAAATTTTTTTTTGATATATTTTCCTAATAAGGACTTTCCACTTCCTGATGGTCCTGTAATATATGTGATATTTACATCTTTTATATTGTTTAAATCCTTTGGAAAAACTATTTTCCTATAACATTCACTGTTTATTCCAAACATTTCTTTGATATAAATTACATTTTTTGAATTACTTTCAATATTCATTTTTAACTTCATTCTTCATCTCCATAATCTAAATAATAACAGTCGTTAGCATCTATGCATAATCTAAGATTATTTTCAGGATTATTTTTATATTGGTGCTCAACATTTCCTATCGGAATCAAATTTGAATGCTTTTCTAAAAACCTATTAATTCTTTTTTTTTCTTCCTCTGATAACTGGAAAATGTTATGCAGATTTAATAATTCAATATAATCATCTATATAATCTTCATCAATATAAGAAATATAGCTTAATAGTAATGTATATTCACTTTCTATATTCAAACGAAATAGCATATACACAACGTCTGAATTATCATTTACATAATCTGAGGGTGGTACATATAATGGTATTTCCTTTATATGAGCTAAGGGAGATATCTTCTTTATATTTTTATAGTTTGGATAATAATTTGTAGCACTAAATGTAAGTTCTATAACACATTCTTTATCAGAATTTCTTTTATTTACTTTTTTATTTTTTTCTTCGAAAAAATAGCCAAAAGTACTAGTAATATTTTCAAATTCTGTATTTTCAATTATATCTTTTATTTTATTTCGTTCTTCTCTTGAACGATTACTGTTTAATAGTAAGGACACATGAATGCTTGAAGATTTTTTAACAATTCTTCCAGGAAGTTTATCAAGAATATCCCGTTTATATAAGGTAGTAGGTGTTGTGTCAATTATATTATTTTTACTATAGAAAAGTACACTATCGGGATCTTCTACTAGTATTAATTCTAAAGATTCCTCAATACTTGCCTGATGAAATTTATTTGAATTATACCTATATTCTTTATTTTCTTCAGGAATAAATATCCCAGAACCAATCTGAAGAAATTCATTGTTTATTAAATATAACGGTGTGAACTCCACATTTGAAAATAAATTATAGAGATTGCAGGTACAATTTGTTTTAATATAAAAAATATTATTGTTTTCCTGTATAATACCAACATCAGTAAACTCTCTCGCTCCTTTTCTATATTGCTGCCAATTTTCAATTACGTCAAGCTCTTTTGAAAGTGACAGATTATTCTTTTGGTAATAAACAAAAGTGTTGATTATATTCGCCGTACTGATTCTTTCACCGTTTGACCAATATTTCTCCTTCAGCTCTATTTTCCACAGATAATCATTGACTCTATTGACCCAACATAACCCACGATCCTCTACATCAGAATAAATTGGTTCAAAAAATAGTGTCATTACACTTTTACTTGCATACGTTGATATTTTAGCAGGGTTTAATGTATCAGGGAGAACATCAACTCCTATTTTCATTTAAAATACCTTCACTTTCAATTGTATAATTATCAAAATCTATATAATTAATTTTAGGAATTGTTAATCTATCACTTGTCCAATATTTTAAAATTTCATTAGATAACAAGGCACTAATTAACATATTTGTTGGTGAAATTGAAGCTTTAAGAATTGTACCTTTTTCTTCAGGGATTGTATTTTGAAAATAAGCTAAGGCATCATTTAAGTAATAATTCGAAATTACTGATGTGAATTTCCCCGAATGAAGTCCAACTCCAGCTGTTATAAAATCGTTTTTCTTCATTTTTATATTTTCCAATAAAAGTACATTCAAATTTTGTGGAGTATCTGCAGCATTAACTAATAATTCATAATCAAAATAAGTTAATTTGTTAATATCATCGCTATTTTCGATGTATCTATCACAAATTTCAACCTCTATACTATTATCAATCTTATGTAATTTTTCTTTTAGAGCAACAACCTTTGATTTGCCAATATCATCTATATCAAACATAATTTGCCTATTAAAGTTGGATATATCCACATTATCGCCATCAATTAGGATAAAATGCTTCACACCCATAGCTACAAGATTGAATAAAACAACACTGCCTACTCCTCCTAATCCAATTATCATTACCTTCTTTTTAAAAAAATCTTCCTGATATCTATTATTAATACCTTTTGAAATATCTTCAAAATAAAATCTATTTTTCAAAAACCTATCTTTAGAGTAAATCATTTTTTCAGTTAGTAATTTTTCTTCCATTAAAAAATTAAAATATTTTTGTTCCTCATCGTTAGTTACTTTTATATCATGTTTTAAAAAATCATACAGCTCCATTTGGGCATCTAATACTTTCCATTTTTTCTTCCCAAGTTGGATAATAGTCTCATTTTTAATGTGAAAGAATAATACTGCCTCTTTTAATTTATACATTTAATTACTTCCCTTACTTTAAATATTTTTGACTATATCAGTAGAACTATAAAAGAGGCTGGTAAGTAATTCTGAAATAGAGTTTACCTTCCAGCCTCTTTACTCAATTAAATCAGCAGCGTACGTGCATTTCACGAGCTTCTTCACGTGTTACAATCATTGTAAAATCCTCCTATAAATTTTTTAACAAATTGAAAAAGTAAGTACTCAATTTGTGTAATTCCATTTTAAAACAAATTTATCGATATTATGTTACACTTTGATTGTTTTATTGTTACATTAATATAAAAACTAACAAAATGCTCGACATTCTAGAAAATAGTTTACCAACTGTGAATCAATTAGGCAATTGGTTATAAAGAACCAGAAGATGAGCTACAGCAAAAATTTGTTTCTTTTAGCGGATAAGACCATCTTTGATGGCTTTTTCAATCCCGTAATTAACCGCCTCAGAATAACCGAGGTCATCTGCATGTAAAAGAATTTTTTTCAGGTCATGATTTCAAATATTTAGATAAAGCTTTAAAAATGGTTGAAGTGCTCCCTGTCCAGTGGACAATGAAATAATAAAAGATTTGGATCTATCAAGAAAAATAGACACAAAGTTAAGATAATTAATTAGTCATTATTTTTTTCAAACTCTATTGGTGACTGATATACTAAGGCAGAATGGAGACGTTTCGGATTGTAATAGGCTTCAATATATTTAAAGATTTTAAGCTGAGCTTGGTCAATGGTTGCGAAATTTGCATCATTGACAAGCTCTCTTTTTAATGTTTTCCATAAGTGTCGTATTAAACTCCGGATAACACCATAATGAACTAATACTGAAGTTTAGCATCTATAATTAATTTTAGAAAAATAAAAAGAGGTGAGTAAAATGCAAATAGAAATAAAAAATATCTCAAAAACATTTAAAGGGAAACAAATTCTTAAAAATGTAAGCTTTGGAATTAAACCTGGCACTGTATGTGGCTTATTAGGCGTTAATGGAGCAGGTAAATCAACTTTAATGAAAATTCTTTTTGGTTTAATTCCAGCAGACAGTGGTACAATTCTTTTTAATGGAGATAAAAGTGTTAAAGAATATACTGGCGCTTTGATTGAATCACCAGCAATTTACAGAAATCTATCAGCCTTTGATAATCTAAAAACAAAAGCACTTTTATTTGATATCCCCGATAATCAAATAGTTAAAACATTAGAGTTAGTTGGTCTTGAAAATGTTGGAAAGAAAAGAGTAGGTAAATTTTCTCTTGGTATGAAACAAAGACTTGGTGTCGCCATGGCAATTTTGACAAATCCAAAATTTTTAATTCTGGACGAACCTACTAACGGTTTAGATCCTGATGGAATAACTGAATTACTAAACTTAGTTCAATCATTAAAGACTAAGGGAGTTACAATACTAATATCCAGTCATCAACTCCACGAAATTAGTAGGGTTTCTGATCAAATAGTTATATTAAATCAAGGTACCATTTGTTACAATCATGAAAATATTGAAAATGATGACCTTGAGAAAGTATTCTTTAACGTAGTGCACGGAGGATTATAAAATGAAAAAGATTTTTTCTTCTGAAGCAATAAAACTGAAGCATTCTGGAACAATGAGATTAGTTTTATTAATTCCATTAATAACAATATTTATAGCTTTTTTAATAGGCGGCGTCCAAATTTTTTCTTCATTTTCCATTTACTGGTGGGAGGCGGGATTCCTATTTCTATTAATTAGTTTGCTCTTTCTTTACGATTTTAATGCAGAAGAAAGAGCGGGAAATTTCCAAAATATAAACATCAGTTTACTTAGTTGGAATATTAGAGTAGTGAAAATAGTTTTACTCTTTGTTAGATTAATATTTTCAAGTCTTATTCTTTTAATATTAATGTATATAGTTTCTAAAATATATCAAGGTGTTATCGATATTGATTTTTTAAAAATAAGTATAGCTTTATTTTTTATTCTTACATCGATTATCTGGGACATTCCTTTACTTTATATTTTGTCTAAATGGATTAATTCATACGTACTTTTAGCAACAAATACTTTACTTTGTTTATTAGTTGCTCCCATTTTTGCAAAGACAAGCTTTTGGTTTATTTTCCCTTACTCTTATCATTACAGGGTGGCAGAGACTTTACTACAAATCAAACCTTCTGGGGATATGATGGTGAGCACTAGTAATAATATTATTATTGGAATCGCACTACCAGTTATACTTTCATTAATCCTGTTTACATTTGGCCTAAAAAGTTTAAAGGAGTAAGAAATGTTTAAAAGTGAACTCCTTAAGTTGAAAAATAGTATAGCTCTCTATTTGATATTTATTTTTACTATTCTTGAAATTTGTACAATCCCTATATACTTACACTATATAAATGTAGAGATTTCAATGACAAATTTATCTATAGTTACTATGCTAATTTATCCTATACTAATAGTTATTTTAACTATTATGTCTTTTGAACAGGAAATGTCAGCTAATAACTTTCAAGAAATAAAAGCAAATAAAAAAGGGAAAAATATCTTACTAGTGAAATTTTTTGTAATAGACTGTTTGTTATTTTTTCCCACTGCTTTTATATGGCTAGCTACTGGATTGATCCAAAATGACATATATACAAGTTTAGTGATTGCATCAGCAAGCTGGTTACTTTCAATTTTCCAAAATCATATACATGGAATGATGAATTTTATTATTGGTAAAGGGGAAAATATACTACTTTCAATAATTGAAATTTTATTTATAATTTTTGCAAGTAATAAAGCTTTAATTGGGAGTTATTGGTGTCCTGTTGCTTTACCTATCAATTTAATTTTAACAGGTAATATCACTTATGTAATAATTACAGTTTTTTGGATAATCTTATGTACCATCATTCTTTATGCATTATTAAGTAAAAAGAAAAAGTAGCCGTATCCTAATTGGAAAGGCTACTTTTTATATACTTCATGTTTCTCTATTATACTCTTATATTAGAATTTTTAAGCTAACAATTGCACCTCCACTTTGAGGGTTTGAGACGATTAAATCCCCTTTATGTTTTCTTGCAACTCCTTGAGCAAATGACAAACCAATCCCATAATGCTTCCCACTTCTTCCAGTATCCTCTGTATAAAAAAGTTTTGTCGCATTTTTCTTTGCATATTCTGAAAATGGCTTTCCGTTATTCCATATTTCAAAGTATATATTTTTATTGTCATTCTTTACTGTTAAGATTACTTCACCGGCATTACTTTCGGCATACTGACATGCGTTCACAAAAATATTTGTAATCGCTCTGCTTAAAGCTACTGCACTACCATGAAAGTATAATACACTCGTTAAAACCCTTAATTGATAGGCAATTTGATAGGTGTTCGCTAATTCCTCCAATACTACTGACAAATCATTTAAAAAATCGCTAAGATTGACTTCTGATTTGTAATCACTGTCATCATTAATAAGCTGGGTATAGCTAATCATTAAATTGAAATACTTTTCAAAAACCGATAAACCATTTTTCATTGAGTTGATAAAATCTGTCTGTTGTTCAGTTAAATCAGTCATCTCAAGAAGTTCAATATTTCCTTTTAGAACAGTTATTGGGGTCTTAACATCATGAGAAAGAGCTGCAACCTGAAAGGACAAATCTTTTTTTTCTTGTCGCTCTGCCTTAATAAGTTTTGCTAATTCTCCACTCTTTTCATATAAATGAGTTAAAATTTCTTCAAACTCTAATATTCTAGATTTGCTGTATGCAGGTGCCACTGTGATTTTCCCCATGTTTAGTGAAATTTCTTGTATATTCTGAAAGCTTTTAGAAAATTCCTTAACCAATCTATAAACAAGAAAAATAGCAGCACAAATTTCACCAACAAAAAAGAAAACATATGTAAAACTATTGTAAGAAATCGAACGAAGACTATGGTTTGTAAATTCAGGTATACTATTTTGCCTTATAGTGAGACTCCAATTTGTATTACTTGAGTACGTGTAAACAACACTTCCAAATGTCATATCCTGAGAATATTGCTTAACTGTCTCATAATCTCCTACATCAGAGGGCATATAATTTCCATAAACAATTTTATTAGTTTTATTATCAAACACTACATAATCATAAGCGTACTTTTTCATTTCTTTTTTTATATCCGAAATAGTGATATCATCTGAATCTAAAGACATATGAATTGTCCCCGTACCACTAATTTGTCCTGCTTGCTTCAAAAATATGGTCAAACCAATAACTAATAGTATCATTAAAACGGTAGCAATGACTATCTCAATTACAAAAAACCAAACTCTTTGTCTAATAGAATAATTTTTAATCATTCCATTTGTACCCTTGTCCCCTTACAGTTTTTATTGGATTTATTTTATAAGTAGAAAACTTATTTCTTATTTGGTAAATATATTCCGATATTGAACGAAAAAGTGCATCGGCATATTCATCATAAACTTCATTGTAAATTTCCTCCCGAGTATAAACTTTTGAAGTCCTGCGTGATAATAATTCTAGAATATTATATTCTCGGCTTGTAAGTGGAACTGTCTGCCCATTTACATATATACTTCTCTCTTCTAAATAAAATGTCACAGCTCCAATGTCTCGACGAATATTAGAAAAGTCATTAACAGCCTGTTTATTGCGCTCTTCGCGCTTTATATTTGCCTCAACTTTTGCAGTTAATTGTTTTAAACTAAACGGCTTAGTGATGTAGTCATCTCCCCCGATTCCAAGACCATTTACGATATCTTCCTCCGTATCTTTTGCACTAACGAAGATGATGGGAGTTGAAATTTCGTTACGTATTCTTTGACAGATTTCGGTTCCTTCAATATTTGACATCATAATATCAAGCAAAATCAAATCATACCCTCGAAAATCATTAGTATTTAGCGGAAGTGAAACTGAAGAATATGTTGTTACCATATAATTTTTCATTTCAAGTGCAATACGCATCATTTTCAATATTTCTTTATCATCGTCGACTATTAAGATTTTATACACTTTTTCACTCCAATTTTATTATTAAGTCTATTGTATCATTATCTATCACTATATACTTTATTATTTATTTTCCTTTTATGTATAGGGCAAGAATCAAAAGTATTAAACCTAGACTTATCAAAATTCCCCTTGTCTAATCCAGTATTGAGTAATCATTTTTGATTTCTCAAAGTGACGGCTCCTCTCTCATTAAACCTATTTTCTTCACTATTATAGTTAATGGTAAACTCATTGCATTTATCTGCAGCCAACGCTAATGCACCTGCAATTTTGGGAGATGCAAATGAATTTTCATAAACATATTCATACCAAGCTGTAAAAGGGGTAATAAATAGGTAATTAGTTAATTTTATTATATTCTATCAACTTCATAATTTGTTCAGAACAAAAGAATTCAAACAAATTTTTACAGATTACTTAGCGCTTAGTTTTCAAAAAAGCATTTTAAATACACTTGATTTTTCCTTTCTTTTTTGAAAAAATAGATAAAAAGATAACTCTTTGCAGCAGCTTATCTTCTCCGTTTATCCTATCAGAAGAAGGTTACTTTAATGACAAAATTAGATCAAATCCGTTCTTATCTCAATGACAAAAAGGCTGATATTGCCGTCTTGTCTGATCCTGTAACCGTTAATTATTTAACGGGTTTTTACTGCGACCCGCACGAACGGCAAATGTTTCTCTTTGTATACAGTGACCGGCAGCCGGTTCTTTTCCTGCCAGCCCTTGAAACCGTACGCGCCAGTCAGATTTTAGATGTTACAGTTATCGGGTATGATGATTCTGAAAATCCTTGGCAGATACTGAAAAATGTTTTGCCCTCAACAGCTGGACAAATTGTTCTGGCCGAATTTGATCATCTTAATGTGACAAAATTCCAAGGCCTGCAAACGGTCTTTGAGGGACATTTTCAAAACCTGACACCTCAGATTCAGAAGATGCGTCTCATCAAATCACAAGATGAGATTGAAAAAATGATGACAGCCGGTCAGTTTGCGGACAAAGCGGTTCAAATAGGCTTTGAGCACATTTCACTGGAGGCTACAGAAACAGATATCGTTGCGGCAATTGAATTTGAAATGAAAAAACAGGGCATCAGTAAGATGAGTTTTGACACAATGGTTTTGACCGGAAACAATGCTGCCAACCCACATGGTATCCCTGGTAGAAATAAAATTGAGAACGATGCGCTTTTACTTTTTGATTTGGGGGTCGAAACACTGGGCTATACCAGTGACATGACGCGCACAGTGGCTGTCGGCAATCCCGATGATTTCAAAAAAGGTATCTATAAACTTTGTTTAGAAGCACAACTAACTGCCCAAGAGTTTATCAAGCCTGGTGTCACTGCTGCTGAAGTAGATGCTGCAGCTCGAAACGTTATTGAAAAAGCAGGCTACGGTGACTACTTCAACCACCGTCTCGGACATGGCCTTGGTATGGCAGTGCACGAGTTTCCTTCCATTATGGAAGGAAATGATTTAATACTGGAGGAGGGCATGTGCTTCTCGGTTGAACCTGGTATCTACATTCCTGGAAAAGTTGGTGTCCGTATTGAAGATTGCGGCCATGTCACAAAATCTGGCTTTGAAGTCTTTACACAAACACCAAAAGAATTGCTTTACTTTGAAGGGTAAGCATGAAAGCTGGGGTGCTCTTGATTAAACAGCTGTAAAAATGGTTTAAAAGCTGAGACAAAACGAGGTGTAACAATAAAGGCAGGGAGTTCCCTGCCTTTTTCTGTTTAAGTCAAGTGATATGCAAGCCCTACACCCATTTTTTCAGAAATAAGACAGATTATCACTTTTAAAATATTGTTGATACTTTTTATAAATCTCGGTAATCAATCAGTTCAACGTCTTGCCTGCTAAGCCATTGTTTGACATCAGGGCTTGTTAGCACAGCAACTTCTTGTGTTCGAGGGATGGTTAGGCTGGAGTGCGTTAGAATCTCATCATCAAGATAACCGGGGTGAAAAACAGCCAGCTGGACCACTTCCTCATCTGCCTTTGCCACCATGCGTTTTAACATATCAAAAGGATTGTAATCTGGCGCCATCGATTCCATATTGAACTGGACCTGTGACTGGCCTATCCTAAGGGGAGCTCCTCCCATAGAAAAACCGGAATATTTCAAATGGTATTTATCTGCCACATGCTCCAATCCCTTAAAGAAATTTTCTGAAGCTACCGCATGCCCTTCAAAATAGTCCGGCTGCCGGCCGAAAAGTTCTACAAAACGATGGTACTGTGCTTCAATTTCCAAGACCACTTCCTCAAAGACAACAAAGTCTTCCTTAGCAGAACGGTATACTTTCGATGATTTAAACTCACCATTCTCATCAACCAGACTTGGAATAAGCGCAGGATTCGTTAAAGGCTTACCAGCACAAATGTTAGTATGTACGCCAAGAGCCAGATCACAGTCTTTGATTAAATCAACACCGTGCTGGGTAGCCGGCATGTTAACCATAACTCCCAGACTGCGGATAAGACCAGCTTTGATGGTTTTTTCAATCCCGTAATTAACCGCCTCAGAATAACCGAGGTCATCTGCACGTAAAAGAATTTTTTTCATTATTTCCCTTCTTTCAAAGCTTGGCTCTCTTTTTCAAAACCGATAAAGTAAGTTAACAGGGCTGTAGCAGAGAAGGCGATGAAAGATCCGATACAGCCATTGATGATATTCGTTGTACCGCCGCCAACAAATCCGAGGACAGCCAGAAAATTAGTCGCCCCCATCAAATAGTTGGCAACACCGGTCAGACCGGCATAAAGGCCGCCAAGCCCACCACCTATAGCTAAAGCAATAAATGGGCGTTTATAGCGCATACCGATACCATACAGAGCAGGTTCAGTCACCCCGCCTAATATACCTGATACAAAAGCTCCAAAGGCCGTTGCCTTTTGTTCCTTATTGCGAATTTTGATAAAGGCACCAAAAGCCATGCCAAAAGCTGCCCATGTTGCAGCAAAGCCAGCCACTGTAACAAAGTTATCATAGCCATTTTGTGCAATACCTGCAATAGCAAAAAGGATTAAAACCTGATGCATGCCGGTCATGACCAAGAATTCCCACAGTGCTGCGACAAGCGCTATCGCAATAAAGCCGCCAAAATCTCCAAAACCAATCAGCCCTCGGCCGATAAAATCACCAAGGACATTTCCCAGCGGTGCTAAAGCGATTAATTCAATCGGAACCGTGATTAAGAGCGTTAAAAAAGGAACGAAGATAGTGGATAAAACATCCGGTACGATTCTTTTGAAAAACCGTTCAATATAAGTCATCACCCATACGGTCAAAATAATGGGCAGAATGGACTGTGAATAATCATAAACTTTGGTAGACAAAAAGCCATAAATATGAAAAGTCTGTCCATTTAATGCTGTAAAATCGGGAACTAAAAGGAGAGCCCCCAGCATGGCGCCCAGCAACTGACTGGCCCCCAGTTTTCTTGCTGCTGTAAAGCCTAAGAAAATAGGCAGAAAATAAAAGAAAGCACTGTAGACAAAACCGCACAATAGATAAGTATCATCTTCGGCAGAAACCAAGCGAAGCAAATCTGGCCCGATAACGACCTGAATCGTCTTAAACATGGCTGCCCCGATTAAGGCAGGAATTAGCGGCGTCATTGAACCAGACAGATAATTCATTATACGGGAGCCTATTCCTTTTAAGGTTAGTTTTTCCTTCGGCTGGTCTAAATTTTCATCAATCGGCTTTTCAGCTGTCAAGCCTGCCAGCCGGGTAAACTCTGGATAAACTATAGCAACATTTTGTCCAATAACAATCTGGTACTGCCCGCCGGACTCAACAACTGCAATAATACCTTGAACCGCCATTAAATCGTCTTTTTTGGGAATTGATGTATCTTTTAAATTCAAACGCAAACGTGTCATACAATGGGTTGCACTGCTGATATTTTCCTTGCCGCCGACAGCTGCAAGAATTTTTTCAGCCATTAATTTATTATTATCAGTCATTTTCTTCTCCATTTCTAGTAATGTTTTTACTCTCAGGTAATCAGTCAAGGAAAATACGGTAGAAAACAGATGATTTAATCATGATTGGAGACCGCTCTCCTGCCGCTTTTCTCGTTTAACCTATTGAGATGTACCATAAGATAAAGTAACTCGTCATCAGATTGAACCATATCCTGAGTCTGCCGGATATAGTCCATGATGGCTGCAGCGGCTTGGTAGACAGCAGGCTGTGCTGCACGTAAATGCTGTAAAATGGCTTTATTACCGTCAATAAAAGTTTCGCCTGAACTCAGGCGCTTCAAATAATAACGGACATGGGCCTGAAAACGCTGGTAATTAAATTCATCTCGGTCAATCACAATGTTCAGCTGCTTTTCAATAAGTTGAGTTATGATTTCAATACGCTCCTCAATAGCCTGCTCTTCCTCATCAATCGTGAAATCTGTCCGGCTGTTGATAAAGTGCATAGCAATATTAGTAACTTCACTGTGAGGGAGGGTAACATCCAGCGAAGCATTAATAATACTTAAGGCTTCTTCTGCCAGCTTGGTTTCTTTAGGATAAAGCTGAGCAATATCTTGTGAAAAAAGAATTTTCATTTCCTTGAACTCCTTCAGGCGCTTAACTGCAAACTGAATATGATCGGCCAGACTGAAAACCAGAGTCTGACTGAGCCTGCCAGCTAGTTTCTTCTGAGCCTTTTGAACAATTTCCACACTGAGCAGCATCAGGTCTTCAGGAATATCATCCAAGAGCATTTGGAAATGTGAATCCAGCTTATAAAATGTCATATCAATCTTTGATAAATCATTTAACTGATATGGTGTTTTGGGAAAGCCGATTCCGCGCCCAAAAGCAATTAAATCTTTGCCATTATCATCTACACATGCAGCAACATTGTTATTAATCTTTTTAATAACCTTCATCTTCTGTCTACCTTTAACCTCTTTTTAACTGCGGGACTTTTCTCCCAGACTGCAAAAAAACTCTCCGAAGACACACCACACCCCTTTACTGAAATGTTTTACGGTAATGCCTCAACGAAGAGTTACAATCCTTATTTAGTTATACTCTTATACTACACCAACGTGAAAGCGTTGTCAAGACTTTTTTTATTTTTCTGTATTTAATCACTATTTTAATGAATCCTTCGTTTTGCAAATCAAATTTTGGAGGAAAGCCTATGCTTATTTCGTATTGTTTTTAAAGATTTCGTGATAAAATAATGATAAATATATCAAGGAGGAAACGGTATGCCTACCGGTGTTATAACCAATTCTTTATCTGTTGTTTTGGGAGGACTGCTGGGTGGTCTCATTGGAAATAAATTTTCTGAGAATTTTAAAACACAAATCAACATGATTTTCGGCGTCTGTTCAATGGGAATGGGCATCTCATCTATCGGACTGATGAAATATATGCCTGCAGTCATTTTTGCCCTTGTTATCGGAACAGGGATTGGACTTGCTCTCCACCTTGGTGACTGGATTAACAAAGGCGGTGCACTGATGCAGCGCAGTATGGCAAAATTAGTTCCAAATGGCCATTCAGCCCTTTCACAGGAAGACTACCTCGCCAGCCTGCTAACAATTATTGTGCTTTTTTGTGCCAGCGGCACAGGTATTTATGGCAGTTTGGATGCGGGAATAACAGGCGATTCCACTATCCTTATTTCAAAATCTATATTAGACTTCTTTACCGCTGCTATCTTTGCCTGTAATTTAGGCTATGTCGTCTCACTGATTGCTGTCCCGCAGTTTATCATTCTCAGCTGTCTTTTCTATCTGGCAGTTTTCATCATGCCTCTGACAACTCCTGATATGATTGCTGATTTTAAAGCCTGCGGCGGTTTTCTTATGCTGGCGACGGGTTTTCGAATAGCTAGACTGAGAATGTTCCCCATTGCCGACATGATTCCGGCTATGGTACTCGTCATGCCTTTATCCTTTATTTGGGTCCAGTTTATTTTACCGTTTTTATAATAACAGCAAAGCTAGCAAGTTTTTTATGAAAATGCTATTATAGGGGTAAGAACATATTTAAAGGTTGCGAGAAAAGAGCGTCTGCTCCCTTCTAGTCGTTCTGGCAGGGGTGCGCAGACGAAATCGAAGATTTCTGGCTTACCGCCATTTTTGTTTTGCTCTTTTAACGGGCTTTGTATCTTGTTAATTGAACACGCCCTAAACGCTGCGGGAAAAAGATGGCCTGACTTAGAATCTAACGATTCGTCAGTCAGTCCCCTATTTTCCTTTTGCGTTCTTAACGGGCTTTGTATCTTGTGGAATGGAGGTTTTTTATGAGTAATAAAGAGGATATCAAGCGTCAGGTTCGTGCTGCTTTTGATTTTCGGATGGCGGTCCGTGTTTATAATGACCAAAAAATTCCTCAGGAAGATTTGGATTATATTTTGGATGCTGCCTGGCTCAGCCCTTCTTCAATAGGTCTGGAAGCCTGGCGCTTTATTCTTCTGGAAAATGAAGCTATTAAAAAAGCGCTTAAAGATGCTTCTTGGGGAGCTGAATATCAGTTAGAAACAGCCAGTCATTTTGTTTTGCTCATCGCTGAGAAAAACGCCCGCTATGACACTGATTCTGTCAGAGAAAGCCTAGTAAGGCGAGGGGTCGGTGAAGGTGAGGCATTGTCTAAACGCTTAGTTACTTATGAGTCTTTTCAGAAAAATGATATGCAGATAGCTGATAATCCAAGGGCTCTTTTTGACTGGACAGCTAAACAAACCTATATTGCTTTAGCTAATATGATGACAGCGGCAGCAATGATTGGTATTGATTCTTGTCCTATTGAAGGTTTTAACTATGAGAAAGTCAATAGTATCTTAGCCCAGTATGGCTTGATTGATCAGGAAAAAGAAGGGATTGCCTCAATGCTTTCTCTGGGATACCGCCTGCGTGACCCTAAGCATCCACGCTCCCGCAAACCGCGGGCTGAAGTTATTTTTAACGACCAGCCTCGCTAAAAAACACTGAAGCAGCAAAAAGGCCTGCCCGCACCTTTCTAATCATTCTGGCAGGGGTGCGCCTATTTTCCTGTTGCGTTCTTAACGGGCTTTGTATCTTGTTTGAATTGAACACGCCCTAAGAGCTGTGCAAAAAAGATAGCCCTCCCTTGAGTCTTTGATGACTCGGAGGTCAGGCTCCTATTTTTGCTTTGCTCTTTTAACGGGCTTTGTATCTTGTTAATTGAACTCGCCCTAAACGCTGCGGGAAAAAGCATTGTCAAATATAGAACTGATTTCACAGTTAGGCAGCCGTAAACGACTGAAAGCTTTGTCGCCTTAACAGTCGACTGCACCTTTCTAATCGTTCTGGCAGGGGTGCGCCTACGAAATCATAGATTTCTGGCTTACCGTCAGCCGTAAACGTCTGAAGGCTTTGTCGTCTTTACAGCCGACCGCACCCTTCTAGTCGTTCTGGCAGGGGTGCGCCTACGAAATCATAGATTTCTGGCTTACCGTCATTTTTGCTGTGCTCTCTTAACGGGCTTTGTATCTTGTGTAATTGAACACGCCCTAAACGCTGCGGGAAAAAGATGGATGTCAGCGTGATGCAAGACATCACTTGCCATCCCCTATTTTCCCATTGCGTTCTTAACGGGCTTTGTATCTTGTGTAAATGGAGGTTTTTATGAAATTTTTACATACCTGTATCCGTGTTAAAGATTTGGAAAAATCATTGGCTTTTTATCAAGAAGCTCTTGGATTTAAGGAAGTGCGCCGCAATGATTTCCCTGATGCTGAATTTACTCTGGTCTATCTGGCCTTACCGGATGACGCTGATTATGAATTGGAGCTAACTTACAACTACGGCCATGAGGCTTATGATTTAGGAAACGGTTACGGCCATATCGCTGTCGGCGTTGATGACCTTGAAGCCAGCCATGCAGCTCATGAAGAAGCGGGCTATCCTGTGACAAAGCTGTCAGGTCTGCCTGGCAAGCCAAACATGTATTACTTTATCACTGATCCTGATGGATACAAAATCGAAGTTATCCGTCTCAGTCAATTCAGTGAAAAATAAAAGAGAGTGGGACAATCGGTTTCTGATACTGACCGATCTGTTCCGCCCTTTTTTATTCTGCTAATTTAGCGCCATTTGAAGCAATGATTTCCTTCATCCAATAATAGGATTTTTTAGGGGTCCGCTTAAGACTGCCCCGGCCTTTATCATCCATATCCACATAAATAAAGCCGTAGCGTTTCTTCATCTCTCCTGTTGACAGTGAAATCAAGTCAATAGGCCCCCACATCGTATAACCCAGACAGTCAACACCATCAATATTAATGGCATCGGCCATTGTCTGGAGATGGTCACGCAGATAAGTAATGCGGTAGTCATCTTGAACTAGGCCGTTTTCATCCAGCTCATCAACAGCCCCCATACCATTTTCCACAATAAAAATCGGCTTTTGTATCCTGTCATAGATCTCGTTCATTACATGGCGCAGACCGAGCGGATCAACCGGCCATCCCCACGGTGTTTCCTCCAGATACGGATTAGGTGAACCACCGACAGTAAACCAATCATCACCTGCCTTGGTCGTATTCGAGCGGTAATAGCTGAAAGAGATGAAATCCAGCTGACCCTCTAAGAGAATCTCTGTATCCCCAGCTTCCATTACAATCTCCTTGACCCCCCGCCGCTTCCAAATGTCTTTAGCATAAGGGTGATAATAACCGCGGCCCATCGTGTCAATAAAATACCAATTCTCTCGGCGTTCCTGCAGACGGTGGAAGACATCTTCAGGTTTACAGCTGGCTGGATAAAGTTCACTCATCGCGTACATGGTACCAAACTGACTGCCAGGCATGAGCTCATGTCCCAATTTTACCGCTTTGGCGCTGGCTACAAACATGTGATGCACAGCCTGGTAATGCGCCTGTCCGCTTGATTCCCGAGTTCCACAAGGACCAAAGCCGCGGACAGCATTGATTTCATTAAAAGTCAGCCAATAACGGCAGCGGTCGCCGTAGCGTTCGAAAAGCACCCGGCAATAGTTGAGGTAGCAGTCAATAACCTTGCGGGAGGACCAGCCGTCATACTTCAGAGCTAAATGCATGGGCATCTCATCATGGCAAATAGTGATGAGCGGTTCCATGCCGTATTTGAGCATCTCGTCAATAACCTGATCATAAAAGGCAAGTCCATCTTCATTTGGTTCCGTTTCTTCACCTGTTGGGAAAATGCGGCTCCAGCAGATTGAAAAACGAAAAACATTGAAGCCCATCCCGGCCATCAAGGCAATGTCTTCCTTGTAATGGTGGTAAAAATCTACTGCTTGATGGCTGGGATAGTAGGCATCTTCCAGAAAGACCGGCTGTGCTTCCGGAGGAACTGGATCGGCATAAAAGAAAGAACTTCTGGGAGCAATAATCTGACCGTCCGGCATCTTCATCGTATGATGTCTGGGATTATCCTTGGAGCCGTCCGTTTCATAATCGTGCGATGACAGACCGCGGCCGCCTTCAGAAAAACCGCCTTCGTACTGAAAATCAGCTGTAGCTCCGCCCCATAAAAAGCCTTTGGGCAATTCATAAGTCATAAGTCTTATTCCTCCTCATTCAGGATTTGTCCCTGTTTCACCTTACCGGATGCTAGGAGCTTAATAGTCTTATCTTTCGAATTCGTAATAATCAGCATGGTTGTAGCATCATAGCCTTGCTTAGCGATAGCTTCCCGGTCAATTTTAACAATCGGCTGACCGGCACGCACCTTATCACCGGTCTTTGCCAGAACATCAAAGCCTTCGCCGTTTAATTCAACTGTATTAATGCCGATGTGTACGAGTATCTCTACGCCATCAGGGCGTGTCAGACCAAAGGCATGTCCGGTTGGAAAAACAGTTGTCAGCTCACCGTTAGCTGGAGCAGAGATAAAATCACTTTCCAGTTTAAAAGCGACACCGTCTCCCATAAGTTTTTGAGCAAATACAGGGTCATCAACCTTTTCAAGAGGAAGCAATTCGGCATCAGCAACAGCTAAAACAGCTGAATCGGCAACCTTTTGCTGGACAGGTTCTGTCACTTGCTTCTGCTCTTTTTCTGCATCGTTTTCAACTCCTAAAATATAACTGACAATTGCAGCAACAATAATCGTTACAACAATCCCAACAGCGGCTGCCATGGCGGTTTCAGCAAAGATTGGCAGGGCTAAGACATTAGAATAGCCCATCTCGTAGGCTCTGGCACCTAATAAACTAGCGACAACACCTCCGGCAAAACCGCCCGCCATGACAGCATACATAGGCCTTTTGTATTTCAGGTTGACCCCGTAAATAGCTGGTTCAGTTACGCCGGCAACAATACAGCCGATGGCAATAGAAATATACTCACTGCGCTTGATTTTATCTTTCGTACGAGCAATAACACCGATGACTGCTCCGCCCTCAGCCATATTATGCATAAGAAAGGCGGGACGCAGCATAGCATCGTAACCTGGTTTCACCAAAAGCTGCGGCATAAAAGGGGTCAGGGCTGTATGCATTCCGGCCATAACCAGCCAAGGAAGAACAGCTGCCAATAAACCGACTGCCAGCGGACCGACTGTATTGTCTAAGAACATAAAGGCAGCCGCTATGCCTTGTCCGATCATGTTGCCCAGCGGTCCTAAAATCAAATAGCCCAGACTTCCGGCGACAAAGATTGTTCCCATTCCGACAAAAATTGCCTTAAAGATATTAGGAATCAGCTTATTCAACAATCTTTCAGTATAATAAGCAACAATAGCAATCAGTAAGGCAGGAAGAAGCGATGTGCCATAAGAAAGCAGGCGGACATTTAGGCCAAAAAGGCTGATAGGATCGCCTTGCGTGACTAATTCTGTAAAGTTGCCGTGCAGCAGAGAGGCTGCAGCTGCCATAGCGTAAATAGGTGTGCCGCCAAGCTTTGTGGCTGCACCGTAAGCAACAAAAATAGGCATAAAATAAAACGGTGCATCGGCAATTGCTGATAGCAAAGCATAGCTTGATGTCGCTTCAAAATCAGAACTGACAAAAGTGACAACCAGCAAAAGTGCAACTTTGAGCATACCGCCGGCAATCAGACCAGGAATCATCGGTGTCACGGAATTTGCGACAAAGCCGATGATTTTATTTCCTGCATTCCGCCAGGTCCAAGGCTCTTTGGGAGCAAGGTCCCCATCAAGATTCTCATCAACGACACCGCCGGATTTAATATCGTAGTCTTTCATCAGAATATCATAGGTCTGAAGCAAATGCTCGCCTAAAATGACCATATACTGGCCGCCGGCATAAACGACACCGATAACACCGTTGAGATTTTCTAAATTCTCCTTATTGGCCTTAGAAACATCTTTCAGGTTAAAGCGCAGACGGGTCATACAATGCGACAAAATATTAATATTTTCAGGGCCGCCGACATTTGTTACAATAGCCTGAGCTAATTCTTTATAGTCCATAGTTCACCTCTTTTTGTGAAATTTTTGTCAAAAAAAACCGTAACTTTTTACAGAATTATTATAAATCGAAATGCAAGCGCTGTCAATATCTTTTAAAAAATTTTCCTCTTTTTTGATATTTTTTATTTTTTTACTCAGTGCCATATCATTTTTACTAACCCTATTTAATGTGTCCGCACTGCCGATAAAGCCTAATGAAAAACAGCCAGTCTAAAGACCGGCTGTTCTATAAAAGATTCAATAAATCAGAGAGGTTCTGATAATGACTGGCTTCTTCTATCTGCAGCTGTGCCAGCGATTCTAAGCCCGTATCAAGCTGCTAAAGTCTGCCTGAGGCCATTCGGCCAGATAGGCCGCTGCACTGTCAGCTGCCTGACCCATAAAACAATCCGCCAGCTCAGAAGCTATCGTCCCCTGCGCTAAAGTCTGCAGCTCAGAAGCTTTCGTCTCTAAGCGGTTCTGTAAATCAAACGATTAGCTCTCCCAATCGCCTTGCTTTGCCGACAAAGCCCCCTGAATGGCCAAACGCTCCTGCGCTTTCTTAGTCTCTTTGGCCGCTTGGACAAGCGTGTCTAAATCAGCCGTTACTCCCATAACATCCCTTCCTCAAGATACAAAGCCCGTTAAAAGAGCACAGCAAAAATAGGAAATTTTATCTTTTTTGCACAGCTCTTAGGGCGTGTTCAGTTCCAACAAGATACAAAGCCCGTTAAGAACGCAAAAGGAAAATAGGGGACTGACTGACGAATCGCCAGATTCTAAGTCAGGACATCTTTTTCCCGCAGCGTTTAGGGCGTGTTCAGTTCCAATAAGTGACAATGCCCTTTATCTGCCTACTTGTTGTTAGTCGAAAACAAAGCTGCCCCTTCCTGATCCGCCGCTGTTAAGTTATCAGCTGCTGCATCCAGCTTATCCGCAAAAGCCATCATCCTGTTCTGGTAGGCATCAGCTTCGGCCAGATTTTGGGCCTCTGCCTGACTGTCCCATAAATTCTCCATGGTGTAAGGACTCAGCAGTTCGGCCACTTCACTATCC